>NZ_RHQP01000023.1:0-86981 GCF_003935465.1 Pseudomonas sp. o96-267
GAAGCAGTTGAACACCTGGGTCAGTTTTCAGTCGGCAGAACAGCCTCTACTGGGTCAGTTTTCGGTCAGCGGCAACACTCTGCTTCACGACATAGGCAAGATCGCGGTCGACCAGCGCGTAGAGCTGGCCAGTGGGAGAATCTGGCGTCCCTGGCACGGCCCAATCAACGAGCCTTATCGCATGATGTTCGTGCGCGGCCGGGACTACCACCAACACCCTGCGGCAGGAAGCCTGCTGGTTCCGCTGATACTCTCCCCGGCTGTGCTGGACTGGATTGCTGGCGTCCCTCTCCTCTTCGGCCAGTTATCGTTCGTTTTCAGCGGCCACTATGACCAGGCCGGCACCCTAGGTGAAATAATCATCAAGGCCGACAAAGCCTCCGTGGCCAAGGCGCTGGGCGGAAACCCGGCCAAGGCTATGGCTGCTGCAAACGCCCCACAAGACTCTCTGCAGGCGCGTCTGTTACGCGGCCTGAAACAGCTGATTCGCGATTCAGCGGGCGAGGCCCCATTCAGGTTGAACCAACCTGGTGCCAGCGGCTGGCTCACAGATGACGCTCTCTGGCTGGTGAGCAAGCCTGTGTCTGATCGCTTGCGCGCCCTTCTAATGAGCCAGGGTATGGAAGGCGTCCCCACCAGGAACTCCAGGCTGTTCGACGAAATGCAGGGGCACGGCATCATCCAACCAACGCCAGGGGATGAGCCCAAGGCCATCTGGAGCTGCACGGTTCAGGATCCAAGCGGCTGGAAGCAGACGTTGACCATGCTCAAGGTCGCTCCGGCGATGATCTGGGGGGCCGGCGAGGAGCGTCCCGCATCCTTCGCAGGCTCCATCACGGTCGATCATGGCGAGAACCAGGGGTCAGCCGACAAGCAACAATCAGAGGTATCTGCGTCAGTACAGCCCCTTGCGAGCGATTCCAACTCCCCACCTCCACACATGGATTTCGACATACCGTTCGACGATATCAATGCGGAGTTGTCTTCGCTGTATCTATCGGCAATACCTGACCAAGTACCAACGCCGCAGGAACCGGATGAGCTTGATCTGTTGATGCAGGGTGTAGCTCCCGCACCAGCACAGCAAGATGGTCAATATGCTGCAGAGCATGATGGCAATAAGGCACTATCCCAACGTTGCGCCCAATCCGCAGCTGTAAACGCTGAGGCCGGTCGTGAATCACGTAGTGCTGTCGCAGCACCTTCTTGGGGGAGAACACTTGAAGGCGAGGCGCTGGGACAGCGATTCATCGCATGGCTGAGGGAGGGTCTAAGTGATCGGAGAATTGTCATCAACGATGCCAAGGCAAAGGTCCACATAGTGAACGGAACTGCCTTCATCGTTACGCCAGGGGTATTTCAGCGATTCGTAATGGAGCATCCCTCACAGATAAAACTGGATGAGGGGCAGAAGGAATCTGAGAGCTGGAAAGTCGTACAGAAACAGTTCCAGAAACTAGGCCTGCATAAAAAAACGGAGGCAGGACTAAATATTTGGAAGTGTCGCGTAATCGGGCAACAAAAAAACAAAGCACGATTACAAGGCTACTTGTTAACTGAGCCTAGCAAGCTATTCAATTCGGTACCACCAGACAATCCCTTCCTGAGCCTAGAGCAGGGAGAGTAGTCGCTCATGCTGACCTTTGACCAACTATTAGAAGAGTATTTTTTCTTACGCCACTTGCGGCCTAGATCTCAAACGAGCTACAAATCAGCAACAGCCCAGCTGCAGAAGTTTATGCACAATTGTGGAATGACACACCCAGAGGAGCTCACTAGCAGGGACGTTTTCTCGTGGAGGAGAATAGCGCTTACCCAGATGAGGGAGGTCAGCTGGAATAGTTATGCAAGACATCTGCGTGCATTATGGGGCTTTGGAATTGATCAGGGCCTGATTCTGTCCAAAACTAACCCATTCAAAGGCACCCTAGTTGGTGAACCGAAGCGCCCTAAGAAGACCCTAACAACCAGCCAGATTCATCAGGCCAGGCTGGTCCTGGAGCAGATGGAGGCCTGGGAGCAGGAGAACAAGGAGCGAAGCCGGATCACCCCGGCTTGGTTCTGGCAAGTGGTGAATGAGACATTCTATTCAACAGGTTTACGACTGAACCAGGTACTGAATATCAGGCTGGCAGATGTGGACTTGAATGACAGGTTAATCATGGCAACTGTGGAAGGCTCTAAAACTAAACGTGAATACCCAGTTCCCATATCCAGCCAGTACCACCCATGGATTTCGATGCTCGTGGACAGGGCTAAATTTCAGAAATTCAAGCACAGCGATCAGTTATTCAACGTAAATCGTTTTAGCCCGCATCATAGACGATTAACGATGAACTGCTGGCAGGTTGAGTCCTGCTACGCAAAGATATCCAACATTACTAACTCAAGGATATCCCCCCATAGGTTCCGCCATACGATCGGCACAGACCTTATGAAGAAACCTGAGAGAAATCTTCACCTTGTGAAAGAGCTGCTAGGCCATACGAACATAAAGACTACACTGGAGTACGTTTCGGTAGATGTGGAAATGCTACGCGAATGTGTGGAAAGATAGATGCCCTATACCCATGTAGACTCCCATCTCAAGGAAAGCAGCACATGTCCAAAATCGCTGAATACAAAGCTCTCGAGGCTCAATTAGCAGAGCAACTGAAGCAGCTCGATGCGCTAAAAAATGACAAGGCCATGCAGCGAGAGATTGAGTTCGAGAGCAAGCTGCGTGCACTAATGGACGAATATGGGGTGAGCCTGCGCGGCCTGATCTCCATCCTGGATCCGCAGCCCAGCAAGCCGCAGGCCGAACCTCGCAAACAGCGGGCTGCACGCCAGACCAAGGTCTATAAAAACCCCAAGACGGGTGAGGTCGTTGAAACTAAAGGTGGTAACAACAAGGTGCTCAAGGCGTGGAAGCAGGAGCATGGCGCTGAAGTAATTGAAAGCTGGCGGCAGAATTGACCGGCCCGCTATAAAGAAAGCCCGCATTAGCGGGCCTTCTTTGGGATAAAGTGAGTTCATTATTAAGTTCCCCTGTAAAATGCAGCGTCCTTATCTCCTTTAATTAATAGCTGGCTCTGCCAGTGATCCTGAACTCAAAGGGGCTCTGTTCGACTACATCCGCTTTTACAATCACAGTCGTCGACACTCGACGCTGGACTGCCTCAGGCTGATCGGGTTTGAGCGGCGAAATGCGAGCAGTAGATCTTAACTACCGATCCACCAGCTCCAGGGTAGATCGGTAAGACGCTGGCTCGTAATTTTTCGAGCCAGCGAAACTATCTACTCACTCCGAGCCTTTCAGCTCACCCTCCTCCTCACGCCGATAGGCCCAACGATAGAGCGCTGGCAACACCAGCAGCGTAAGTGCGGTAGAGGACAGAATCCCACCGATCACCACAGTCGCCAGAGGGCGCTGTACTTCAGCCCCAGTCCCAGTCGCCAGAGCCATGGGCACGAAGCCAAGCGATGCAACGAGAGCAGTCATCAATACCGGGCGCAGACGTTGCAGGGCACCTTCGGTGACGGCCTGCTGCAACCCCATTCCCTCCTCGCGCAGATTACGAATGAAGGAAATCATCACCAGACCATTGAGAACCGCCACCCCGGAAAGAGCAATAAAGCCCACCCCGGCGGAGATCGAAAGCGGTATGTCACGCAACCACAGCGCCATCACGCCACCGGTCAACGCAAAAGGAATACCGGTAAACACCAGCAAGCCATCACGCACGTTGTTGAACATCATGAACAGCAGCATGAAGACCAGCAGCAGGGCGACCGGCACCACCACTTGCAGGCGTTTGGCTGCCGATTGCAGCTGCTCGAACTGTCCGCCCCAGGTCGTCCAATAACCGGCTGGCAGCTTCACATCGCTGCGAATCCTCTCTTCGGCTTCTTGCACAAAGGATCCGATGTCACGCCCTCGCACGTTGGCACTCACCACAACCAGGCGCTTGCCATTCTCGCGGCTGACCTGGTTTGGCCCTGGCGCCAGTTGCAGACTGGCCACTTCGGAGAGCGCGATAAAGCCGACGCTGGTGGCTGCCCCCGTTGCTGGAACGGGTATCAGCAGTCGCGAAAGCCCCTCGATATCGGTACGCAGGTTCTCCGGTAGACGTACTACCAGATCGAAACGGCGATCCCCCTCGAACAGCGTTCCCGCCCGGCGCCCACCAACAGCCACGGCGACAGTTTCCTGAATGTCACCGACATTCAGACCATAGCGAGCCGCCTTGTCTCGGTCGATGGCCACGGTCAGCACCGGAAGACCCGTTGTCTGCTCGGCCTTCACCTCGGACGCCCCATCAATACCGCCTAGGGTTTCGGCCACTTCGGCTGCCGTGCTATTGAGAACGTCCATATCGTCGCCGAATATCTTCACCGCGACATCGCTGCGCACACCCGATATCAATTCGTTGAAACGCAACTGAATAGGCTGCGACAGCTCGTAGTTACTGCCCGGAACCAACTCGGCAGCGGCCTGCAGCTCGGCGATCAGAGCATCACGCGACTTTTTCGGATCGGGCCATTGATCGCGCGGTTTGAGCATCACGTAGCTGTCAGAAATGTTCGGCGGCATCGGGTCGGAGGCGATTTCCGCCGTACCGGTACGCGCGAATACTCGCTCCACTTCCGGCACCTTGGCCAGAATGGTCTCCTCCAGGCGCATCTGCATCTCCACCGACTGCGTCAGGCTGGTACCCGGTACACGCAGCGCCTGCAGCGCGAAGTCCCCCTCACTGAGGCTAGGCACGAACTCGCTGCCCATACGTGATGCCAGCAGACCGGAGAACAGAACCAGCGCCACGGCCGCACTGAAGGCCAACGTACGCCGTCGCATGACCCAGGCCAGCACTGGCTCGTAGGTGCGCCGGGCAACACGCATCAGCGCGTTTTCCTCTTCTTTCACCTTACCAGTGACGAATAGCGCGATAGCCGCCGGGACGAAGGTCACCGAAAGGATCATGGCCCCGAACAGGGCGGTCACCACGGTGAAGGCCATTGGGTGGAACATTTTGCCCTCGACCCCGGTCAGGGCGAAGATCGGCAGGTACACCACCATGATGATCAACTGACCGAAAATCAGCGCACGACGCGCTTCCTTGGATGCCGCGAAGACCTCATGCAGACGCTCACTACGGGTCAGCTCGCGGCCAAGCTTGTGCTGCGCATGAGCCAGACGGCGAATAGCGTTCTCGACGATGACCACGGCACCATCGACGATGATGCCGAAGTCGAGTGCCCCCAGACTCATCAAGTTGGCGCTGACCTTGTTGCTGAACATGCCGGTGAAGGTGAACAGCATCGACAGCGGAATGACCATGGCTGTGATCAGCGCCGCACGGATGTTACCGAGGAACAGGAAGAGGATGACGATGACCAGGATAGCCCCTTCGATCAGGTTCTTCTTGACCGTGGCGATGGCCTTGTCCACCAGATTGGTGCGGTCATAGACGGTCACCGCAACCACCCCTTCAGGCAGCGAACGGTTGATCTCCTCCAGACGTGCGGCCACGGCCTGCGACACACTGCGGCTGTTCTCGCCGATCAGCATAAACACTGTTCCCAGCACGACCTCGCGACCATTCTCGGTCGCAGCACCAGAACGTAGTTCACGGCCCAACATCACCTGCGCCACATGACTAACCCGAATGGGCGTGCCGTCCACATTGGCCACGACGATATTGGCGATATCGTCCAGCGTGCTCAGTTGCCCAGGTGCCCGAATCAGTAGTTGCTCGCCATTGCGCTCGATATAGCCAGCACCGACGTTGGCATTGTTGCGCTCCAGCGCCAGCAGCAGGTCACCCAGCGTCAGCTTGTAGGCAGCCAGGCGTTTGGGATCTGGAGCGACCTGGAACTCCTTGGCGAAGCCACCAATGGTGTTGATTTCGGCAACGCCAGGCACCGTGCGCAACTGCGGTTTGATGATCCAGTCCTGGATCACCCGCAGATCGGTTGGTGTGTAAGGCGTACCGTCCTCCTTGAGTGCCCCCTCCTCGGCCTCGACCGTCCATAGAAAGATTTCACCTAGGCCGGTGGAAATCGGCCCCATGGAGGCCTCGACACCCTCGGGCAATTGCTCCTTGGCGCTTTGCAGTCGCTCGTTGACCAACTGGCGGGCGAAATACAGATCCGTGCCATCCTCAAAAATCACGGTAACCTGCGATAGCCCCGAGCGTGACAGCGAGCGGGTCTGTTTCAAATGCGGCAGGCCGGCCATGGCCGTTTCGATCGGGAAAGTGATGCGCTGCTCGGTTTCCAGCGGCGAAAAGCCCTCGGCAGCGGTACTGATCTGTACCTGGACGTTGGTGATGTCGGGAACGGCGTCGATCGGCAGCTTCTGATAGCTGGCCACGCCCACACCGGCCATCGCCAAAACGGCCAACAGCACCAGAAAACGCTGTTCTATGGCGAATTGAATGATGCGCTCAAACATGAAAAGTACTCGTCGGTGAGGATCAGTGCGCGTGTTCGGCGCTGCCTTTGCCCAGTTCGGACTTGAGGATGAAACTGCCTGTGGCAGCTACACGTTCGCCTGACTTCAGGCCTTCGCGTACCTCGACGAAGCCATCGCTGCGGGTGCCCAATGTCACCGGACGCACTTCGAAGCCTTCAGCGGTACGCACGAAGACACTGGTCTTGTCCTCGACATCCTGAATCGATGAAGCCGGCACCACGGCCCCGGCCTCATGGCTTTCAGTCGCCAAGGCAACCGAGACGAACAGGCCGGGACGCCAAATGCCGTCGGCGTTATCCAGGTCGATGCGGCCTGTCGCCGTCCGCGTCTGCTCACCCAGCAGGCGGCTGATGTAAGCCACCTTACCCGTAGCTTCGCGCCCCAACTCTGGCGCACTGACACGTACTGACTGCCCGACTTTCACCTGTTCCAGATCACGCGGGGAAACGCTGAAGGTGACCCAGACGCGACTCAGATCAGCCACCGTGAAGGCATTACTGGTCTCACTGACGACTTCGCCAGGTACCAGGTGCTTCTCCACCACCACACCGGAAAAAGGTGCACGCAGGTTGTAACGGCTGCCATCGCCAGCCTCGCCCTGAGGGCTGATCGTCTTGCCCTTCTGTCGGGCATTGGCCAGAGCGATCTCGGCCTCCTGCAGCGTTTGCCGGGCCTGGAGATAATCCTGCTCGGCCGAAATACCGTCCTTCCACAATTGGCGTTCACGCTCGAAGGTCGTGCGGGCCAGCTCAACGCGTCGAGCGGCAGCCGCCATTTCACTACGCAACTCGGAAACCTGCTGACTGACGATAGTCGCCAGGCCATCCCCAGCAGCCACCTTCTGCCCCAGCCCGACCAGCACGCGCTCGACAACGCCAGCGCTGGGCGGCACGACATGAGCCGTGCGCTCCTCGTCGAAATTCACCTCGCCAGGTAGAGAGATGTATGTGCTCATGGCGCGCGCTTGTACGTCGACGAGTTCAATGCCCGCAGCGGCTATTTGCGCCTCACTCAGCACCAGCCCCCCCTCTTCGGCATGCCCACCCGCGGACTCACCGTGATCATCGCCAGCCTCGCCATGATCATCATCGGCATGATCGTCCCCGGCCTCACTGACCTGCCCAGCCCTGACTGCAACAACGCTGTCGCTACTGGCAAGCATGTGCCCGATTTCTGCGGCAAAGCGCCCGCTGTTATAAAACAACGCACCACCGACGAACCCCAAGGTCAGGGCCGCCGCGATGGCAACACCAAGTTTCTTCTGCATGAACAACCCCAAAAGATGATCAGTAACCGGCATCGCGCCGATCGTCGTGACAGGAAATCAGTAGTTATCGGCTTGGGCAGATAGGTCGCCGTAGATGCGCTCAAGGCGAACCCAGGCATCGAGCGCTTCGCCGAGTGCCTGCAGGTAACGGGAGCGAACGTCGATCAAGGTGCGCTGGGCATCGAGAACATCGATAAAGCCGAACTTGCCCATCTGAAATCCACGCGTCGTGCTTTCCAAAGCTGTGTCCGCGGACGCAAGCAGGCCCCCCTCGAAACCGCTAATCGCTCCCTGCGCCGTTCGCCATTGCTGATAGGCCTGCTGCACCTCACTGCGCAGGCGCAACTCGGCAGCATTTCGCAAGTCGCGCGCCTGATCAGCCCGCCGCGAGGCGGCCAGAACATTTCCCTGGTTGCGATCGAACAGAGGCAGAGGCATGGACAAACCAACAAGGTTGACGCGCTCACGATCCTCACTGCTGTATTGGCTGCCGAGGCTGACCGTCAGATCGGGAATCCGCCGGCTTTTCTCAACGGCGATTCCGGCCTCTTGCCGGTCGATCTCGACCCTGGCAAGACGCATCTGCGGAACTTTGTCCAGACGGCTCAGAAGTGCGACTTCAGAGGGTATTGCGGGCATATCGGTAACATCGCCACTGAGGCTAGGCTCACCACTGGCGGATGCCCCCCCAATCAAGGCCAGCAACTGATTCATGGCGTTGATGTACTGATCTCGAGCCCGCGCGGCCTCCAGTCGAACCTCTTCGTACTGCAGCCGGGCGCGCGATGCCTCCAGGGCAGAGGCCTTGCCAGCCTTGACGCGCGCATCAACGACCGCCACGCCGCGTTCGCTCAGGCGTTGTGACTGCTCAGCCAACTCTTGGCGCATCTTCGCCAACAAGGCTCCTTGAAAAGCCCCGACCACCTCGGCACGCAGCTCATTGCGCAGCTGCTCCTGACCGACCGCAGCACTGTCGATACCGCGTTCGGCCATTTCTATCCGGGCGCCGCGCTTGCCGCCCAGCTCGATAGGTTGGCTGATCTGTACCGTCGTGGTCCTCGTAGCACTGCGGGTGTCCTCAACCTCCCAAGACAGCTCCGGATTGGGAATCACACCGGCTTGGCGACGCTCACCTTCTGCGATGCCGACATTACGATCACCTGCCATCAGCGACGGGTTGGTCTGCAGTGCCTGCCCCCATGCGTCGCCCAGGGTGATCGGCGTTGATGCCACGGCATGATTCACTACAACTGAGCAGGCAACAGCCAGGCAAAGTGCCTCAGCAACTCTCGAATAACGCCTCGACAAGGGCCTTTCCTCCACACCTGTATAAATTCGGAGACATGTATGAAATCTCCGAGACCTTCATTCGGTGCAGAATTTAGGGAGCCTCACCTATCGTCGAGGTGACTGCAAAATTACAAATACGTAATGCCCAACTAAGCCATTTAACGCTGTATTACCATGACGCCAACGCAACGATTATTCGAGTCATGAAGTTACAACTGGACATATAAAAAACATCAGAAGAGCAACAAACGGCTTACAAAGACAGAGGCTACAGCCCCCTAAATTAGGGGCTCTGACGCTTGACCCTGTAGTTACTACAGGGATCATCATCTGCCATGAAAATGCCGATCGCTCCCAAGTCCAACAATCATCGCGACTCGATAAAAATTTCTCTCCCCCACCAAGGTCAACTACTACATGCGAATCCTGATTGTTGAGGACGAGCTTAAAACTGCCGAATATCTCCACCAGGGACTTACCGAGAGCGGCTATGTCGTCGATATTGCCACCAATGGTGTCGACGGCTTGCACATGGCGGCCCAAGCGTCCTACGAATTGATCATCCTTGATGTCGACTTACCAGAGATCGATGGCTGGGGCGTACTGGCCAGCATTCGCCGTAATAGTCGCACCCCTGTGATGATGCTGACGGCACGCGGGCGCCTGGCCGACAAGCTCAAAGGTTTCGACTCCGGTGCCGACGACTATCTGGTGAAGCCATTCGAGTTCCCCGAGCTTCTGGCCAGAGTTCGCTCGCTGCTACGAAGAGGTGAACAGGTCAGCGCGCCAGACGTGCTCAAGGTCGACGACCTTGAGCTGGATCCAGCCCGCCACCGCGCCTATCGCAATGGTCAACGAATCGATCTGACCACCAAGGAGTTCGCTCTGCTGCACCTGCTGATGCGACGCAGCGGCGAAGTACTCTCGCGCACCCAGATCATCTCGCTGGTCTGGGACATGAACTTCGACTGTGATACCAACGTCGTCGAAGTTTCCATCCGGCGCTTGCGCGCCAAGATCGACGACCCTTTCGAGAACAAACTGATCCACACCTTGCGCGGCGTCGGCTATGTACTGGAGGCTCGTCAATGAGGCCTGCCAGACTCTCAAGCCAACTCAGCCTGTCGGTCGCAATACTGGGCCTGATACTGGTTGCACTGCTGAGTGCGCTGGCTTATTTCTCGTTAAGCCGGCAGCTCAACTACATTGCAGAGCAAAGCCTCGAGGACAAGCTTCAGCAAATCCGCCATGGCATGAGAGAAATCAACACTCGCCCGGAAGTCGGTGACCAGGCCCACAACATCAGAGATTTGATCAAAGGCCACGACAGCCTCTCGCTCGCTCTTTATGACGACAGCTCGTCTCCCAAGGAAATCATGAGCGTGGGCCAGACACAGGAGGCCCTACCTTCCTTTATAGAAAACGCCAGCGAGACCATCGCCTTCGAACATTGGCGAGATGCGCAGGACAAGCAGCTCTTGACCGCCTCGCAGCTTATTCTGCGTAAGGACGGATCACGAATACGCGCCGTCCTTACACTGGAGCGCTCCGCTGACCAAGCACTGCTACACGCCTATGTCGAATCCACCTTGATTGCCCTGCCCTTCGTACTGGCTCTGATCGCGGCCGGAGCCTGGTGGATCGCTCATCGCGGCCTGAGCTCCCTGAATCAGTTCCGCAAGGTTGCAGAACTCGTCTCGACCCAGGATCTGAGCCATCGCCTGCCACTGGATAACCTACCGCAGGAGCTTCGCGAATTGGCTAACAGCATCAACTTCATGCTTCATCGCCTGGACGGTGGCGTACAACAGCTTTCGCAATTCTCTGACGACCTGGCACATGAATTACGCTCCCCCATCACCAATCTGATCGGCAAAGCGCAGGTGACGCTCTCACGGGAACGCCCGCCAGAAGAATACAAACTGGTGCTGGAGAACTGCACTGAGGAGCTCGGCCGGGTCACGCGGATCGTATCGGACATGCTGTTTCTCGCCCACGTCAGCCATCCGGCAGCACTTATCCCCTTCGAGGCAATTGCACTGCACGAAGAGGCAGAGAAAGTAGTGGAGCTTTTCAGCCTCACGGCCGAAGAAAAGGACATCAAACTCAACGTATCAGGGTACGCAACAATTAATGGCGATCGTTTGATGGTACAGAGAGCTATCTCTAACCTGCTATCCAACGCCATCCGCCATAGCCCGGAAGGCTCGAAAATCGATATTGACCTCATCACTAACGCGACGAACGCCACCCTGGCAGTGAGCAACCCAGGTGCAGGCATTCCTCCCGAGCACCTACCCAAACTGTTCGAGCGTTTCTATCGCGTGGATCGTGGGCGGTCACGTGCTGATGGCGGCACCGGGCTGGGCCTGGCCATCGTGCGTTCGATCATGAGCCTGCACCATGGCCACGTGGGCGTGAGCAGCATCGCAGATCAGACCACAGTTTTTACGCTGTACTTCCCTTTACCAAAGCCCTTGATCGAGCAGGCCCGCCAAAGCTCAACGGAAAAGACTGCTTAATCGAATTGCGCCAGGGATGGCGCCCCCTTTTTGCCCCATCTACGTCGAATACAAGCCCCTCACCAGACGACACATTTTCTCAGTTTCAGCCGCCCACTTCGTCCCCTACAGACATTCATCTCATGGTAGATGGTGTGGTTCTCCTTGCTCAGACGCCGACTCGCCATCTTTCACACCGAGGGCGACCGCTGCTGCCAGGCATAGAAACCGTTGCTTAATACCCACAGCAGCCGGCACATCAGTGCTACGGGATAGAGACCGACCAATGCCTCGACAGCGCTAAACTTGACTCCGTGGGCTGTGAGGAGATGGCGAGCGTCTTTAGAGCATCGCATTACTGTTGACCTGAGCCAGCCGCTGGCGCAGCTTCACACTTTCACAACTCACACTGCTGTTCGTTCTAGCACTTCCACTTGCCCAACAGACTTTCAGCGATACCAAGCGTCTCTCGAACATATGACGAAGCGTCGTGCCAGTAAGCACTGCTCTACCGTCTCTCTTTTGAATTATTCGGAAAACGTCGCCTGGTATGGATCATGGACACTTATTACGGCAGACACTATCCACTATCAATCAGTGCCCACTCAACTTGGGATAGAGCAAACTCAAGTGGATAGATATCGCGCCCACAAGACTAAGCAGTTCCAACCCAATTCTTTGACGAACAAAAAAAAGCGCCCCCAAAGGGGCGCCAAGGAACCATCTCTCACCAAAGGAGCGGGAGCTACCAAGAGATGGACTGGAGAGAGCGAGCAGGACGGCTGCGTTAGTTCATGCGCTCAATCGTCTTGCTCACTCTGAGCACTTTGGGACTTCTGCTGCTCAACGGCGTTGTCACCATGGATACGCTGTTGATTCTCACGGAATTGCTTGACGGCATTGAGAGAGCGCTCAGAGCCATCTTCTGCAGAGGCAACCATGCTGGCTGCCCCCAGAAACACGATAAACAGAAACTGGGAAAAAACTTTCATATGCACCTCGGACTGACTGAGCAAATATGGAAACGAATGCTTCGAAGACAGTCCCATGTTACGGATCGGCACCTAACATGAGCATGAGGTTCAAATTACAATCTTGTCAGAGAGGGGCGGCTATGCCGCCCCTGAATGTCGTTACAGCACCTGAAGCGGATACTCGACGATTACACGCACTTCATCGAGGTCGCTTTCGTAAGCAGTAGCGCGAGTGGTCATCTGACGTACACGCACGGACAGATCCTTCAGAGAACCCTCGAGGAACACGTATTTGACCTCAAGGTTGCGCTCCCAGCGCTTCTGATCGGTCAGCGGGTTACCGGCACCATCCGTGCGCATGTAAATGCTGTTGGCATTGGAGTAATCCGCATCACGTCCCAGCGCGTAACGCGCCATGAAGCTCAGCCCTGGCACACCAAAGTCAGCCATGTCCAGATCGTAGCGCACCATCCAGGAGCGTTCCTTGGGCGAGTTGAAGTCGCTGTACTGAAGGGAGTTGTCGAGGAAGATCGAGTCGGACTGACGCAGGTAGTCAAAGTCGTCATCGCCGTTGTTACGCTGGTGAGAGAGCGCTACACGGTGAGCGCCGTACTTGACACCGATGCTACCGCTATAGATGTTGTTACTGAAATCACCCAGCTGCTTCTTACCTTCGTCGGTGGCGTTGTAGTAATTCAGACCACCAAACAACGACAGATCCTCGGAAAGTGGGTAAGTCCACCACATGCCAGCGTAGTACTGATCCCAGGCATCCTTCAAACGGCTGCTGTAAAGGCTGAAGCCCAGGTTGTCGTTGAGCTCGTAGTCACCACCAAAGTAGCCGACCCAGGGAGAGTCCACCTGCCCAGCATAGAAGGTCGCGAAATCACCGCGTGAAGTGCTCTCCTGCGGTTGGCTCATGGCATGTAGACGACCGCCTTGCAGGGTCAGGCCCTCTATGCTTTCGTTGACGACCGTCACACCTTTGAAGCTCTGCGGCAGCAGACGAGAGTCCCCGTAGTGCACGACGGGCGTGGTTGGGAATACGTCACCGGCCTTGACGACCGTATCAGCGAAGCGCGCCTTTACCGCGGCCCCCACTTTCGAATACGAGTCCTCGGCACGATCATCGCTGTCGACCGGGAACATGTTGACACTACCACCGGGACCATAACGTCCATCACCGGTATCAAGCTTCAGGCCCAGTCCGGCATAGGCGTCAATGCCGAAACCAACGGTTCCCTGAGTGAAACCGGACTCGAAGTTAGCCATGATGCCGTGCCCCCAAGCCTCGGTGTAGCTGCTGCGCTCACCGCTGGGTAGTACCCTGGCCTCCCCTTTGCGAAAGTCCCGGTTGAAATACATGTTTCGGTTAAGAATATTCAGGCTACTTCCTTCGATGAAGCCTTCGGCAACCTGAGACTCGGATGCCTGAGCCATCGCGCTTGCACCGAATGCCAACGCGGAGATGATCGCCATGGTTAGAGGACTTTTTTTCATGCATTGCTCCTGATGCTTACCGGCAGTTCTGGGATTGTCATAGGCCGATTTCTTCTTGTGGATTTGGCCCCTCTATCCTTGCAACCTCCAGATAACTCGAAGATGAGCGCTGCATTACAATTTCGTAATCAAAGAACCTCTTCATTTCCAGGCTGTCACGAAGCCATCAATCTAGATGATGGCAAGCCGCTCTAACGGCTTTATCAGCCCCTCATGCTGGCGTACTCTGGAAGCATCATTATGAAAATTGGTGAACTTGCTAAGCGAACTGGCTGCCCAGTGGAGACCATTCGTTACTACGAGCATCAGGGATTACTACCCAGCCCCTCACGCAACAACAGTAACTATCGTTTATATAGTCAGCTGCACTTCGAGCGCCTGACATTCATCCGCAATTGTCGTGTACTCGATATGACATTGGAAGAAATAGGTCGCTTATTGGCAATGCATGATCGGCCGCATGCGAGTTGCGCACTCATTAGTACATTGGTGAAAGAACACATCGCTCATGTCGAGGCACGCATTCAGAATTTGCAGGCACTGCATGCGCAGTTGCGCGAATTGCTCGGGCGCTGCAAGGGAGGAAGTGAAAAAATGGCATACTGTGGCATCGTACTCCAGTTGAGCAGCCACGGTAGCGGTTCGTCTTTATCAACCGCTGAAAAAAACGAATTGAAGTGAATCATGTTGCCCCTTCTGCACAGAACAGAAGAGGCAACTTTCCATGGTTTAAAGCAGTGGCAAGCTGTACGTCACATAAAGCCGATTCTCATCGACGTCTGCCCCAACATTGCCACGCAGACTGGCATTGCGCAGAGAGAAGCCGAGTCCCTTCAGTGATCCTTCCTGCAGAACGTAATCGAGGCGCAGGTCACGCTCCCATTCGTTACGCTCACCCTGTGCGCTGTCGACGTTATCACCCGACAAATACATCACCGAGGCTTTTAGCCCCGAGATACCCAGCTTGCCAAAATCATAGGCATAGCCGGCCAACCAAGTGCGCTCGCCAGCACTGAGGAATTTACCACCACGACCGATCTGCCGATCGGTGATCAGGTAACTGGTTGCCCCGTCGCCAGCATTCAGGTACGGGAAGGCGCTATCGCCGGACACCTGCTGATAACCCGCGCTCAGCTCATGACCGCTATGGCTGTAGGTGAACAAGGCACTCCAGGTACGGTTATCTACCTCACCACGCTTGCTGTCACCGACCGTCCAGTAACCGTTGCTGCGATAGCCCTCAGCCCGGCCGCTCTCACTGCTGTTCTTGCCATCGGAGGTGCTGTAGAAGTAACGCAGGTCGGTCTTGAGATTGCCACCGCCCAGTGCGTAGTTGTGGATCAATCCCAGGAAATGTTGCTTGTAGAAATCTTCCAGATTGCCGAAGTAATACTGAGCGGTGAGATCCTTGGTGACCTTGTAGTCGCCACCCGCGAAATAGAACGTATTGACGAACTGTCCAGTGGTTGCATTGTTGGATCCGGCGATGGACAAGCCACGTGAGTCAGTCGAGCTCCGACCTTTTGCGTGCTCCAACTGACCGGCTGTCAAGGTCAGCCCTTCGATCTCGTTGGAGACGATCTGACCACCTTCGAACAACTGCGGCAACAGGCGACCATCGTTGAAAGTCACCACCGGCAACTTCGGCTGCAGAGTGCCTAGGCGCAACTCGGTCTTGGAAAGACGTGCCTTGGCCGTTACACCGGCCTTGCTATAGTCACTGACCGCAGAACCATCGCTATCCAGCGGGAACAGGGCGCCAGGGTTACGATCAATACCTGCCTTGCCCGACCGGCCACCGCCATCGAGGCGTACCCCCAGCAGGCCAATGGCATCAATCCCCAGGCCGACCGTCCCTTCGGTGAAGCCAGACTGATAGTTGAGGATGAATCCCTGCCCCCACTCCTGAGTAGATGGAATGTCGCGATCACGCACATCCTCATTGAAGTAGAGGTTGCGCATATCGAGCGTCGCCTTGCTGTCTCCGAGAAAATCGGCGGAAGCAGCCTGACTGAGTGCCGCCGCCGTGATGGCCAGTGCCAGGGTGGATCGTTTCATGCTTTATTCTCTAATTGTCATGGGTGAGGCATCGTTGTTCTTGTAACCATGTTGTCGAGTTCGCCATGTAGCTTCACTGACCGTCATCAGGCAGAAACCACTGCCACCGCTCCTCGAACGCAGCCTGGATCAACGCCACCAGCCCAACGACGTCCTCGCGCTGCGCGGACAATGGTGCGCAGGACAGCCAGATCGATTGCCTCATGGGCTGCGTGAAGAGGGTGGGTAGCGATTGCAGGTTCGCATCGAGATGAGTGATGTAGTTCGGCATCAGACCAACGCAGGCGGCATGCTTGACCAGTTCCATCGCCCACTGCTGAGAATGCACTCGCGTCACTGCGCTGCGCCTTGAGTCCACCAGAGCATTCCACGGTGAGAACAGGGCCGATGTCGGGATATCGGCCTGCTGAACCAGCATGTAGTCATTCAGATCTTCGAGGCTGGCGGGGAGGCGCCGCTCACGCGCATAGCGCTTGGCTATGCACGCCTGAAAGTCGATGCAGGCCAGACGCTGCGGTCGCGTCATGGCGAAACCTGGGTCGGGTCGAGTCTGATTCGGATCGGCCAACCAGATCATGACCTCACTCTGCATTAACGGGCCACGTTCCTGGCGGATCAGTTCCAGGTGCACACCAGCATCCCTACGCAGAAAGGCCACCAGATGCCGTCCCAGAATATCGTTGAGCACCCTGTCGGGTAACGCCAAACGAAGCTTGGGTTTTTCAAGCAACGCGGCCTCTGGCCGCAAATCTTGATACTGGGCAGCCAGCTCTGCCTGCAAAGAACGACCGCGTACCGTTAGAGCAAGGGCGCGCTCCTGATACACGAAGAGCGCCTCTCCAACAGTTTTCTCGAGCCGCTGCAACTGCCTGCGTAGCACCATGGGAGGCAGGTTCAGACTGCGAGCAGCCTGCTTAAAACTGGCACAGCGCGCAGTCGTCAGGAAGCTTCTGGCCACCTGCCGTTCGACCTCAGCCACGGCAGCCCCCATAAGCGCCGTCCGGTATTCGATTCGATGTGTGACCCAGAAGCATCATGTAAGGCAGATGAGAAGTGATTGCGTGCAAGCAAGCCTACTCACCACCACCTATCACCAGCCTTGCTGGAAAATTACTTATCTGTAATGCGGGAACGTGACCCTCACCGAGCACTCAAACTTCGGCTGGTCTAGCTGGATCGCCCTTACCTTCGGCGTAGGGGTCATCACAGCCTGCGGTTTCACCAAACGGTAATTGAAGTGAAACCACCCACGGACGATTACCGAAAAGCCCCAACACCCGCCAACTCTGGGCTGGCAGAACCAGCCTACACCCCGCAATCAAAACGTCACAAAACAGACCAATAACCGTCACCCGAACTGCAAAGCATCGCGTCGCCAACACCCAGCACTCGGCGATAAGGAGCCATGCATGTTGATCAAAAGCACCCAACTCTCCCCACTAGCACTCGGCATTCTGCTAAGCCTGCCGGCCTTCTCGGTAATGGCCGGCACGGTCACCACCGATGGTGCTGACATCGTTATCAAGACCAAAGGTGGCCTGGAGGTCGCGACGACCGACAAGGCATTCAGCTTCAAGATCGGTGGGCGTCTACAGGCCGACTATGCGATGTTCGACGACTACTACACCCGTAATGGCAACGCTGCCGATGCGGCATACTTCCGTCGCGCCTATCTGGAATTGGGTGGCACTGCTTACAAAGACTGGAAGTACCAGGTCAACTATGACCTGTCACGAAACACCGGTAACGACAGCGCAGGTTATTTCGATGAAGCCAGCGTGACCTACACTGGTTTCAGCCCCCTGAACATCAAGCTCGGGCGTTTCTACACCGACTTCGGCTTGGAAAAGGCTACCAGTTCCAAATGGACGACAGCCCTGGAACGCAACCTTTCATACGACCTGGCCGAATGGACAAATGACAACTCGGGCATGGGCGTACAGGCCAGCAGCGTACTCGCTGACAGCGTGTTCCTGTCAGGCAGCGTTTTCAGCGAGAACAATAACGATACCGACGGCGACAGCGTCAAACGCTACAACGCTCGCGGCGTTTTTGCGCCGTTGAACCAACCGGGTAACGTTCTGCATGTAGGCCTGCAGTACGCCTATCGCGACCTCAGTGGCAGTGCAGTGGATACTCGCATTCGCTCGCGTATGGGGATGCGCGGCGTCGATACCAACGGTGGCAACAGTGCCGGCGCCAACGGCAACCGTGCGCTGTTCGGTGGTAGCGCGGCCACTGCCGACCTCTGGGAAGACGATGCCGTTTGGGGCGTAGAAGGTGCATGGGCACTGAATGCCTTTTCGATTCAGGGCGAATACCTTAGCCGCACACTCAAGGCCGATCAGGCTAGCAGCGATATAGACGCCAAGGGCTACTATGTGCAGATGGCCTATACGCTCACAGGTGAGCCGCGCCTCTATAAACTCGATGGAGCCAAGTTCGACACCATCAAACCTGCCAACAAACAGTTAGGCGCATGGGAGTTATTCTACCGATTCGACTCGATCAACATAGAAGATGACAACGTGACCAGTAGTAGCGCGACGCGGCAAGTCGGCGATGCAAGCGGCAAGGCTCACACCTTGGGTGTCAACTGGTACGCCAACGACGCGGTAAAGATCAGTGCCAACTACATCAAGGCCAGTACCGACAGGGTCAGTAACTCGGTCGGTGATGATAGCGGCGACGGCGTCGTCATGCGCTTGCAGTACGCATTCTGAGTCAGTCGCTGGCAGGTGCCCTCACCTGCCAGCCCCTTTCGCGATTGTAATGTTGGCGCAATGCCTGGGTAAGGGACGAATCGCTAATGTTTGCTAAACACTAGCCAACGGGCCTACTCATGAAACTGCTCAAACGCCTCCTTCCGATCGCTCTTCTGCTGGCTGCTGGCAGCACTTACGCACAGTCCTTTCCAGAGGACAAGGTCAGGCAGATCGAACAGAAGAGTATCGAGATCGCTCAGAAATACGCAGAGCGCACCGGAAAGCCGGTGCCTGAAATTCAGGACTATCGCTACAGCATGAAACTGAATGTTGCCAAAGTCATTTATCAGAGCCCGAACATCGAGTACTGCGGCGTAGTACCCCAGATCATGGTATTCGAAGACTCGAATGATGAACTTCGCAGCATCCGCTATCGGAGCTATGGCGAGTGCCGTAATCAGAGATAAGCAAACGATAGAGGTGGGCGCGGCGCATCATGGAGCGCCCCCTATACTCAGGATTCGCCAATCCTTCCGGGCACTGGTATTTCTCAAGGATAGAGCCCAAACCTCAGCCATGCGGCGATGGCAACTTGACACATCACGCTTCCTTTGCCAAATTCCGCCCCGGAGGATTCGTGTGCCCCGCAGCGTGTGCCCTGAAGGCTGACGCGCAACTGAAACAGGTCATAACCGGTTTACAGCGCCCAACCAATCGCTATAATGGCGCCCCCACCTAGCCGGTATAGCTCAGCTGGTAGAGCAACTGACTTGTAATCAGTAGGTCCCGGGTTCGACTCCTGGTGCCGGCACCATACAAATCAAAGGGTTACGTGAAAGCGTAGCCCTTTTTTGTGCCTGAAATTCGGCTTGGGGTAGGATTGGGGTAGGGATTTGCCACCACACCACCACTCGGTTAGAAAAAATCTGCGCCAGTCTTACGACCGCTCATCGGGCTATTTCATCCGCCATCACCGATGACGCCCTCCGCATCACATCCCCCGCCATCAAAATCTAGGCATTACCAGCATCTTGAAGGCTACTCATGGTCAGAGCCTTTTTCGCCGATATCCCGTAAAGTGCCACCTTGCAGGGCCTCTGCGGGCAGCATAGGGTGATTGGGCGGGTCGACAGACCTGGCTTCAGGAACACAGCGCCAGAGGATTCTTGTGTCATGGTGGCTGCATGCGGGGCGCTTCGGCGCGCCGAGTTCCTAGAGTCTCGGTCTTCCACACCCGCATGCAGCCGCCACCCTTCGTGTGGAAGCGAAAGGTGGTGGCCTCTCTAAAACTCTAGAGGTCACCCTATGCCGCAGACCAACATCCCTTCGGGCACCACCGACTCAGTGCCCCAAGCCCTCGACGCGTTTAATGGCCTGTTCACTGTTCGCACTGACGTCACCTCCGGCCAACTGCATGATGAAGCCCAGCTTCGCCAAAACGCCGCAGTCGGCATGCTCCACGCACTCTCCAGTGCAAGTGACTTGAACACCTTGGAAAACCATTTGCTTCTGGACTGCATCATGGCACTACGGCTGCTGTGCTCCGATGCGGCTGCGCTGTACGCGGCAGCATGCGAACGCAGCAAAGCAGAAAATCTGCTCCAGCCTTAAGCGTCCTTACGCGCTAACTCGGTCTCGAAGCGCTGCACGAATTCGACGAGGCCGATGTTCAGCGCGTGGCAGATATCCCGCAGTTGGACGAGATCAATCCGGCGCAAGCCGCGCTCGATATCGCTAGCAAACGACTGTGGGCGCTCCAGCGCTTGGGCGAATTGCGCCTGGGTCAAACCAGCTTCCACTCGACACTGCTTTAGCAGTCTGAGCAGCACCAGGTTCTCATCCCGATACACCGACTTTTCCAACGGGTACACCTCACGCTTGACAATCCGGCAAGGGTATATCTAATCTACAGATATCTGATTTACAGATTATCTGGATAAAGGTTCACGGAGCCATTCATGGATACCCTCACCAAGACACCATCGAGCAATTCGGAAATCCTGTTTTTGATCGACAAGAAAACACAGCAAACCAAGATCGAACTTGGCTCACTGCTCTGCGCGTTCAGCGCACCCACCACCCTGGCTAAAGCTGCAGCTTCGATCTGGGAAAACGAGCTCTTAATTAAAGAGGATCCCGACTCAGGATCACCGCTGTACTACTTACCAATGCAGCTATCTGCTGACTTCATCGATCTGATTCTTGACCAGTTGGATTCAGATAGCAGAACAGATGCCGTGCAATTCCGAGATGCTTGCCGAACCATTGAAGCTAGCGCCAACAAGATTTCCAGGCTGCAACAGACCAAACCCCACGTCTACGAGACATGGCTGAAGTGGATGGACTCTGATGAAGCCACGCAAACAATGCACAAGATCCTCAGCAGACAGCATCAACACCCACCGGCCACTTCCCCCAACCATGCAGCTCCGGGAGGACAGTAATCCGATGCGCGCCACCAAAATCAAAATCCAGGGACTGTCGATTCCAAGTCTGATCAGCAGCGACAATGAGCGTTACTGGCCGATACGCCCCATTTGCGAAGCTATGGGTCTTAACTGGCATGCTCAAGCCGCCAAACTGCAGCCCCCTCGCTACAGCCCGACCGAGCATGACGTTGCCCTGCCTGGGGAACCACTGCTGAAACGAATGCTGTGCCTGCCGCAGTCGGAATTCGAGTTCTGGCTGAAAAGCCTTAGCTCGCGCAAGGTTTCCCCCGGCGCCCGCATGCGACTCGATCAGTTGCGCGCACATTTCTTTGGTGAGCCCACACCGCTGGCAGGGCCGACACCGCCAACTGCAACGGCAGCACCTGCGGTGCTGAAGCGGATTCTGAACTGGCGAGCGCAACAGGCTGAGCCAGGAAACCGCAAAGCCGTGCTCAAAGAGCTCTCCGACCAATTCAGTGCGAAAAACGGTTTTGAAATTGCTGAAGCGCAGGAGCACCAGTTGCGTGGAGCCGTCGCTTCGCTCAGCACGATCATTTATCAGCATGACCGCTCGAAATCGCCAAGCCAGATGCCTGTTTCACAACGGGTCGACGCGATCATCAAATCCATCGTGGATGCCCGCCCTCAGCGCATTCATCTGCTCGACTCGGACTTTGCGGCCCTGTTGTGCAGCATTGAGCTTGAGGAGCACCACCATAGCAGCGCTCAGCACGAACAGCCTTAGACCATGGCCACACTTAGGGAAATGGCGGACTTGCTGTATTCAGCAGGCGAGCCGATGAGCGGCAGTGGCATGAACGACACTGAGGCCATGGCCTATGCACGGCAGCATTTTGTTTATGGCGGCTATTGCTTGGTGCGGAACTGGCGGTGGCTTGATCTGGATGTCACTGAAAGCCAGCGCCTACAACTGGCAAAGACCCGACGACAACCTGCTCTGGTCTATGCACACACGGTTATCTTCGACAGTGAAAGACGGTGGGATGTCGGAGACTTCGTCCGAACGTCGCTTCTGCACCATCACGAGGAGTTCCATTTCAGAACGCTCAATACAGCCTACTTGCTTCTAGGACCAGGCACGCGCATCCAGGTCAGCGCAGACGCCGTTGCGAGCATTTTCTGATCGAGCCAACACATTTACTGATCTGTCGACATAGCCATGTATACACACCCAGTCTTGCAGAAGCTGCTGGAGCAGGTCGAAGACCTTCCTTTCAGCAGACCCGTCACCGGATACCTGACTGATGCCTATATTCGCGGATCAAGCGGCTACGGGATCACTTACCGGCATGTGAGAGCTGATCGTTTCAGTGACGGTGCCTACATTCATACATCAGCCATCGTTCAGGCTGAGCGAGAGGGGCCGTTTTGGGTGCTGCACACGCTAAGTGGCAGCTTCTACGTAATCCTCAGCTTCAACATTTTAAAAGGTGCGCAATCGCTGGATGACTATCTGCATCGAATGCTAACTATGGAGTATCCAGAGCCATGGCAGCTGCACTAGCAGTGCGATGGGATAGCCGATGCGACATGACCTGCGTATCGCAGGAGGCACTGCGACACTCAGTGAGTGTCGCGGAACCCCTATGCGACACACGTGGACTGTCGCACAGATACGCTGCGACACGCTGGCCATGTCGCAACGATACACCGTGTATGTCGCACCATGACTTTGCGACACTCGGGGTCGTGCCGCTAGCGGCAGTTTGAGTGCCCAATACGGCGCTGAAAGTGGCCCAAACCGACACCGAGCTGGCCAGTTATGGCGCTCAGCGTGCCAAAACTGGCACTCCTTTTTTTGGTTATATTATCGCTACAACCCTTGAAAACACTGACTTCGGCGACTTTTTTCATAACCAAATCGCCACTGCGTGGCTAGCATTTTTGAATGCCCCATTTCGACACGCCAGCCACGCACCGCTTCGCGCTACCCCGGCTCGTCCTTTCAGCGCCATGGCGCTGGCTGCTCTTCGATTTTGATGACAAAACGCTTGCGCGCGCTTTTGCTCACGGCGCACGCTGAATTTAGATGAAGCGGGTCGCGTGAGTGAGAGCGCGCAACCCTTACTCGCGCCGCGAGTAAGGGGGCGTTGAGGCAGTTCGGACGTAACGAGAAAAACGGAGCGGCTGCGGAGTGTTTCAGTGGAGTTCGAGCTGACACAACGCCGTTCGCGAAGCGGCTTAGCTTTGTCATCAAAACAACAAGAAGAGAGATGACAGCGATGCAACCTACGACCTTGCAGCGGTACCAAACCCGGGCACAAAACTTTTATCGGTCTCACTGCGGTGAGGACGATCCATCTTCGGCGCAGATCTGCGCAGCTTTGCTTGCCTGTGCACCGGACTATCGACCGAATGCGTTCAGCACCCTCAAGAACACCCTAATGAATGACCAGCTTGCCCGGCGAAACATCGAGGCAGCAAACACCATCAGAGCGCTGGTCAACCCGGTCACGGCACCAGGCAGTCAGATAGTGAAAAAGCCCAAGCCGGGGCAGATTCGGAAAGTCCCCTTCGAAGACTTTAAATTGCTGCACCAGCACCTGCGCGCAGGCGGCAATCTCGACGAAGCCGCATCACTGGTGCTCGCTTATTGCCTCGGTGTACGCCCATGCGAGATGCGCACGATCACTATCTCCGGCAACCACGTGCACATCATTGGAGGCAAGAAATCGGCTGAACTGCACCGTGGCGCTGACCGCACCTTGGTAATCGACAAACCAAGAACGCTGAAGTTGGTGGAATGGGCCGCGCAGTGGATGGCCGGGTGCCCACGCACTAATACCGCCATCAGAGACTGCCTGCGCAAGGAGTGCCGACGCCTCTGGCCCAAGAGGAAAAAGCAGCCAACGCTGAAAAGCTTCCGGCACCAGATGGGATCAATTCTGAAAGCATCCGGAGAAAGCCCAGAAAGCATGGCTTACATCATGGGGCACCAGTCCATCTCGTCGATCAGCGTGTACGGTGATGGCCGACTGGGCGCAGGCATGAAATCACATGTACGCCCCGCAGAGAGCGCCGTCTTGGCGAGCATTCGCCAGCCGCAGAAGCCACCTCGATATGGTCAGGGGCGCATTCTGGGAGCAATCGAATTTCCCGCCGCAACCCGGGGCCATTGGTATACGGAGATGAAGCAACGGCAAGCAGGCAAGATCCTACCTGCTCCGCAGTCGTAGCCACGTGACTGCTGTGAGTGGCCCCTAGTCGCAGGGATCTATAGCTCGCATGAAAAATCTCCAGACATGCTCGGGGCTATTGAATGAGCTATTGCGGCCAAGCACTCTGGGGCCGGGGAAGTATGGCTGTGGCACCTTGTGACCACCACCGTGGATGGGCACCAGCTCCACACTTGCCGTCCTAGCCTCCTGCCACTGGAATAGCTCAGGCTAGGGCTCGCTCGCATCACCTGGAAGCCGGAATACGCTGGACTAGTGCAGGCTGTGTATATCCAGCAAGTCGAGCAAAGTAGCTCTCGCTCACCTGCGCTGAAATCACCTAGCCTCGCTCGCTCATCCCCCAGAAGCCAACGTCTCCGCCCTCTACGGAATTGATAGGATCATCTGTGCCGTTGACCAGTATCACCAGCAATGCCTTGCTGACCGCGCCAGGCGCGGATGAACGCAGTGAGTAGGCTGCTCCCCACGTACCCTTCAGGCTTGATCTGCGCTAACAGCACTTTGGCGGCACGCCGTTGCGATTTGGGGTGCAGCGCATCAGCTTTTAATGCCTGGCGACATGTCAATTTACGGTGTGGGCGCTTGAGGTTCTGACACGTTATTCCGGGGGTTCTGACCCACTCGCGCTGATGGTTCTGTCCCTCCATTCCAGTGATTGTGAGCCACTTTGCTGGTGATTCTGACCCATCCCTCAAGCACTAAACTGTCTGCTCTCACGTCCTGTAGGTCACCGCAATTGATTGAGGAAGGCAGCAAAAATGTCTATGCCGATCTCGGTTGCACCGATGCTGACGTAATGCAGCGCAAGGCCAGTAAACGTTCGGCCAAGCCACCTTCCGAACTCCTGCATTAAGTCCTCGTTTTTTAAGCGGACGGCATCGCTCATCGATAGCGGTGATCACCCAGGTTGCAGGTGATGGTAGGCTTTACGCCAGCGGCTCTTTCACCAGCGAGCCATGAAGCCAGGAGTGCTCAATGGCCCACGTCTGGATAACATCCAAGCTTGCCAGCTTGGCCATATGCATAGCAGGGTTGATGTCGACTTCTCACCTAGTGGCTTCAACACAAGCCACAGAAAAACGGATATTCAAAACCGAAGATATCGCCAGGGTAAAAGAACTCGGCGAGCTGGCCATTTCTCCCGACGGGACAACACTAATTTTCCAAGTAACCGAACTGAACGGTGATGGCGATCAGCGGGAGGGCGCGCTCTGGAAGATGAGTCTGAAGGAACGACGCGCTTCGAAACTTTTCCCTGATCAGCATGATGACAGCATGCCTGCCTGGTCGCCTGATGGTTCGAAGCTGGCGTTCCTTCGAGCCGATGAGGGAGCGACGCAGCTTCATGTCCTGGATTTGACACGAGGCCTGGTCTGTTCACTGACCGATCTGGAGAACGGCGTTAACGACTATCGATGGTCACCTGATGGTCAAAACATTGCCTTCACCTCGGCTGTAGCCATCGCTCAGGCGCCCGTGCCGCCGCCTGGGGTCAGGATAATCACACGGGCCGATTTCCGATCTGAAGAAGTAGGGGGCGGTACTGCCTCTTTGCCCCAAATTTGGGTGGTGGCGGTCGACTCTCACTGTGGCACGCAGACCCCAAGACAGCTGACGCAGGCGTCTGTAGCAGCCACGTTGGCATTCTGGTCTGTCGATAGCCGCTCTATCCTGTTCACCACGAACGATACGATGGAAGCCTATTACGGCGCAGGCACGTCTACTTTGCGCAGTGTTGCCCTAATTGATGGCCAGCAGAGCGTGGTTAGGCCTTTCAAGGTGCCGGGAACCAGCACAGACATGGAAGCGGCTCCGCAGCTTTACCTCAGCCCCAACGGTTCGAAGGTCGCCTTTTCAATGGGCAATCCAGAAGCCCCGTCGGACTTCGCCCAAGATGATGTTTTCGTGATGGATATGGTTACTGGCGAAACTACCAACATAACCGTGGGCTATGACCGTGAGGTGGGCGGTGATGGATTGATGTGGCGGGATGATCGCCGACTGATCAGTATCAAAAGCGACGCGGGCAACGCCAATCTGATCGAGTTGGACATCCTGACCCAGAAGGTTCGGCCACTATGGATTGGCCGCCACGTGGTACAGAGTTTTCATCTAGCTCAGGAAAGCAATCGGCTGATTGCTGTCGCCTCTAGCTTCGTAAGCCCGCCTGAGCTTTATGAGGTTGCTGATGGTACCGGCATGCAGATATCCGAGATCAATCGGCATATTCGAGATGAATTGCTGCTCACTGCCCCTGAAGAAATCACATACGAAGGCCCAGGCGGCGAAACAATTCATGGCTACTTGCATCAGCCACCGATGCTCACTGCCTCGCAGAGGTATCCCCTGATCGTATGGGCGCACGGCGGGCCATATAGCTGGTGGAGCAGCGCTTTTGACGGAGATATCCAGGCCATGGCTGCTGCTGGCTATTTCGTCTTGTATGTGAACCCGCGAGGCAGCATGTCATACGGCCAAGTTTTTGCCGGCAGCCTCGCCGGAGAATGGCCAGGGCCTGAGTATGATGACACGATGGCGGGCGTGGATTACGTGCTTGCCCACCATGAGATCGATGCAGAAAAAATCGGCATCGCAGGTGGTTCAGCAGGCGCGATCCTGACGGACTGGGCCATAACCCACACGAACCGATTCGGCGCTGCCGTTTCGATCAGTAGCGTTGCGGATAATTCGCTCTATTGGTTCTTGGGCGATCAGCCTGACATGGCAGACCCCGATAAATATCCCTGGCTGGATGAAAAGGATAAGGCTCGGTCGCCGATAACTCATGGGCTCGACGTCTCGACGCCTACGCTTTTCATGAGTGGAACCAGAGACTATCGAACGCCTTCATCCGTAGGCAGCGAGTTGATGTTCAAGTTGCTTAAGCACCTGAGAGTGCCCACTGCACTGATTCAATTCGAGGGTGCGGGGCACGTTATTAGAGGAAGTAATGACGCGCGCCACCGTGGTCTCAGCATTCACTACCTGCTGCGCTGGATGGATCTGCACCTGAAAGGAAGAGCCGCCCCGGAGTTTCAGGTACGCCCCGCAGGCTAGCGCGCCATCTGGTGCGTTGAGAGTTCGATTGGCTCAGTGCGAGGGCGCAATCGCTGGAGCTGGGTGTCAGCATCACTGGAATACACACATAAGCCTGGGCTTACGATTCTTTAGGCGGTGTGGTCTTTCTCGATGGTGTGCCCGCTGGGCTCTGGCTCCCATATCGGGACGTGGATCAAGTCGCGCTGCACCCCAAAAACGGAAATCGGTTGATCTAGCTTGACCTGGTGAATGTGGGCCGGGCTCTGGCTATGCGGTGTGGATGACGTCACCACGCCGCGATATGGAGCAAGTTCCGTCGAGAGGTCAGGCCAAGAGACCGTTTTTTGATTAGAATTACGGATTGCATCCAAGACCCAGATTATCTCGGCATCAGGTGCACGTATCCCACATTCCCACAGCTGTATCACCCGCCACCCCGATGCCAGTAACACAGCCTTGTTCCTGGTATCTCGGGCGACGTTCTGGTCAAATTTTCTCTGCCAGAAGTCCAACCGGGTCTTGGGGCTAGTAGCGTAGCGACATCCGGGGTGTCTGTGCCAAAAGCAACCGTGAACAAAAATGCAGACACGATAGCGAGAAAGCACCAAATCAGGCTTTCCAGGAAGATCCTTCTGGTGCAGGCGATACCTGAAACCATGCCGATGCAGCAGGCGTCGGACCTTCATTTCTGGTGACGTGTTGCTGCCCCGAATGCCCGCCATCATGCGAGACCTGACTTCCTTACTGACTATGTCCATGACTCAAGGCCAAAAGAATCTTTTCGATAGTACGCCCACAGACCCTACAGGTGAGCTCGACCACGCCATTCAGGTGGTGGACCTCTTCGCGGGGCCGGGTGGCCTGGGTGAGGGATTCACTTCATTCGGGGACGGTAGACGGTTCGACATAGTTGTGGCAACCCAAGCGACATCACCCATTGGTAAAGTCATCAGGCTACTTTATCGAAATTCAAAACTAGCTCACCAATACCCCATCGAGAGCCTCCGCCCCGACTTAAGCTCACGGAACGGGCGCTCTGCTGCAAAAACTAACAAACAACGAGTGCAGGATGGTTCATTACCTCAGCTCAATGTAGATTTTGTAACCAATGGTAGCCAACATCACCACTATCCCTGTGGCCATCACCAGCACACCACTGTCCCGTTCCCGCCGGCTGTAGCCGACCATCAGGAGCAGGAATCCCAGGCCGATCAGGCCAATCATCACTTCAAGTTCTCGCATCAGTCTCTGCCTTCATCATTGTGGCTGGTATCGGTGGGAGACACCCAGCCGGGCACTCCGCGCCGGATCTGCCTGGAAAAATCGCTCGCATCGTTGGCCATCCGTGCCCGTTCGGTAAAGCGCCCGTGCTGACGCAACGTATCGAGGCTGTAGCCACCCTGCAGGCCACCGACCGACATGACATAGGCCGGCAGGTAGCCTGTCAGCAGCAAACGGTAATCGACCGGCAGTCCGCCAATGATCGTCTGCAGCATGTCGAAAACGATGGTGGTGCAGTTGGCCGTAATGGTGTTGTAGAAACGCGGCTGATCGACCAGGGCGTTGGCCTGCTGCACATAGGAGAGCAGCAACGCACGCATCGCCTCGTCGGGCATAGCAATACGATAGAGATAGCTGTCTTCGCCGCGCACGTTGGTGCGCACGCGCAAGGCATCACGCTCGTCAGTGGCGACGATGCTCAACTCGAACTGCTTGAAGAAACCACCAATCTCCGAATAGGCCTCGCCTTGCTCCTTGCGCACCTCAACGGTGAACGTCAGAAAACGCCCATCCGTGAAGCCGAAAGAAACCAGAACATGGGCGATGGCCGGCATGCCCCAATAGGAGGTGATCAGGTCGACCGAGGCGAGCTGGTCGAGATCGTAGCGACGTGTTTCCCAGGCAACGTCATAGTCATCATCGCTGCGCCAGTTGAAGTTGCGCACATTGTGCAGGATGAGCTGATTGCCCACGAGCTCGCCCTGGGTCATCTGCGCGACATCACCAGCCCAGATACGCTGGTTTGACGGTTCCAGGCTTGTCCACCAGACCAGCAACGCGGCGAAGACAAGCACCTGACCGACAAGCGCCAGTATGGGACGCCCGCGCCACAGCAGAACCTGCAGAATGCAGCCAAGCAGGCACCAGCCCGCAATCAGCACCCAGGTTGCCAGCCCTCCAGTCTGGTAGAACAGCGCCAGCACGCCCCAGGCCATGATCAGAAAAAACGACAGCGCGAGGACACTGCGCAGGAGAAGACCCAACAGCCCGTTCATGGCGCTCGTACCGTAGCCACCTTGGGGCTGGCCAGGCCGGTGAGGTGTTCATGCAGCACGCGGCGAATTTCGATGATCGCCTGCGGTGTTTCCTGCACGCTGTGCCACGATGGCACGACCAGCTCCGAGTCGGCGCCAGCCAGGTGCGAGCTGGCGTACGGCACCACGCCGTCACTGGACAGCAGGACCTCGAGGTCTGGCGTGTAGTTGCCGATGATCGAGTGATAGTGCACTCGTGGCGAAATGGGCAGGTCGGCTGCGGCCTTGACGAAGGGGTCCTGGTTGCTCAGGTTGTCGATGCTGTTGAGGGGGCGCACCAACGCGACCGGTGCCGCCGCATTGGGGTCAACCAGCACTTGGGCAACCTCCTTGAAACGGTTCAACATCGACACCGGCATCTTCACCAGCCCTGCGGCCCAGCGCGACACGCGATTTTCGGCAAACGGGGTACCCCGGTGTGGCGCCGCAGCGAATACGGCCCGGCTCACCTGAGGCAATGGCTCGAAATACAGGTAGGGCCCGAGCTTCGCCCGGGCTTTTTCCAGGCGCGCGCCTTGCATCCCGTAACTTCCCAGCATGGCATCCCACAACTGGTCACCCGATGAGGACAGCATCAGCCGTGACAACACGCCCCCCATGCTGTGCCCGACCAGCACCATATCGTGGCTGGCCTTGGCCGTGCCTTGCGGATCGAAATTCGCCAAGGTCTGCTCGATGGCCTCGCGGATGGCCTGATTGTTGACGGCCAGCGGCAGGTTGGTCGGGTAGTAGACCTGCCAGATCTGGTAATTGCGGCGCAGTTCCTCGTCGCCCAGCACTTCATTGGCCACGTTGATCCAGGCCTCCGGGCTGCTGGCCAGGCCATGCAGCATGACCACGATGCGCCGGTCGGGATCGAACGGCTGCAGCAGGTAGACATGGGGGCGTTCCAACACTTCGCCGCGTCCGACCAGAGTCAGCAGGGACTGCCGGGCAAACCCGGAACGCGCCAGCCACAGGCCATAGCCCGACGTGAAGTTGGCCGCCAGGGGCGCCTGCACACCTGCCATGTCCACCGAATCCTGCCGGTAGGGGTCATAACCGATCACTTCCACCTGATAGGTGGACAACACCTGCTCCAGGGTCTCCCCGGGAAAGCGCGCCACGGCAGTAATCGCCGGGAAGGGGGTTTCGCTCCAGGGTATTTCATCGCTCCCCTTGCTCACCACGCGCTTGGCCGTCACCGCTACCAACTCGGCACCCAGTCCATCCCGACGGTACTGGTTGCGCAACCCGCCAAAGGACAGGGACGCAGCCGGAATCAGCTCCTTCGGCAACAGGCGGTCATCGGCCAGCCTCACATCGGTCATGCGCCCGCCGATCGTCCAGCGCCCGGTCTTGAGGCGGAAATTACCCTGAGTGTCCTCGGGTGATGGTGGCCGTCCACGGTAGCGATCGAAGACCTCGACGAGCGCCTGCTGCACCGAAAAGTTGTAGTAGTCGCGCACCTGCGTCTGCCGGTCTTCCAGGGCGCGCTGGCTCGGTGTGCGGGTGGTCAGGAAGAGGTAGGCGTAGGCATACCGGGCACTCTCCAGGTAGGCATCGGTGCGGGCCTCCGCCGCCATCACCTTGCCGCCGTCCTGGGCTTCCTTCAGCCACAGCTCGGCCAGCGTGGAAAGCCGCTGTTCGTCACGCAACCCCGTTGTGCTGTCCAGCGCCTCGCGGCAGGCCGGCAGGTCAGCAAGGCAGCGCTTCTCATCACTGCCCACGACCTGCAGGGCAGCAACCGCCGAAGCACTGAGGTTGCCGGTGGTCAACACATCACCGCGGCGCTGGGCCAGGTAATCATTGTTGCTGACCGCCGTGACCTTGACCCCTGCACACCCGGCCAGCACTAGAACCAGCAGGACTGACGGAAAGCAACGCAGTGAACGACTCACAGTGAACGAAGTGGTGGTATAAGTTGAAGAGCTCACAATCGGTAGATACCCATTACGTCGGAAATGGCGCGGATCATCACGATCCGCATATGGTTCAGACGCCATCTCGACTGATACAGCGCGAAGTGATTCTGCTGGCGGTAGATGCCAGCCCCAAGTAAGTATCTGCGAATATCTTACGGCCTTATATCCGAAAAACTAAAACAACCAATTATCCCCGCATTAACAATATATCTACACCGGGAGAGGCCTGAGATAATACCTGCCACAGACACTCCGACTCATAATGAGACGCTACACATGTCCGATGACGGCCACAGAGCCCCACGCCTGATCAAGAAATACGCCAACCGCCGTTTGTACGACACCCATACCAGCACCCACGTCACCCTCCCCGACATCCGCCAGTTGGTCATCGACGAAGTACCGTTCCAGGTGGTCGACGCCAAGACTGGCGAGGATCTGACTCGCAGCATCCTGCTGCAGATCATTCAGGAAGCGGAAAGCGACGGCGAGCCGCTCTTCTCCAGCGATATGCTCAAGGGCATCATCCGTTTCTATGGCCCATTCCAGGGCATGCTCGGCAACTATCTGGAAAAGAGCATCCAGACTGTGATCGAAATCCAGACCCAGACCGGGGTGCAATCCTCACAGGCCTGGAGCGACTTTATGCACAAGCAGGTGCCCGTCATGCAGGAGATGATGAGCCAGTACGTAGAACAGTCGAAGAAGCTCTACTTGGGCACCCAGAACCTATTCGGTATGTTCGGCGGCATCCCACCCGGCAATTTCAGGCAGACGAAAAAAGACGGTGATGAGCAATGAAACTCATCACCGTCCGTGACACGGCCGCCCTGCCTTACTTGCGCCCGCCCGCAGCCTTGCCGGCTTCACGAGTGGCCTGACCGGCCGCGGAAGCGGCGGCAGCGATGCCGTTCTCAGCGATCTCGGCTGCCTGCTTGGCGGCTTTCTGCGCGCTTTCATAGACACTGCCGGCGCTTTCCAGTGCCGACTTGAGCACGGCTACCGCCGGTTCCGCACCCGCCGGGGCGTTTTTGGCGATAACGTCCACCAGTTCCCGCACCTGCTTGGTGCCCGCCTCGACCTGGCGCTCGGCAAGCTTGGCGATATCCGCCTGCGTGCTGGAGACCAGATCGTACACCTCGCGATTGAACTCCAGCAGGCGCTCCGCCTGGGCTGCCGGCTGAGCGAAGGACGCCTGCAACTCGGCGAAGGCCTGCGGGTCACGCACTGACAGCAGCTTGCGCAAGCTGTCGAACTGCTCGCCACTGGAAGCGCGTAGCGCCTTGAATTGCAACTGACTGAGCTGCTCGACGCTCTCGAATACCTTGCCACTGATCTGCTGCAGCAGGTCAAGGTTGGCTTTCTGTGCGCTTTGCAGTTTTTCCGAATCAAAAAAAGACATGGTCGGATCTCCTGGCAATGGGGAAGGCCACCTACGGCCTGACACGCGAAAGCCATCCATGATGGAGCTGCCGCGCCAGCATAATATTGCACCGCACAAAAAAGATCGCAAGAGCTTTTTTGCACTGCAAAAAAATTTTGCCCAAGCCGCAGCGATTCGCTATAAACCTAGCCTTAACGCCATGCAGCCTCTCCAAGGGGAGGATTGAGCGCAGGCCTTTAGCACGCCACCGAGATAGGAAATGCTCATGAGCCAGGAAAGTTTTTTTGCGAAGCGAGAAGACAGCTTTTCCTCATTCCATAATCTGTTCGAACACCTCAGCCGTCTGCAGCAGTTGCACGGCAAGCTTATGCTCGATGCCTTCGGCCAACGCCATGCGGCCCTGCTCGCGCCCCTCAACGAAGGTCGCCTGCGTGCCCCCAGCCCGGGAGACTGCTGGGAATACCTGGTCGACTGCGGGCAACGCGGCCTGCTGTTCTGGGATGCACTGCGCCAGCGTGGCGACAATACCCTGGCCCACGAGCGCGCCGGCTATCCCCTGCTGCTCAAGTTTCCCTACGAGGTGCTGATCGACGGCCACGACCTGCCTCATCCGGTCAACTATTCCCTGCTGCGCATCCTTCCAACGGCTGACCAGCCAAGCGATGCCACGCGTCAGCCGGTCATCGTCATCGATCCGCGCGGCGGTCATGGCGCCGGCATCGGCGGCTTCAAGCAAGACTCCGAAATTGGCGAAAGCCTGCGCGCCGGGCATCCGACCTATTTCATCGCCTTCAGCCATGCCCCCGCGCCCGGCCAGACCCTGCTCGACATCGCCGAGGCCGAAGCCCGCTATATCGAAACGGTCAGCGCGCGCCATCCCGAGGCCGGCAAGCCGGTGGTGATCGGCAACTGCCAGGCCGGCTGGGCGCTGATGGGCCTGGCGGCGGCACGTCCGGAACTGCCGGGCCTGGTGATCGTCAACGGTGCGCCGCTGTCCTACTGGGCCGGCGTCAACGGGCGCAACCCGATGCGCTATGCCGGCGGCCTGCTCGGCGGCGCCTGGATGACCCGCCTGGGCAGCGACCTGGGCAACGGCCGCTTCGACGGCACCTGGCTGGTCAGCAACTTCGAGAGCCTGAACCCGGCCAACACCTACTGGAGCAAGTACTACAACCTGTTCCGCGACGTCGACGCCGAAACCCCGCGCTTTCTCGATTTCGAACGCTGGTGGGGCAGCCCGACCCTGCTCAACAGCGAGGAGATCGAGGTGATCGTCGACGACCTGTTCATCGGCAACCGCCTGGCCGGCGGTTCCGGTCGCACGAGCGGCATCGATCTGAAACGCATCGAGGCGCCCGTGGTGGTGTTCTGCTCGTACGGCGACAACATCACTCCGCCGCAGCAGGCACTGAACTGGATAGCCGACGTCTACCCCAGCGACCTGGCACTGCGCAGCGCCGGACGCACCATCGTCTACCTGCAGCATGCCAGCATCGGCCACCTGGGCATCTTCGTCTCCGGCAAGGTCGCCCGGCGCGAACACCGGCAGCTGCTCGGCGCCATCGATGCCATCGCCCTGCTGTCGCCTGGCCTGTACGAGTTGATGATCGACGATCTACCGGCATCCCCCAGTGGTGACCAGGCGTATCAGGTACATTTCGAGTCCCGGCGTATCGCCGATATTCTCGCCCACGATGAAGATGGCCGAAGCGACGAGCGTGAATTCGCCCTGGTCGACCGCGTCTCCGGACTCAACAGCACGCTTTACGACTGGTTCGTGCGGCCCTGGATGCGCAGGGCGATCAACGAACCACTCGCCGAATCCCTGCGCAAGAGCCACCCATTTCACCAGCAGCAGATCGTCTGGAGCAGCCTCAATCCAGCCCTCTGGTGGCTGGCGGGAAGCGCGGCCCTGACCCGCACCAATCGCCGCCCGGCATCCCCCAACAACCCCCTGCTTGCCTGGCAAGAGGTATTCTCCAGCGTCATCGAGGCCCAGCTCGATGGTTATCGCGACATCCGCGATGCATCCCAGGAGTTGCTCTTCCACAGCTTCTACGGCGGGCTGAGCACCCTGACCGGAGGGCAAGCACCGCGCTCGCAACAGAGCCACATAGAACAACGGGACAAGGCTCTGATCGAGCATCTGCACGACTCGCTTCTCCAGGGTGGGGAGCGGGAAGCGCTCATTCGCATTTTCTGCCTGCTCGCACGTGCCAGCGGCAGGTTCGGCAAAGAACGCATCGAAGAGCTCGCCCAGCGCGCTCGCACGCTCTCGCAACAGCTCGGCATCGACCCTCTCGCCGTACGTGACAGCGTCCGCCTGCAGGATCTACTGGTCTTCGCCCACCCCGAGGAAAGCCTGAACACCTTGCCCCTTTTGCTAGCCAAGGCCAGCCAGCGTGAAGTCGTCCTGACAGCCGCCACGCACCTCGTGCCTGAGTTGCTGTACGCCGAGGGTGCCGTGGGTGATCTTTGGCGTCGGTTGCATGATCTGCTCGAACACCCATTGCCGGATTTCGCCCAACCATCCGTGCCACTCATCACGGTGGACAGCCCGCCAGAGCAAATCCAGGCAAGCCTGCGCCTCCCCGAGGCGGACGCCCCTACGTCCAAGGCCGCCACGCGACCAAGGAAGAAAAATGCCGCCCGGCCTGCCAAGGCGCAGGCACAGACTGATGCCAGCCCGCCCCCGGCAGCGACCCGGAGCAGGAGCCCAGTGGCCGCGCCGGAAAAACCAGCACGCATCAAGGCAACCCGCTCCGCGCCCGCACCTGGCCTCGCGAGCCCGGACAAGGGAGGCAACGCCGAATGAGCTTGGATCACTACCAGGCGCTGCTGAACCGCTGCGCCGAGATTGGCCCGCTGCCCACCATCGTCGTGCATCCTTGCGAGGCGAACGCGCTACGCGGGGCGCTGGAGGCCACCCAGGCCGGGCTGATCACACCGATTCTGGTTGGCCCGCGCCAGAAGATTGCGGCAACCGCCAGCGAAGCCGGTCTGGATATCGACGGGCTGACCGTGGAGGACGTGCCACACAGCCACGCCGCCGCCGAGCGTGGTGTCGCCCTGATCCGCCAAGGCCGTGGCGAGTTGCTGATGAAAGGCAGCCTGCACAGCGATGAACTGCTGCATGCCGTGGCCGACCGCGAAAACGGTCTGCGCACGGAACGGCGCCTCAGCCATGTGTTCGCCATGAGCGTGCCCAGCTACCACAAGCCGCTGTTCGTCACCGACGCGGCGGTCAACATCTTCCCCGGCCTGGAAGACAAGGCCGACATCTGCCGCAATGTGATCCAGATGCTGCACGCTCTCGGCATCGAACAGCCCAAGGTTGCGCTGCTGTCGGCGGTGGAAACCGTCACCGCCAAGCTGCCTTCAACCCTGGAGGCCGCCGCACTGGTGGTCATGTCCCGGCGCGGACAGATCGACGGCGCGCTGCTCGACGGGCCACTGGCCTTCGACAATGCGATCAACGCCGAAGCCGCGCGGGTCAAGGGTATCCACTCAGAAGTCGCCGGCGACCCGGACATCCTGCTGGTACCGGACATGGAAGCGGGCAACATCCTCGCCAAGCAGCTGATCTATCTAGCCGGAGCCGAAGCTGCTGGCATCGTCCTTGGCGCCCGAGTACCTATTGTTTTCACCAGCCGCGCTGACAGTCCAAGAGCGCGCATCGCCAGTTGTGGGCTGGCCGTGCTACTTGCCGAAGCACGGCGCGCTCGCCTGGGGATACCTGTATGAGCCCTGTTCAGGACGAACTCATCGTCACCGTCAACGCAGGCTCTTCGAGCATTAAGACCGGCCTATTCTCCGGTCGCCGGGGCGAAGATCAACCTCGCTTGCTGGCGCGCGGAAAGCTGGACGGGATTGGCGTGGCGCCACGTCTACAGGTCGTCATGGCCGACGGAACGATAATGCAGGACACGAGTTTCGAGCCGGAACAGATTGCCAATATGCAGGCGGCCTTCCAGCAGATCTATCGTGTCCTTGAAGAAGGCCTACAGGATCGCCCACCGGTGCTGATCGGCCATCGTGTGGTGCACGGGGGCATGGATTTCAGCGCACCGGTGCGCGTGGATCACACTACACTGGCACGTCTGAAGACGCTGGAGCCTCTGGCACCACTGCATCAACCGCACAACCTCGCGGCAATCCATGCCGCGCTCGAGCACGACCCTCAACTGCCCCAGATCGCCTGCTTCGACACGGCTTTCCATGCTGGACGCAATGAAATCAGTCAACTCTTCGGCTTGCCCTACGCGCTATACGAACAGGGCGTACGCCGTTACGGCTTTCATGGCCTGTCCTTCGAATACGTCAGCCAGCGCCTAATCGACAAAACACCGGAGCTCGCTACTGGCAAGCTGGTCATCGCTCACCTAGGCAATGGTTCCAGCCTTTGCGCTATCGAAGCTGGCCGCAGCATCGAAATGACAACAGGTTTTAGTGCTCTCGACGGCTTACCCATGGGAAGCCGCTGCGGCGCCGTGGATCCAGGCGTATTGCTGTACCTGCTGGGGCAAGGCATATCTGTTGATGAGCTGGAAAAACTGCTGTACAGACAATCCGGCCTGCTCGGCATATCCGGGGTCAGCAGCGACATGCGCAAGCTACGCGCCAGCAACGAGCCGCGCGCGGCCCTGGCCATCGACTACTACGCCTACCGTATCGCCCAGGAAGTCGGTCGGCTTGCCACATGCCTGGGCGGACTGGACGCACTGGTATTCACGGCCGGTATCGGCGAGAAGGATGCTGAGCTGCGTGCCCAGGTACTACAGCATCTCGCGCCGCTCTTCGGGCTGCAGCTAGACGACACGGCGAACCGACGCAACGCCGAGCTTATATCCGGTACATCCAGCACCCGATCAGTATGGGTCATCCCCACCGACGAAGAGAGCATCATCGCGCGCCATAGCTGGCACCTGTATCAGGAGCAACACCCATGAGCATCAAAGAAAGTCTGTCCCTGGCTGGCAAGCGCGGCCTGGTGGTAGGCATCGCAAACACCCATTCGATCGCCTGGGGCTGTGCCCAAGCGCTACATGAAATGGGCGCGGAACTGGCCATCACCTGGCTGAATGAGAAAGCCAGGGCGCATGTCGAGCCCCTGGCGCAACAGGTGCAAGCCAGCGTGCGGATGCCGCTGGACGTCACCCGGCCCGGCGAGCTAGAGGCTCTATTCGAGCACATTACAGAGCAATGGGGATCACTGGACTTCGTCGTACACTGCCTGGCCAGCGCACCCAAAGAGGAAATCCGCGGCCGCCTGCTGGACAGTTCCAGCAGCGGCTTTCAGCAGGCCATGGACATTTCCTGCCACTCCTTCATCCGCATGGCGCACCTGGCCGAGCCGTTGATGCCCCAGGGCGGCAGTCTGGTAACCATGAGTTACTTGGGAGCCCAGGAAACGATCGAAGGATACGCACTGATGGGCCCAGTCAAAGCCGCCCTGGAATCAAGTGTGCGCTACCTGGCCACCGAGCTGGGGCCACACAACATCCGCGTGCATGCCATTTCCCCCGGCCCCATGCCGACTCGAGCAGCATCCGGGCTGAAAGACTTTGATCACCTGCTGCAAACCTCTACCCATCGCGCGCCCCTGCGCCGCCTAGTCAGCTTGGAAGAAGTCGGCGGTCTGTGCGCATGGCTGGTCAGTAATGCCAGTCAGGGCCAAACTGGCGGCGTCCACTTCGTCGATGGCGGCCTGAACATCCTCGGCTAACCGCAAGGACTCTTCATGCAGGACAATACCTTTCTCGTTGAGGGGCTGGTCAGTTTTACTCTGGCGATCATGCTGCTGTTCGCGGGCAAGAGGCTCGCACAGCGTTACGAACCACTAGGCCGCTACAGCATTCCAGAACCAGTGCTCGGTGGCTTCCTTTGTGCCGCTGTTACCGCCGTTCTGTTCTACATACTGGATATCGAAGTGGTCTTCGACCTGGAGGTACGCGATGTACTGCTGCTCTACTTCTTCGCAGGCATCGGGTTGAAGTCGGATATCCGCAACCTGGTCAAGGGTGGCCGCCCGCTGCTAATTCTGCTGGTACTCGCCAGCGTGTTCATCGTCTTGCAGAACCTGCTGAGTATGGGCGTGGCCAGCGGTTTCGGCCTGGATCCCAGAGCCGGCCTGATGCTCGGCTCGATCTCGCTCACCGGCGGCGTCGGTACCACCCTGGCCTGGGCACCGCTGTTCACCGAGCAATTGGGCATCGAAAATGCCATGGAGCTAGGTATTGCCAGTAACACAGTGGGGTTGATCGCAGCGTGCTGTATCGGCGGGCCGATCGCTAACTACCTGATACGCCGCCACGCCTTAACCCCCTCTCGCGATTCAGACCTGGAAGTTGGAGTACCAGCAACCTCGGCAGACATCTCCGCCCCCATCAGCCATTACGACATCCTGTGGGCCTGGATGTGGTTGAACATGACGCTGATGTTGGGCCACGGCTTCAACTTGCTGCTGCTCAACAGCGGAATCACCCTCCCCTCGTTTGTCAGTTGCCTGTTGGCCGGGATCGTCATTCGTAACCTGTTGCAAGCAGCCATCGGCGGTCAACGCATCAAGCACTGGAGCGGAGCCGGCCAAGGGTTGGCGCTGATATCCGATATCTGCCTGGGTATGTTTCTAGTCATGGCGCTGATGGGACTGCAGTTGTGGCAGTTAGGCGGTGTTCTGGTCTTCGTCGTCACAGCCCTGACATTGCAGATAACATTGACGATCCTCTATACCGTATTGCTGGTTTTCCGTTGTATGGGCCGCAACTACGAAGCCAGCGTGATAGCCGCCGGCTTCGGCGGCATCGCCCTGGGTTCAACTGCAACGGCCATCGTCAACATGACGGCAGTTACTCAGCGCTACGGAGCCGCGCACCAGGCGTTCATTATCGTTCCGCTGGTCTGCGGCTTCTTCATCGATATCGTCAATGCACTGATCATCAGCCTGATGAGCGGCATCTGAGACATCCTCATGGGGCGTACTCTGCTCGCCTTCGTCCAGCCGGTATCGACCCGGAGACCTCCCGAACCAGCGCAGGCAGGCCTTGTGGAAACTGCTCTGATCGTGGAACCCCAGGTACTCGGCCACCTGGGTCAGACTGTATGAGCTGCGGCACAGGTAATAATCGGCCGACTGCCGGCGAACATCACCGAGAATGTCCTTGAACTTCAGCCCTTCCTTTTCCAGGCCTCGCTGCAGGGTACGCTTGCTCATGCAAAGAGCCAGTCCGATCGACTCCATGTCGCATCCTTCCTGACCCAGGCGCTCGATTATCAGGCCACGCACGCGCCCCCCCAAGGAGACACCACCCAACTGCCCCAGACGAAACTCGGCGAAGCGCTTATGTAACAACGCAAGCGCCTCATTGGCCGTGCTCAACGGGCGCAACAATTCTTGCTGGTCGAACAGGACACTAGTGTGCTGGGCACCGAAACGTAACGAACACCCGAATAACTGCTGATATTCAGGGAGATTACCCGGCTCGTCATGGACAAAATCGAATTGCAGCGGTTGCGGCAGCCCTCCCCCCATCAGCCAACGGCAAAAACCCAACAGGGCTGCGGCACCGGCATCCTCAAACGCTCGATTTCTGGGACAGCCCTCTTCAGGATGCTCCAAACATGTCAAACGCAGACGCCCGCCTTGCTCAGGAGACAGTGCGAGAGTGACACCATTGCCAAGTAGCAAGTGAAAACGCACAAAATGCTCCAGAGCCTGTTTCAGGTTGGCACTGGACATCATCACGTAGCCCACCAACTGGAAACTGCCAGGTTTGAAATGCACGGCAGCCTTGAGGCCGAGATTCGGATTGTCCGAATCCAACTCGGCCAGCGCCATCAGTCGATAGGCGCTAGCGCGCGTGAAGAACGCATCCTCCTGTGCCAGCAAACACATATCGATTCCTGCCTCACGACACAAACGCACCGCATCCAGTCCCTCCGCCTGCAGCATAGCCACCAGCATCCCGACGTAACTGGAACTGATCCTGTACATAGCATCCCTCTGCGCCCGTTCCCAGCCGAAAGGCAAACGATTGATCGCCGTGAAATACGCATATTAGAGGCCCGCAAGGCATTCTTCCTGATCCAGATCAAGACCAGGCCGAACCACTGTCAAAACGCGACAGAATTGGCGCGCAAGGACAACCCAGCGTCACCCAGAAACATTGTTCCTGCCCGTGAAGCACCGGAAGCTTGACCAAAATATCAAGGCTTCGATTAAGGAGGCATGGTCAGTGGCTACTTCGAGTAATTCGACACGTATAGCACTGGTCACCGGCGGCATGGGCGGCATCGGCACAGCGATCAGCCAGCGCCTGCACCAGGATGGTTTCACCGTAGTGGTGAGTTGCGGCCCCTACTCAAGCCGCAAAGCCTCTTGGATGGCGAAGCAATTAGAGGCTGGCTTCCACTTCCACTGCATCGACTGCGACATCACCGACTGGGACAGCACCCGCCAGGCTTTTGAGATGGTGCGCGAAAATGTCGGCCCGATTGATGTACTGGTCAACAATGCGGGGATCACCCGAGACGGTACGCTACGCAAGATGCCTCCCGAAAACTGGAAAGCAGTGATCGATACCAACCTCACCGGCCTGTTCAACACAACCCGTCAGGTCATCGAGAGCATGCTGACCAAGGGCTGGGGGCGTGTCATCAACATATCCTCGATCAATGGACAGCGGGGTCAGTTCGGCCAGACCAACTACTCTGCAGCCAAAGCCGGTATCCATGGTTTCAGCATGGCTTTGGCCCGAGAAGTGAGTGGCAAGGGCGTGACCGTCAATACGGTTTCCCCTGGCTATATCAAGACAGATATGACTGCGGCAATTCGCCCAGACATCCTTGAAGGCATGATTGCCGGAATCCCCGTCGGTCGCCTCGGCCAGCCTGAGGAAATTGCCTCGATCGTAGCCTGGCTAGCCTCTGATCAATCCGCCTATGCCACCGGCGCCGACTTCTCGGTGAACGGCGGCATGAATATGCAGTGATGCGCAATCGACTAGTCATAACATGAGGCATTCCAGATGATCGACGTCGTTATCGTCGCTGCAACCCGCACCGCCATCGGTAGCTTCCAAGGCAGCCTGGCCGAGATTCCGGCACCGGAACTCGGCGCCATCGTCATCCGGCGCCTGCTCGAGCAGACCGGCCTCGATGCTGCCCAGGTCGATGAAGTGATCCTCGGCCAGGTGCTCACTGCCGCGTCCGGACAGAACCCCGCACGCCAGGCTGTGATTCGCGCCGGCCTGCCCCACGTCGTTCCTGCGATGACCCTGAACAAGGTCTGCGGCTCGGGCCTCAAGGCCCTGCACCTGGCTGCCCAGGCTATCCGTTGCGGCGATGCCGAGGTGATCATTGCCGGCGGCATGGAGAACATGAGCCTGTCGCCCTACGTGCTGCCCAAAGCCCGCACCGGCCTGCGCATGGGCCATGCGCAGATGCTCGACAGCATGATCGTCGATGGCCTGTGGGATGCCTTCAACGATTACCACATGGGCATCACCGCCGAGAACCTGGTGGACAAGTACGGCATCAGCCGTGAAGCCCAGGACGCCTTTGCCGCCGCCTCGCAGCAGAAGGCCGTGGCCGCCATCGAAGCTGGTCGTTTCGACGCCGAGATAACCCCGGTGCTGATCCCGCAGCGCAAGGGCGATCCAATCGCCTTCGCCCGTGACGAGCAGCCGCGTGCCGGCACCACCGCCGAGTCGCTGGCCAAACTCAAGCCGGCGTTCAAGAAGGACGGCAGCGTTACCGCCGGCAATGCCTCCAGCCTCAACGATGGCGCCGCCGCCGTGCTGCTGATGAGCGCAGCCAAGGCCAAAGCGCTGGGCCTGTCGGTGCTGGCGAAAATCAGCGCCTATGCCAACGCAGGCGTCGATCCGGCGATCATGGGTATCGCCCCGGTCTCGGCCAGCCGCCACTGCCTGGACAAAGCCGGCTGGAGCCTGAACGAGCTAGACCTGATCGAAGCCAACGAAGCCTTCGCCGTCCAGGCACTGGCCGTTGGTCAGGAGCTGGGCTGGGATGCCGCCAAGGTCAACGTCAACGGCGGCGCCATCGCCCTTGGCCACCCGATCGGCGCCTCCGGCTGCCGCGTGCTGGTCAGCCTGCTGCACGAGATGATCCGCCGCGATGCCAAGAAAGGCCTGGCGACGCTGTGCATCGGCGGCGGCCAGGGCGTGGCGCTGGCCATTGAACGCTGACTAACAATTTCGCGGATCTATCGGGCGAGCTCCCCTGCACCCTCACCGCCTGGATGGCGGTGAGGGTATTCCCCGAAATGATCGCACCGTGCCCTTTGCCGGGCGCGGCCTTTTTTCATTTTCTTGGACAAACCATGAACATGAACAATTCACATTCTTTCGCTCACTACTGGTCAGGACAGGCGCCTTTCATCACCAGCTTCGCCCTACAGCAACTGCGCCTGTACGTAGCGCAAAACTCTTGGTTCAACGGGCATGACCAAAGCCAGTGGTTCAATGTCTCCCCCGAAGCGTTGGAACAATTGCAGGTTGACTACCAGCAACAATGGACAGCGCTTGGCCAGCAACTGCTGGCCCGTCAACCGTTCGACTTCGACGACCGGCGTTTCGCTAGTGGCAACTGGAGTGAACCGTTGTTCGGTTCCATGGCCGCCTTCTACCTGCTGAATTCCGGATTTCTGCTGAAATTGCTGGAGCTGCTCACCATCAAAGAAGAGAAGCCACGTCAGCGTCTGCGCTACCTGATCGAGCAGGCAATCGCCGCAAGCGCCCCGAGCAACTTCCTGCTGAGCAATCCCGATGCCCTGAAATGCCTGGTGGAAACCCAGGGGGCCAGCCTGCTCAGTGGTCTATTGCATCTGGCCGGAGACCTACAAGAAGGCAAGTTGCGTCAATGCGACCGAGGCGACTTCGAAGTTGGCGTGAATCTCGCCGTCACTCCCGGTGAGGTGGTGCTGGAAACTCCGCTGTTCCAGTTGATCCAATACCTGCCGCTCACCGATACACAGTACCAGAGGCCAATATTTATCGTCCCGCCGGCCATCAACAAGTACTACATCCTCGACCTCAGCCCGGAAAATTCTCTGGTTCGCCATCTGCTGGAACAGGGTCACCCGGTATTCCTGATGTCCTGGCGCAACTTCACCCAGAAACAGGCTGACATCACCTGGGAGCAGATCATCCAGGACGGAGTGATCAGCGCCCTACGCACTACCCGGGTCATCAGTGGCGAGCGTCATCTGAACTGCCTGGGCTTCTGCATCGGCGGCACCCTGCTGAGCTGCGCGTTGGCAGTGCTGGCTGCGAGGGGCGACCACGACATTGCCAGTCTGAGCCTGTTCGCCACCTTCCTCGACTACCTTGATACCGGGCCGATCAGTGTCTTTGTCGATGAGCAACTGGTGGCCTACCGCGAGCGCACCATCGGTGGCCATGGTGGTAAATGTGGCCTGTTCCGCGGAGAGGATATGGGCAACACCTTCTCCCTGCTGCGGCCCAACGAGCTGTGGTGGAACTACAACGTCGACAAGTACCTCAAGGGACAGAAACCACGCGCCCTAGATCTGCTGTTCTGGAACAACGACAGTACCAACCTACCTGGCCCCATGTACTGCTGGTATCTGCGCCACACCTACCTGCAGAACGACCTCAAGTCGGGCGAGCTGGAGCTGTGCGGGGTCAAGCTGGATCTGCGCTCCATAGAGGCGCCAGCCTACCTCCTCGGAACCCACGATGACCACATAGTCCCATGGCGCAGTGCCTATGCCAGCACGGCTCTTCTTGGGGGATCGAAACGCTTCGTCCTCGGATCTTCTGGCCACATCGCCGGAGTGATTAACCCACCAGCAAGCAACAAACGCCATTACTGGGTAAACGAGCACATCACGCCGATTGCTGACGACTGGCTACAAAGCGCTCAACAACACGCAGGTAGTTGGTGGGTCGATTGGTTCGCCTGGCTGGCCGGGCATGCCGGCGAGCTCCGGCCCGCCATCACGCGGATGGGCAATGCCGAATACCCTCCCCTAGAACAAGCGCCTGGGCGCTACGTGAAGCAATGACCGCCCGAAGTTTAGGAAAACCCTCGATGAAGCCACAACAGAAGAAAACCCTGATCCACACGGCCTCCGCCGTCGCCCTGGCCGCCGTGGCCGCACTGGTCTGGCTGGAACTGCGCCCGAGCGGCCTGGGTTCCGGTTTCGCCAGCGCCAATGGCCGGATCGAGGCAACCGAAGTGGACGTCGCCACGAAACTAGCTGGCCGTCTGCTGCAGATCGACGTCGACGAAGGCGATTTCGTCGCCGCCGGACAAGTACTCGCGCAAATGGACATCCAGGTGCTCACCGCCCAGTTGAGCCAGGCCCAGGCCCAGGTTCGCCAGGCGCAGAACGCCACCCGCACGGCCCATTCCCAAGTTTCCCTGCGCATCAGCGAGAAAGCCACCGCCGAAGCCGTTGTGCACCAGCGTCAGGCCGAGCTGACTGCGGCGCAGAAGCGCTACGCCCGTACCGAGACCCTGGTCAGACGCAATGCCTTGCCCCAGCAGAAACTCGACGATGACCTGGCCGCCCTGCAAAGCAGCCAGGCCGCACTCAGCGCCGCCCGTTCCCAGGTTCTGTCGAGCCAGGCCGCCATAGATGCTGCGCAATCGCAGGTGATCGAGGCCGAATCCAGCGTGGAGGCAGCCCAGGCCAGCGTCGAGCGGCTGCAAGCGGATATCGAGGACAGCCGGCTAAAGGCGCCCCGAAGTGGCCGTGTGCAGTATCGCGTCAGCCAGCCAGGTGAAGTCTTGGGTGCCGGCGGCAAGGTACTCAATCTGGTCGACCTCAACGACGTGTACATGAACGTCTTCCTGCCGGCGCAACAGGCTGGTCGAGTCGCCCTGGGCGCGGACGTGCGACTGATCCTGGATGCCGCACCGCAATATGTAATTCCAGCCAAGGTGACCTTCGTCGCCAGCGTCGCACAGTTCACCCCCAAGACAGTGGAAACCGCCAACGAACGGGAAAAACTGATGTTCCGGGTCAAGGCCCGAATCGATCCAGAACTGCTGCAAAAACACCTCGAACAGGTCAAGACCGGGGTTCCCGGCATGGCCTACCTGAAACTTGACGCCGCCGCCGAGTGGCCCGAAAGCCTGCACGTGCGAATCACACCATGACAGCGAACGACCCCAGCGTGGTGCAACTGATCGAGGTCAGCCTGCGCTACAACAAAACCTGCGCGGTGGACGCGGTCACCCTCGACATCCCCGCCAACCGCATGGTCGGCCTGATCGGCCCAGATGGCGTGGGCAAGTCCAGCCTGCTGGCCCTGATCGCCGGGGCGCGTAGGATGCAGGACGGCACGATACGGGTGCTCGACGGCGACATGGCCGATGCCGGCCACCGCCGCGACGTCTGCCCGCGCATCGCCTACATGCCCCAGGGCCTGGGCAAGAATCTCTACCCGACCCTGACCGTGTTCGAGAACCTCGACTTCTTCGGCCGCCTGTTCGGCCAGGATGAGCAGGAGCGCAGGGCGCGGATTGCCGACCTGACGCAAAGCACCGGCCTGGCGCCGTTTGTCGAACGCCCGGCGGGCAAGCTGTCCGGCGGCATGAAACAGAAGCTCGGCTTGTGCTGTGCGCTGATCCACGATCCGGATCTGTTGATCCTCGACGAACCCACCACCGGCGTCGACCCGCTGGCGCGCAACCAGTTCTGGGAATTGATCGAGCGCATTCGCAAGCGCCGCCCCGGCATGAGCGTGCTGGTCGCCACCGCCTACATGGACGAAGCCCAGCGTTTCGACTGGCTGGTGGCCATGGACGACGGCAAGGTGCTGGATATCGGAACCCCTGGCGAACTGCTCGAACGCACCGGCACCGACAATCTGGAAGAAGCCTTCATCGCCCTGTTGCCCGAAGCCAAGCGCAGCGGCCACCATACCCTAGTGATTCCACCGCGCCCGGCGGCCAGCGGCGAGAATGCGGTGGCCATCGAGGCGCACGGCCTGACCTGCCGCTTTGGTGATTTCGTCGCCGTCGATCATGTAGATTTCCGCATCGAGCGCGGGGAAATCTTCGGCTTCCTCGGCTCCAACGGCTGCGGCAAGTCGACCACCATGAAGATGCTCACCGGGCTGCAGCCGGCCAGCGAAGGCGAAGCCTTCCTGTTCGGCAAACCGGTCGACCCAAGGAACATCGACACCCGCCGCCGGGTCGGCTACATGTCCCAGGCGTTCTCGCTGTACAGCGAGTTGAGTGTGCTGCAGAACCTCGACCTGCATGCCCGGCTGTTCGAAATCCCGCCGCAACGGCGTCCCGCGCGCATTCAGGAAATGCTCGACAGGTTCGATCTTCAGGGAGTCGCCGAGCAGTTGCCGGAGGATCTGCCCCTGGGGGTGCGCCAGCGCCTGTCGCTGGCGGTGGCGGTGATTCACCAGCCGGAGATCCTGATCCTCGACGAGCCGACTTCCGGCGTCGACCCGGTAGCCCGCGACGGCTTCTGGGAGCTGTTGATCGACCTGTCGCGCAAGGATGGCGTGACCATCTTCATTTCCACCCATTTCATGAACGAGGCGCTGCGCTGCGACCGCATGTCGATGATGCACGCCGGCCGCGTGTTGGACAGTGACACGCCGCAGGCGCTGATGGCCAAGCGCGGCCTGTCCACCTTGGAAGAAACCTTCATCGCCTACCTGCGCGATGCCGCTGACGACACACCGGCGGACGCCCCGCAGCAGGCACCAGAGGAGGCGGAATTCGTCCATGCCAGCGCGGCAAAATCATGTTTCAGCCCTCGGCGCCTGTACAGCTACGCCCAGCGCGAAGCCATGGAACTGCGCCGCGATCCTGTTCGCGCCACCCTGGCCTTGATCGGTACGGTTCTGCTGATGTTCATCATGGGCTACGGCATCAACCTGGATGTCGAGGATCTGAGCTACGCGGTACTCGATCGCGACCAGACCACCACCAGCGCCGCCTATGCCGAGACCCTTACCGGCTCGCGCTATTTCCAGGAAAAACCGCCACTGCGCGACTACGACGAACTCGAACGGCGCATGCGCCAGGGCGATATCAGCCTGGCCGTGGAGATTCCGCCAGGCTTCGGTCGCGAGCTCAAGCGCGGTGACGTACCACAGCTGGGATTCTGGGTCGACGGCGCCATGCCGACCCGCGCCAATACGGTCAAGGGCTACGTACAGGGCATCCACCAGGGCTACCTGCAGCAGCTTGCCGCGACGGCTCCCGGGAATGCGGCCCGCAGCCAGTTCGACATCGCCCTGCGCTACCGCTACAACCCCGATGTGCAAAGCCTGCAAGCCATGGTGCCGGCGGTGATCCCGATCCTGTTGATGATGATTCCGGCGATGCTCACCGCCCTGGGCGTGGTGCGGGAAAAGGAGCTGGGCTCGATCACCAACTTCTACGTCACGCCGGTGACCCGCCTGGAGTTCCTGATCGGCAAGCAGTTGCCCTATATCGCCCTGGGCATGGCCAACTTCTTCATGCTGGTGGCCTTCTCGGTCTGCTTCTTCGATGTGCCGGTCAAGGGCAGCATGCTGACCCTGACACTCGGCGCACTGCTCTACGTGACCTGCGCCACCAGCCTCGGCCTGCTGATCTCCTCGGTGCTCAATAGCCAGATCGCCGCGATCTTCGGCACCGCCATCGCCACCGTGGTGCCGGCTACGCAATTCTCCGGTCTGATCCACCCGGTATCGGCCTTGGAAGGCGCCAGCGCCTTGATCGGCAACCTCTACCCGACCAGCCATTTCCTGATCATCAGCCGTGGCGTGTTCTCCAAGGCGCTGGGCCTGGCCGAACTCTACCCCTACTTCATTCCCTTGCTGATCACCATCCCCACACTGACCCTGCTCAGCGTCGCCGGCCTGAAGAAGCAGGAGAAATAAGATGCGCAAACTGAACAACATCCTGCAGTTGGGCATCAAGGAACTGCGCAGCCTGTATCGCGACCCGGCCCTGTTGCTGCTGATCCTCTACGCCTTCACCCTGAGCATTTACTCCCAAGCCAACAGTGTGCCGGAGTCGCCGCACCGGGCCAGCATTGGCGTGCTCGACGAGGATCGCTCGCAACTGTCGACGCGCATCGTCGGCGGCTTCCAGTTGCCCTACTTCATCAAGCCCGCGGCCATCGACCTGGAAACCATGGACAGCGGCATGGACGCCGGGCGCTATACCTTCACCCTGAACATCCCGCCGCAGTTCCAGCAAGATCTGCTAGCCGGACGCCAGCCAACCATCCAGCTCAATGTCGATGCCACACAAGTCAGCCAAGCGTTCACGGGGGCTGGACATATCCAGCAGATCATTAATGACGAGGTCGGCGAGTTCCTCAGGCGCTTTCGTGGCGCCAACGCGGTACCCGTCGAAGCGGTGGTACGCATGCAGTACAACCCCAACCTGGTGCAATCCTGGTTCGGCTCCGTCAACGCAATCGTCAGCCAGATCACCATGCTGTCGATCATCCTCACCGGCGCCGCACTGATCCGCGAACGCGAACACGGCACCATCGAGCACCTGCTGGTGATGCCCGTCACGCCGTTCGAGATCATGTCGGCCAAGGTCTGGTCGATGGGCCTAGTGGTGCTGGCCGCCACCGCCCTGTCCATGCGCATCATCATCGAGGGCTGGCTGGCCGTCCCCATTCCCGGCTCCGTGCTGTTGTTCCTCGGCGGTGTCGCCCTGCACCTGTTCGCCACCACCTCGATGGGCATCTTCTTCGGCACCCTGGCCCGCTCGATGCCACAGCTGGGCCTGCTGATCATTCTCGTGCTGATGCCTCTGCAGATTCTCTCCGGCGGCATGACCCCGCGCGAAAGCATGCCGGAAGTCGTACAGAACGTCATGCTGGCGGCACCCACCACGCACTTCGTCGAGCTAGCCCAAGCCATTCTCTTCCGTGGCGCCGGCCCGGCTGTCGTCTGGCCGCAAATGCTTGCCCTAGGCGCCATCGGTAGCGTGTTTTTCATCGGTGCCTTGTCGCGGCTGCGCAAATCCCTGCATTGAGAAGGCCATCCACACGGTGCCATTCGAATAGACATGCAAGACAGACCAAATAAGGAAACTAATACGTGGAGATAACCACAACCGCTAGGTTGGCCCTGGTGACAGCCATCTGCCTGGGCATCCCAGCACAGGGCTGGGCAACCTCCCTACCCACCCCGGCCAAAACCGACCTGGTCACCGTGTACAAACAAGCAGCGAAGAACAACGCCGATATCGCTGCCGCTCGCGCCGACTACCAGGCGCGTCGCGAAGTGGTGCCGCAGGCGCGTGCCGGGCTGCTGCCCAACCTGTCGGCGGGGGCCAATTATGGCGATACCCGCACCGAGCTCGATTCGCCGAGTAACACCCTGTCGCGCAGCGGTCTGGTGTATCAGGCCAACCTGAGCCAGCCACTGTTCCGTGCCGATCGATGGTTCCAGCTGCAGGCGGCCGAGGCGACCAGTGAGCAGGCGGCGCTGGAGCTGTCAGCGACCGAGCAGAGCTTGATTCTGCAGAGCGCCGAGACCTACTTTGCCGTGTTGCGCGCCCAGGACACCCTGGCCTCGACCCGTGCCGAAGAGGCGGCGTTCAAGCGCCAGCTGGATCAGGCCAACGAGCGCTTCGATGTTGGCCTTTCCGACAAGACCGACGTGCTCGAAGCGCAGGCCGGTTTCGACACTGCCCGAGCCAACCGCATTCTCGCCGAGCGCGCCGTGGATGATGCCTTCGAGGCCCTGGTGGCGCTGACCAATCGCAGCTACACGGCAGTCGAAGGTATCGTGCATACCTTGCCGGTATTGGCGCCGACACCGAACGACGCCAAAACCTGGGTCGATACCGCCGCTGCGCAGAACCTCAATCTGCAGGCCAGCTTCTTCGCGGTCGATGCTGCCGAGGAAAACCTGCGCCAGCGCAAGGCCGGCCATGCGCCGACCCTGGATGCCGTGGCCAGCTATCAGAAGGGCGACAATGACAGCCTGGGCTTTACCAACTCTGCTGCGTCACCCACTACATACGGTGGCGATGTTTCGCAGCGCTCCATCGGCCTGCAACTGAATATCCCGCTGTACAGCGGCGGCCTGACCAGCTCGCAGGTGCGTGAGGCCTATCAGCGCCTGGGGCAGACCGAGCAGTTGCGCGAAAGCTTGCGCCGCCAGGTGGTGCAGAACACCCGTAACCTGTTCCGTGCGGTGAATACCGACGTGGAGACCGTGCAGGCGCGCCGCCAGTCGATCATCTCCAACCAGAGCGCCCTGGAAGCCACCGAGATCGGCTACCAGGTCGGCACCCGCAACATCGTCGATGTGCTCGATGCCCAGCGTCAGCTGTACAGCGCGGTGCGCAACTACAACGACGCGCGCTATGACTACATCCTCAACAACCTGCGCCTGAAGCAGGCCGCCGGCACCCTCAGTCCGGCTGACCTGGAAGCGCTGGACAGCTTCCTCAAGCCTGACTACAACCCGGACAAAGACTTCCTACCGGAAGAAACATTAGAAGCCAACTTTACTGACGACAACTTAGGAGCATCATCATGAAAAAAATCTGCCTTGTACTTTCCGCTCTGACTCTCAGCCTGCTTGCTGGCTGTTCTACCCCCTCGCTGATCGTGCTCAACAGCGGTCAGGAAATCCAGACACTAGACGAACCCAAATACGATGCAAAAAGTGGTTTCTACGAATTTAAGCAACCTGACGGGAAACCCCAACGTATAAATAAAGATCAGGTGAATACCATCAGGACGCTCTGATTCAGCAATGACAGCGGTTTCGTGATACCACCTTCAAACTTTCTAACCCCATTTATCACGACTGCATTGAACTTGTTAAACATTAGGAAAACTCCGAAAGAGTCTGCCCGGTAGTTATTACTAGACCAAGGAGGTCTCGCTATGTCTGACTCGACTCAAAAACTGCGCCTCGGCGCGTTGATCGCTCTGGTTGTTGGTTCAATGGTTGGCGGCGGGATCTTCTCCCTGCCGCAGAATATCGCCGCCAGTGCCAGTGCCGGCGCCACCCTTATTGGCTGGCTGATCACCGGTGTCGGCATGCTCACCCTGGCTTTCGTCTTCCAGACCCTGGCCAACCGCAAACCCGACCTCAATGGCGGGGTGTATGCCTACGCTAAGGCCGGCTTCGGCGACTACATGGGTTTCTCCTCGGCTTGGGGTTACTGGATCAGCGCCTGGATCGGCAACGTCAGCTACATGGTGTTGCTGTTCTCCACCCTCGGCTACTTCTTTCCGGTATTCGGCGAGGGCAACACCCTGCCGGCGATCATCTGCGCCTCTATCGTGCTCTGGCTGCTGCACTTTCTGGTGCTGCGCGGGATCAGGGAAGCGGCCTTCATTAATACCATCACCACCATCGCCAAGATGCTGCCGCTGGCGCTGTTCATCGTCATCGCCGCCGTCGCCTTCAAGATGGACGTGTTCACCTCGGACTTCTGGGGCAGCGGCAACACCGAGCTCGGCAGCGTGATGGATCAGGTGCGCAACATGATGCTGGTCACCGTCTGGGTGTTCATCGGTATCGAGGGTGCGAGCATCTTCTCCGCCCGCGCCGAGAAACGCAGCGATGTCGGCAAGGCCACCGTCATCGGCTTCATCGGCGTGCTCCTGCTATTAGTGCTGGTCAACATCCTCAGTCAGGGCATCCTCGCCCAGGCCGAACTGGCCGGACTGAAAAACCCGTCGATGGCTGCCGTGCTGGAACAGGTAGTCGGCCCCTGGGGGGCGCAACTGATCTCCATCGGCCTGATCATCTCGCTGGCCGGGGCGCTGCTGTCGTGGACACTACTGTGCGCCGAGATTCTCTTCGCCAGCGCCAGTGACCACACCATGCCGGAGTTCCTGCGCAAGGAGAACGCCAACCAGGTCCCGGCTAACGCGCTGTGGCTGTCCAACGGGCTGATCCAGCTGTTTCTGATCATCACCCTGTTCAGCGAGTCCACCTACCTCAGCCTGCTGTATCTGGCCACCTCGATGATTCTGGTGCCGTACTTCTGGTCGAGTGCCTACGCCGTGCTGCTGGCCTTGCGCGGCGAGACCTACGAAAACGCCGCCGGCGAACGCAACAAGGATCTGCTGATCGCGCTGATCTCCACGCTGTATGCGGTGTGGCTGGTGTACGCCGCCGGCGTGCAGTACCTGCTGCTCTCCGCGCTGCTCTATGCCCCTGGCGCAATCCTGTTCGCCAAGGCCAAGCGCGAGCTGGGCCAACCGGTGTTCACGGGCGTCGAGAAGCTGATCTTCATCGCCGTACTGATCGGCGCCGGCATTGCCGCATTCGGCCTGTATGACGGTTTCCTGAGTTTGTAAAAGTGCCGCCCCGGACCTTCCGGGGCCACGTTCCACGAGAAGGAGTTTGACATGTCCAAGAAAGCCCTAGGCGTTCATTCCGAAGCCGGCAAGCTGCACAAGGTGATGGTCTGCTCGCCCGGCCTTGCGCACCTGCGCCTGACCCCCGCCAACTGCGACGAACTGCTGTTCGACGACGTGATCTGGGTATCGCAGGCCAAGCGCGACCATTTCGATTTCATGACCAAGATGCGTGAACGCGGTATAGAGGTCGTGGAGATGCACAACCTGCTCGAAGAGACCGTGCGCAACCCGCAAGCGCTGCAGTGGATTCTCGAGCGCAAGATCACCCCCAACAGCGTCGGCCTCGGTCTGCAGAACGAAGTTCGTTCGTTTATCGAAAGCCTGGAGCCACGGCGCATCGCCGAATTCCTGATCGGCGGCGTGTCCGGCGCAGACCTGCAGAAATACAAAGATTCGGAAGCAGCGAAGATGTTCAACGCCTATCTGGGCGAGTCCAGCTTCATCTTCCCGCCGCTGCCCAACACCCAGTTCACCCGCGACACCACCTGCTGGATCTACGGCGGCGTAACCCTCAACCCGATGTACTGGCCGGCGCGCCGCCAGGAAACCCTGCTCGCCAGTGCCATCTACAAATTCCACCCGGACTTCATCAATGAAGAGTTCGAGGTCTGGTATGGCGACCCGGATCAGGATCACGGCTCGGCCACCCTCGAAGGCGGCGACGTGATGCCAATCGGCAACGGTACCGTGCTGATCGGCATGGGTGAGCGCAGCTCGCACCAGGCCATCGGCCAGGTGGCGCGTACCCTGTTCGCCAAAGGCGCCGCCGACAAGGTGATAGTCGCCGGCCTGGGCAAATCGCGCTCGGCCATGCACCTGGACACCGTGTTCAGCTTCTGCGACCGCGACCTAGTGACCATCTTCCCGGAAGTGGCCAACTCCATCGTGCCCTTCGTGCTGCGCCCGGATGAAAGCAAGCCTGGCGGTATCGACCTGCGCCGCGACGAGCGCAGCTTCCTCGACGTGGTCGCCGAGTCGCTCAACCTGAAGAAACTGCGCGTGGTGGAAACCGGCGGCGACGCCTACGAGGCCGAACGCGAGCAGTGGGACGACGGCAACAACGTGGTCTGCCTGGAACCCGGCGTGGTCATCGGCTACGACCGCAACACCTACACCAACACCCTGCTGCGCAAGGCCGGCGTCGAGGTCATCACCATCAGCGCCAGCGAACTGGGACGCGGCCGTGGCGGCGGCCACTGCATGACCTGTCCGATCATCCGCGACCCAATCGATTACTGACGGACACATATTCGTAGGGTGGACATGGCGCAGCCTTGTCCACCTTTGCCAGCAAGAAGGCGGACAAGCCTGCAGCATGTCCGCCCTACAGTTGCCCTTGCCAACGGAGCGAAATCTCATGGCTTTCAACATGCACAACCGCAACCTGCTCAGCCTGATGCACCACAGCACCCGTGAGCTGCGTTACCTGCTCGACCTGTCGCGCGACCTCAAGCGCGCCAAGTACACCGGCACCGAGCAGCAGCACCTGAGCCGCAAGAACATCGCGCTGATCTTCGAGAAGACCTCGACCCGCACCCGCTGCGCCTTCGAGGTGGCCGCCTACGACCAGGGCGCCAACGTCACCTACATCGACCCCGGCTCCTCGCAGATCGGTCACAAGGAGTCGATGAAGGACACCGCTCGCGTGCTCGGACGCATGTACGACGCCATCGAGTATCGCGGCTTCAAGCAGGAGATTGTCGAGGAACTGGCCACCTACGCCGGCGTGCCGGTGTTCAACGGTCTGACCGACGAGTACCACCCCACGCAGATGCTCGCCGACGTGCTGACCATGCGCGAGCACAGCGACAAGCCGCTGCACGACATCGCCTACGCCTACCTCGGCGATGCGCGCAACAACATGGGCAACTCGCTGCTGCTGATCGGCGCCAAGCTCGGCATGGACGTGCGCATCGCCGCGCCCAAGGCGCTGTGGCCGAGCGCCGAACATGTCGCCGCCTGCAAGAAATTCGCCGAGGAAAGCGGCGCCCGCCTGCTGCTCACTGAAGACCCGAAGGAAGCGGTCAAGGGCGTCGACTTCGTCCACACCGACGTCTGGGTGTCGATGGGCGAGCCGGTGGAAGCCTGGGGTGAACGCATCCAGGAACTGCTGCCGTACCAAGTCAACGCCGAAATCATGAAGGCCGCCGGCAACCCGCGGGTGAAGTTCATGCACTGCCTGCCGGCCTTCCACAACAGCGAAACCAAGGTCGGCAAGCAGATCGCCGAACAGTATCCGCACCTGAAGAACGGCATCGAAGTGACCGAGGACGTCTTCGAGTCGCCATGGAACATCGCCTTCGAGCAGGCGGAAAACCGCATGCACACCATCAAGGCGATTCTGGTCGCGACCCTGGCCGACATCTAAACCGTAGCCCGGATGCAATCCGGGGCAATCGCCCCCTCGCCATCCCCGGATTGCATCCGGGCTACGAACGAGAACAAGGAGCAACCATCATGCGACTCGTCATCGCCCTGGGCGGCAACGCCCTGCTTCGTCGCGGCGAAGCCATGACCGCGGAAAACCAGCGTGAAAATGTACGTATCGCCTGTGAGCAGATAGCCAAGGTTGCAGGCGGAAACGAGCTGGTGATCGCTCACGGCAACGGCCCACAAGTCGGCCTGCTGGCCCTGCAGGGCAATGCCTTCGACGCCGCCAATCCTTACCCGCTGGATGTACTCGGCGCCGAAACTGAAGGCATGATCGGCTACATGATCGAGCAGGAGCTGGGCAACCTGCTGCCGTTCGAGGTGCCCTTCGCCACCATCCTCACCCAGGTCGAAGTGGACAGCGCCGATCCAGCGTTCAAGAAACCAACCAAACCTATAGGCCCGGTCTACGCCAAGGAAGAAGCCGAACGCCTGGCCGCCGAGAAAGGCTGGAGCATCGCCCCGGACGGTGACAAGTTCCGCCGCGTCGTGGCCAGCCCACGGCCACAACGCATCTTCGAAATTCGCCCGATCAAATGGCTGCTGGAAAAAGGCAGCGTGGTGATCTGCGCCGGTGGCGGCGGTATTCCCACCATGTACGACGGCAACAAATTGCATGGCGTGGAGGCGGTGATCGACAAGGATCTGTGCTCGTCACTGCTCGCCGAACAGCTCAACGCCGACCTGCTGGTAATCGCCACCGACGTCGACGCCACCTATATCGACTGGGGCAAGCCGACGCAGAAATCCATCGCCGAAGCTCACCCCGACGAGCTGGACAAACTCGGCTTTGCCGCCGGCTCCATGGGGCCGAAGGTGCAAGCCGCCTGCGAGTTCGCCCGCAACACTGGCAGCACGGCGGTGATCGGCTCGCTGGAAAATATCGAGGCCATCGTCCAGGGCAAATCCGGTACCCGGATCAGCCTGGATTACAGCGCCATCGCCTATCGCTGAAGGAGAGATGCCAACATGTTCGAGCCCGGCCATCTGCATCGCGATAACTTGGACAAACTCGAGACAATCTAGAGGGCTACGAGGTTCACTTGGTTTTCACCAGTATGCTTCGACTCTACATCTCAGCCTTGCGACCGACTAATCTCCCAGAACACTCTGCCATGGCGCATGGGTCACTGCAATTTGCTGCCCGAGTCGTTGTTCGATGATGGGGTTCACGGCATTAGGCTGAATCCCTTACCGTCATCGAGCACGGCGTAACGTCCACTGGCGAGCAGACGCTACGCCGTAGATGCCTATCACGCGCCGATCATCAAGGATTGGTCGGTGCTCTAACCCCGTTTCGGCGGCGATCTCGAGAGCGAACTGGGTTCGCTCTCGATTGCGCAACGTCGCCTGCAGGTTACGCGTCAGGATTACACGACGACCTTGAACTGCTCAGGCGTCTCAGCGCGCGAAGATCTTCTGGAACCCAAATGCCACCAGTGCCCCACCGGCCCAACCGTTCATAGCCCGATACGCAGGTAGCCATCACGAAAGGCCAACGTGCCGAAAATCCAAACGAGCCCGATTTGCCAACCTAGGAGTAGCACTCTAGTCAGCAGGAGAGTGATCGGGTAGAACCAGAGCGGAAAGGCGGCCGGGAATATGGCGGCGAAAGAGCTAGAAGTCGCGCTGACTTCAAAACTGAGCAGCAGCTACCGAAAACAACGCAAGATTCGCTTCCCGGTTTGAGACAACTCATTCGGGACGCTCCGTCGGGCCGCAGAATCGAAGTCCAAAGGAACAGCTGGTTCATAGCCTCTCACTAGGTATAGTGCGGATTCCACGGTCATCTGGCCACCCATTCCATAAGCATCTGACCACCGATTCCACGGTGATCCGGCCACTGATTCCACGGCCATCCGGCCACTCAACCGGGCAGGCAGTAACGCAGGATTTCTTCACTACCATCGACCTCTTTTTCGAAGCAGAGAGGTCGTCGTGGAGCGTTTATCCATGCGTAAGATTCGCGAAGTACTTCGTCTCAAGTTCGAGGTCGGGCTATCGGCTCGCCAGATTGCAGTCAGTGTGCAGGTCGGTCGTGTCACCGTCGGCGATTACCTCAACCGCTTTGCCGCCAGCGGTCTAGCCTGGCCCTGTTCGTTGTCCGATTCCGAACTGGAGCAGCAGCTGTTCCCGCCACCGCCGGCGGTACCCTCCGAACAACGACCGCTGCCTGATTGGTCTTGGGTGCATGCCGAGCTGCGTCGCCCCGGCGTGACCCTGGCGCTGCTCTGGCAGGAGTACCGCCTGAACCAGCCGCAGGGTTTTCAGTACAGCTGGTTCTGCGAGCACTACCGGGCCTGGCAGGGCAAGCTGGACGTGGTGATGCGCCAGGAGCATCGCGTCGGCGAGAAGTTGTTCGTCGACTACGCCGGGCAGACGGTGCCGGTTATCGACCGCCACAGCGGCGAGATCCGCCGGGCGCAGGTGTTCGTCGCGGTGCTTGGCGCGTCCAGCTACACCTTCGCCGAAGCCACCTGGTCGCAGCAGCTGCCGGACTGGCTAGGCTCGCATACCCGTTGCTTCGCCTTCCTCGGCGGCGTGCCGGAGATCGTGGTGCCGGACAACCTGCGCAGCGCGGTAAGCAAGGCCCATCGTTACGAGCCGGACATCAACCCCAGCTACCGCGACCTTGCCGAGCACTACGGAGTGGCGGTGGTGCCGGCGCGGGCGCGTAAGCCGCGCGACAAGGCCAAGGCCGAAGTCGGCGTGCAGGTGGTCGAGCGCTGGATCCTCGCGGCCCTGCGCAACCGTCAGTTCTTCTCCTTGGATGAACTCAACAGCGCCATCTCCGTGTTGCTGGAGCGGCTCAATCGCCGCCCGTTTCGCAAGCTGCCGGGCTCCCGGCACTCGGCCTTCGAGGCTCTGGATCGTCTGGCGCTGCGCCCCTTGCCGGTGCAACCCTACGTCTACGCCGAGTGGAAGAAGGCGCGGGTGGCTTCATCGACCAGCCAATCACTTGGCGCGAAAACAGATCCAGTACCACCACCAAGTACAACCAACCCTCATAGGTGCGGATGTAAGTGATGTCGGTGACCCAGACCTTGTTCGGTTCACTGACGTTGAACTTCCGCTCCAGACGGTTGGGCGAGGCCACAGTCGGCTTGCCACCATAGTACCCGGGGCGCCGACGATAACCGGTCTGCGAGCGCAGTCCCTCTCCCCGCATCAGGCGAGCCACGCGGTGCCGACCACAAGACTCGCCCAGCTCACGCAGGTCGTCGTGGATCTTGCGGTAGCCGTAGACCCCGCCGCTTTCCAACCAGGCATGCTTGATCAATCCGAGCAGACGCTGATCCTCCTTGGCGCGTGCAGATTTCGGCTCGGCCAGCCAGGCGTAGTAACCGCTGGGATGTACCTGGAGGGTCTGGCAGAGGCGCCGCACCGGGTACTCCACCGACAGCTTGCTGATAACGGCGTACTTCAGCCGGACTCCTTGGCAAAGTACGCGGCGGCCTTTTTTAGGATGTCTCGCTCTTCGGTCACTCGCTTGAGTTCAGCGCGCAAACGACGCAGTTCGGCTTGCTGATCATCTACCTGCTGCCGCTGTACTTGGGGCTTGCTGTAGCGCTTTACCCAGGCGTACAGGCTATGCGCGGACACACCTAGACGCTCTGCCACATCGGCAACACGCAAGCCGCGCTCAGTGATGTGCTTGACCGCTTCGATCTTGAATTCTTCGGGGTAACGCTGGTTGCTCATGGCACCTCCTGATGGGCCTCATTATGAGGCTTGGAGGTGTCTACGAAACTAGGGGCGATTCAGATCTCGCAGCTCGCGACGTCAAGAAAGTGTTGAGCCTGACAGAGCGCTCAGCGACGAACTGAAATGACCAAGCGGCGTAAATCATAAGATTTCGCCGCTTTACCATTCACTGGCCTGGCCCAACCTCTCCGACCAGCCAGCCCCAGCGAGCACCTCGCGATGACCTGAGCCAGTCTCTGCTCAGCATTCGATCTCCAATCGTTCCAACAGGTACTTCAAAGCTGTCTTTTCTCCTTTGGACAGGTTCAGACGGCCGGAAGCAATCTTGGTCAAGGCACTAATGTTCTTGGGTGATGCAATCCCATTCTTCTGCGCCTGGGTGATGATGTCGTTCGCGCGGGGCACCAAGCCAAACAGGGCAACATCGAAGTCAACCTCGAGATTCATGGCTCCTTCGCGGCTTCCCTGTCGTGCTTCGTCACAGTATTCCTCGATCGAAACACCAAACTGGGCGGCGGTTTCGCTTGGTACGCCAACCTTGCCCCTCACATACTGCTCCCAGCAGAAATCCCGCTTGGCGAACTCTGAGATGTTCCTGACATTGTCCGGCGGGGATCTCAGAATGTCTGCCACCAGACGGGCCTGCTCTAGCATCCATCCAAGCAGTGCTGAGGGAACACTCTGCTCTCGCCATATCCTATCCAGATCCAACTGCTGGGCCTTTGCTCGGAACCCGTCAGCGCAGGCTGCAATCGTGTACGTGACAATTTGAGCTTTATAGCCTCGGTCTGCTTGGTACCACGACGAGTTCTGCACGGCTTCATCAAGGTCAATGAAGAGCAATGCTTTAGCCATGGCCCGACGGAACCAGGTTTCACTGAGCGAGGATCCATCTCCGAGCTTCGCGAGCACCGATGTCGTGTAGCGGTTGAAGCATTTCTGGGCGCCCTCACTGACATGTTGGGGGCGCCCATCGAAGGAAAGCTCGTACTTCGCAAGGTCGGTCTTTGTCACGAGACGTGTCTTGGGATACATCAACTCAAGCTTCTTGCGCTCAGACGGCGTCTTGTACGAGAAGAGATTCTTGTACTGGCCTCTAGCACGTTCATAGAACCATTTGCTGCTGTGAAGCTCGCCCGCTTTCTGGGGAACGGACACCTCTTTGGAGAAGCGTTCAATTCGGATCTGTACCGGACTGTTAGAGGCAAGATCAGCCAGCGAAACCTTGTTTTGTGTGTTGGCGTATTCGGAGATTCGGGGAACCACATCGGCTAACCGATCCTCCTCCACTACGGACAGCTTGACCTGAACGTAAACATGATCAAGGTTCCTGCCCAAACCATCGCGAGCATAGAGCAGAGACGCAGTGGTTTGCCCTCCGTTTACAACTTGGAAATCCTTGATGTGGGAAATAGCCAATGCACCGCTGGGGAGCCTTCGCGTCTGTACGGAGGACGCCGTAGCCGTTACGCCATTGTTGTACGCAAAGAACATCCCGGGCTCTTCCGCGATGGTGCGCAGAATGCCTTTGTTGACACCGGTCTTTGCCTGCAGGTACGTCCTGACGTTCTGCTCGAGTAGGCGATTACCAAATGCGGCGAAGACCTTGGCCAGTACCGAGCAGTCCCCAGCCAAATCTTCCAAGATCGTCGGGCTCCCGCTCATCCTGTGGATTGGCACTGGCGGGGCGCATGGCGATCTTTAGCGTCTCCAAGTCCATGCCAGTCCCGTCGTCACGGATCCTTACGACAACATCACTCTCCTCGGGCTCGAACGAGATATCCACCCGAGAGGCCTTGGCCTTGATGCTATTGTCGATTAAGTCCGCGAGAGCTGCCGCTAGGTCGTAGTTACCAAAACTTCGTGCGGTCGCCATCAGGTCCCTTGCCTGGGGCGGATTCGTTATCCTCAATTCCCTCTCCTCAGCCCATACCACCGGGCAATATGGCAACAAGCCACTACAACATTATCCTTAGCCATAGTACGGGTACGAGACTATCCAGATTCATGGCAAATGGCCACTTCCTAGCCGCGCCCTTTTCTGCACCGGGTTGCATCGGAGATAGAGCCAATGCCCGCTACTGGATGCTTTGAGCCTGCCGCATCAGACTGGATGCCGGCCATAGTCGACTACCACAGCTTATGATCTCAGCTCGTAGCTGACCTTGCCTGTAGGTCGGCCACACCGACTACGATCATGAAGCTGGAGAAATTAAATGTGTAGACAGTAGGACTGAAAATCCTACGCACCAGTGAGACAGATTACGCTGGCAATACCGCCCTCCCCCACGCCACCAGCCTGGAATCAGGGGAGGGAGGCGGCTCGGGCTAATGATTGATCAACGACCCCTGATCGCCCGCAGCAGCGAGGCTGCTCAGGACATAGCTTTATTCCCCCTCATCATCTGGTGCAGAGGCCTCCATGCGCCGCCCGTAGAACCCTACCCAATCCACGTCACCAAACTCCTTCTGCAGCAACCCCTTCAGATAGTCATGCCACCCCTGGAGAGCCTCAGCCTTTTCTTCAAAGTATGAGTACCGGTCATAGATCGCATCCACCGACAGGTCCTTATGGTTGAGGATGCGACTGCGCACGTCCTTGCCCAAGCCATGCTTGGACATGTGCGTGGTTGCCGTGCGGCGCAAGTCATGCACGGTTGGACGCGGATAGCCATCGGCAACGCGCAGCAGACTCTCCTCTTCGACCCGACCTGAATCCTTCACGTAGTCATCGTAGAAGCGGCGCATGGCGCGGTTGAGCGAGGGCTGCGTCTGCGGTTTAGCAGGCCAACGCCCTGGAAACACATACTGCCCAGGCTTAGGTTGAGTTTTACTATTAGCCCAGTGTTCAAGGTCATTCGAAATCACTTTCTGAATCTGCCGCTCACGCAGGTAATTCAGAATGCTCAGCACATCGTCCGAAAGCGGAATGGCAATCGGGTTGTTGTTCTTCTCGAACTTGCCACTGCGATCCCAGATCTGCTCGTCCAAGTCGATATCGACCCATCGCATAGCCACGATACGCCCCGAGCGCTGCGCCAGCATCAGACTCAGCAACAGGGAAAACCGCGTATTGGTCGTCAGCGAGGCACCGGCCAACTGGTGCAGAAACCACACCAATTCGTGACGATTGAGGCTGCGCTCCCGTGGCGTTTCCTTGGCCACCCTATTGATCTGCACCAAGGGTGTCGCAGCAAGGATCTCGCGCTCGACGCAGAAGTTGAACATCTTTCGGATCACGGCCAGCAGACGGTTGGCCTGCACCGGCGCGGTCTTGGCCTTATGATCAAGCAGCGCCACGACCTGCTTGCGCGTGACATCACCGATCTTGGTGCGCCCGAGGTGCGGAACAAACTCAGTGCGCAGCATGCGCTCATCTTCACGCCACGATTTCTTGTTCTTCTCGGCCCACTCTAGGTAGCTGACAACCGCCTCTTCGAACGTCGGACTGGTGCGGTACTCGACCAACTCGACGATTTTCTTCTGCCCGGGATCGATACCCTGCTTCAGCAGCTCACCGGCCTGCGCGGCCTTGGCACGCGCCTCAGCAAGCGATAGCTCAGGGTATTTGCCCAGTGTCAGGCGCCGGGGATGGCCATGAAAGCTGTAGAGCAAGATGAAACTTATGCATGTTTTGTTGACCCGCACCCCGAACGTACCCTGCCCCGGCATGGGCGGATCGAGGTAATCCTGACGTCCTTTCTGGGGGTCGTACTTGAGCCGCTGGAGGATGTGTTCCTTCATCGCGCCGCGCTGTTTCATCTGCCCGCTCCTGACTAATACCGGGGTAGGTTTGGGGTAGGACTATAGCGCCTGGGGTAGGTTTGGGGTAGGGATTTGACCAAAGATTAAACAGCGGTTAGATTTTTCTACGCAGCCCAGTAAAATCGATACATACCTTTATATTCATGCACTTAGATAGCTTTAAGGCTTGTCAATTTTGCTGATACGGCCTGTGGAAAACCTAGCTTTGACACTGACTTGTAATCAGTAGGTCCCGGGTTCGACTCCTGGTGCCGGCACCATACAAAACACAAAGGCCCGCTTGCAGCGGGCCTTTGTGTTTCTGAAATGAGTGAACGCAAGGCTTACAAAGCCGGATCACTTTTGTCAGGGCTGCTCCAGTCTTCAAATGGTGTTTGCAGGTCGCGCTCAGGAATTTCCCAGATCACCAGTCGCGGTGGTGTCTGTGTGAAGGCCGGGCTGCTGAAGTAATCCTTGGCTGCGCCGGCAAATTCTCCGCCGTCTTTGGCGAAGTTACCCAAACTGGTCTCCAGTGCCTGCTCCAGAAAAGGCACGAAATTGGAGTTACGCGAAAACGAAGTGCCAATCAGGGCAATATTAGGCAACTGGCTGTCCCCGAACAGGTCGTCTTCACTGATGCCTTGGTCTTGCTCAACTGCACTGAACCGCGACAACTTCACCTTCTCCACGGCAGGCTGCAGCCCTTCTGGCAGCCAGTCCAGACCGGCCAGACGCACCAGGTCGCCTGGACGTACCTGCTTCTCGCCCGAACTGCGAGACCATTGTTTCACTGGCGTAATATCAATACCCAGCTTCTTGATCTGCGACGCAACCCGCTGCGCGGCGTGCTCAGCACCCTCTTCACTCCAGTGCGTATCGGTACGTAGGAACGCTGCGCTGCCGAGCGGCTCTAGCGCTGCCGTCAGATCCAGAACCGACACGCCAGTTTCCTGCGCCAAGCGCTGCCATTGAGCGGCGCGCCCTGCTAATGCGGCAGAGCGCTCAAGACCGCACAGTCGGTCAGCGGCGATACGGCTCTTGTCCGGCACCAGTACGACAAGAAGACCCACGTCACGCTTGGTCAGCCACGCCTCTAGCGCTCTGACCTTTTCCACACGGGCTCGCGCATTGGCGTCGGCATGCCTGTGGATCTTCATCTCATCCGCCAGGAATAGCCAACCCGGGCAGCCTTGACGTACGCGCGGTCCTGTATCACCGATCGCCAGCCAACTCGCTGCCCGCTCCAGATCAGCGGCGCGCTTGGCAAAGGGTACTGCAGCTAGCTCGCGGGCGATACGATGGGTGATTTCACCGTCACGAAAATCTGTCCAGGTGACCTGATCCGGCAGCAGGTCGACCTTGTCGCTGACGAACATCGCCCATAGGCAAAAGCCCAGGCCGCTGAGCAGGAAGACGAACATGACGACCCCAGCCAAAGGGCTGAGGCGAATCATCATGGCGCTCGGCATGACAGGGGCGATGGAGGAACCTTTCTTGGACATTGGCACGCCCCTCAAAACTGGAAGTACAGGAACGGCACGGTTTCACGACTGGCGATCAGGGCAAATGACAGCAGAAACCCAGCAACCGGCCATATCATGCCCACAGCCCTGAACAACCAGACCTCACCAAAGCGGGCCTCGGCACGCGCCTGATACAGTGGTAGCAACAGGCACGCCAGCCCCAGCGCGGCGGCGATGCCATGAGCGGGCCTCAAGGTGGCCGCCATGGCGTCGCCCAAGGCAAACTCATGCAGACCAAACTGCCCGGCGTACATGCTCAGCGCCGTATCAAAATCTGGCGAACGGAACAGCGTCCAGGCCAGGCATACGAACAACAACGTCACCGTATGCGCAAACCACGCCGGCAAGTCTGGCAGGCCACTGCGCGTCCACGCACGGTCGACGCATAGGGCGATACCGTGGGCCGCCCCCCACAGCACGTAATTCCAGCTATCGCCACCGTGCCACAGGCCACCAATGGCCATGATCAGGAAAAGGTTACGATAGGTCTTCCAGGTACCGAAGCGATTGCCACCCAGGCCGATATACAGGTAGTCACGCAGCCAGCTCGACAGTGAGATGTGCCAACGCCGCCAGAAGTCCTGGATATTGCGCGCCCAATACGGGCGATTGAAGTTCTCGGGAAAGTGAAAGCCCAGCATCAGGCCCAGGCCGATGGCCATTGCGCTGTAACCGGCGAAGTCGAAGAACAGCTGCATGGAGTAAGCCAGGCAGCCGATCCAGGCATCGACGAAGGATGGGCTCTGCTGCGCGAACGCCACACTCACAAGAGGCGAGAGGCTGTCGGCGACCAGTACCTTCATGCTCAGGCCGATCATGAATCGGCGCGAACCGAGGGCGAAGTTCTGCGCATTGAAGTAACGCTGCGCCAGCTCCTTGCGTACCCAGTCATAGCGAATGATTGGCCCGGCAATCGAGTGGCCGAACATCGCCAGATAGGTGGCGAAGTTGCTGAAACGATGCTCGACCGGCACGACCTTCCGATGGACATCGACCAGGTAGGAAATCACCTGCAGGACGATGAACGATAGCCCCGCCGGCAATGCCACTTTCTGCCACTCAAAAGGTAGGGCGCCGTAGGAAGTGATCAACTGGTTAAAGGTAGCCGCAAGAATGTTGGCGTACTTGTACCAGCACAGCACCAGGACGTTGATGGTGATCAGCACCACCAGCAGGCGAATACGCTGCCGCGATTCCTCGCGGGTGCGCTCCACCAGCAGGCCTCCGACCCAACCTACTACCGTCAGCAGCACATGCAGGAGAAGAAAAGCCGGGCTCAACCAACCGTAGAAGAACCAGCTACCAAACAGCAGCACATGGTTACGCCCGCCCGGACTGACCAGCGCGTATACCAGCATGAATGCTGGCAGGAACAGAATGAGGAACTCAAGGGAGGCGAAGACCATGGTCGCGTTGTCAGTTGGCCAGATTGTCTTGCACCGAATACAGGCGCGGGCCTTCGGCAGACGGGACGAGGAATACGGTGTAGCGCAGACCGGCAGCCAGTTCGCCGAGGTCCAGCGGTTCGCCGACGGCAACACCTGCACAACGCAGTTGCACCGCAAGCTTCAACGGATTGATCGAACGTCGCTGCAAGCTCCCATCGGCAACCGCCTTGAAAATATCGACGTTACGCCCTGCCGCTTGCAGCCCTGCGTCGACACACGACGCGTCCAGGCTGTAAAAAGCCAGCGATGCCTTCAGTGCGTTGAAGTCATCCGGCTGCTCTCGCACGGTGACTAGGCGCAAGCCCTGCTGTGCATCGGGCAAGCCAACCACGGTGGCAAATTCGCCGGGCTCGACGGTAATGTCCAGCGCCTGCTCGTGAACCCCCAGCTTGAGGCTGCCTTTCACCGGCTTGCCCGCCGGCACGGTGAGAAAGTCCGACGCGCGCATCTGCTCATCCACGCTCAGGCTCGCACCCGAGCCTGCAGCCTTGAGCTCCAGCACCCCGGTCCCAGCATTGAAGAAGCGCAGAAAGGCAGAGTCTTCACTGGGGCCCGTGGGGTAAAGCGGAATCTCGGCGGCTAAGGCCGAGCCGGCAGCCAACAGGCAAGCCGCGCCGATCAGCGCACGATGAAGGCTCATCACTTGTTCCCCTTGAGGCTGGCGGCCGGCAGTTTGCTCACGGCATCGGCAATGGCGTTGCCCCAGGACTTGTAGCCTGCAACGGTGAAATGCTGGCCATCGGTGGTAACCCACTGACCAGGCTTGGACATCTGCAGCGAATCGACGTAGGCACAAGGCGCCACATTGCTAGCCAGAAACTGGGACATCACTTGGGTACGCTGATCATTCTTCTTGTACATACCACCGACCTTGCCCCAAGCAGGTCCAACCCAGACACACTTGGTACCGGTTTCGGCAATCGCCTTGGTCAAGCCAGTCACGCTCTGCCAGGCCCATGCCTTGGGAAACGCAGGTTTGTCATAGGAGGCCATGGTGTCGCCAATCACCAGAACCACGACATCCGGCTTGTGAGTGGCGATCAGATCCTTGATCGGCGTCGTGGTCGCCTCGCGGCCCTTGATCACCAGCTTGCCGGCGTTCTTCTGTTCCGAGCCACAGTCCACTTTCTTGGTCACCAGCCAATCGGCCGCACTGGCGCCACAGGCGCCGATGGAATAGACATTCGCTCCCTTGGCGACCAGAGCCGCATTAAGCGGCTCGGTGAGATGGTTGGCCAAGCTCATATGGCTTTCGCCGAGCACCAGAAGGGATAGACCGGCAAGCGCGGAAGCAGACATCGAAAAATCCTCGATCAATTCAATTCGAATAGGGTGAACGATGGGGGCTGACCGGCAGCGACATGGGCCGGTACTGATCCTCGAACATGTAGCGCAGGTACATGCCGCCGTTCCATTGGCGATAGTCTTGGGCGTTGTTGATGCCCAGCTCGCCCCCCAGAGAGAAATTGCGCCCGAGTCGGTACTCGGCAGCGCCGTAGAGGCTGTAGCCGATACCGGTGCTGCTGGAGCCATCGAACCGTGTAGGAATATCCACGCCCAGGGCCGCCGCGGTGGCCGAAACCTGTTCCAGGTTGCGCTGCACGTCCTTGTCGTTCGGGAAGTATGGCGCCGAGTCCTGCTTGATGTGCTGGATCCCAACCGAGCCGCGCAGGGCATAGGTCCAGCGCTCGGTACGCTGCGCCCAGCTCAGCGGCACGGCCAGCGAGAAGAAGTTCTGCGGGCTAAAATAACCGCCGTTGCCATAGGTGAAGTTGTTCTGATTGTTTTCGTAGCCGATGCCGGTGAGGCTCAGCCCCGCCGTCAGCATGCGACTATCGTCGTTGAGCAGATACCAGTAGATACCCGAACCCAGCTCCGCGCGGGTATTGGCCTTGACGTTGTTACCGGTCAGCGCATGCAACGCTCCATAACCGTAAACCCCTATTTCGCCATCGTCATAGCTGAGCTGCGCACGGCCACCGTTGGCCGTTACGCCACCCCACTCGACACCGGTACGCGCATCACGGGCACCGGCGAAGGACACAAGACTGTCGGTTACTGCACGTCGTGACAGTTCCACGCTGTAACGGGCATGCTCACTGTCACCCAGCGGCCTCTCGACCCCAACGCCACCGATGATGGTGCTGTAGAGAAAGCCCATGGGGCTGACGCCGATGTCAGCCTTCACTCCGCTGGGTTCGTTCTCCCAGGCCACCGCCAACCCTACGCCGGCATCACTCTGGCGACCCACAGCCCCGGCTAACAGTGCATCGGCCCTGGCACCAGCCTCCTCCCTTCTGGTGTTCGCCCTGGCGACTGCCTCCTCGAGCTCACTATCAGTCGCATCAGGGTTTTCGGCGAGAAAATTGTCGAACTCGATCGCCGCAGTAGCGACAGCATTCCCATATTCAGTCGATGCGAAGCTGAGACCAGAGCCGAATCGCACCTTGGCCTCGTTGCTGACGCCACCGGCATTGAGGTTGACCGGCGTGACGCGTACGGCCAGTCGATTGTCACCCACCGGCAGGTTCACCTCGAATGGTGCTTGCACTTCAGTGATCTTGCTAAGCCCAGACTCGCTGTCGTTGCTACGCACCGACAACCCTTGGGCCACGAATGGGCTTCGCTCCTGGGTGATCTGATCCAGCGAACGGGCGGCCTCACTCATACCGGCCAGGCGATCACGCGTGCCCCCCTGCACATCCACAGCGAAAGGATTGCCGACAGATGTACCAGACTGTGAGTAAGGAGCAGGCGGCAGCCCGCTGCCGATTTGCGCATACGATGACAGTGGATCGGCTGTCTCGGATATGGCCTGCACAGGTGCAGGAATACCGACGTCGCTGGTAACCCCAGAACCGACACCGGCAAACGGGTTGCTGCCAACCGTAGGGGCAGCGGCGGCGAAACTTGGCGATTGCTGACGTTTCTCCTGCGCGACCACTTTGCGCAAGAGTTCGGCTGCCGTCCCCGAACGCCCCAGCGAGCGGTAAACCTCGGCTGCCGACGTAAGAATTTGCGCATCCTGGGGTGCCAGTTTCAGCGCATTTTCCAGCGAGGACTCGGCCAGCGCCTTGTCGTTGCGACGGGCAGCCAAGCCGGCCACAGCAACCTGCAGACTGGCATCTTGAGGGTGCCTTTGCATCAGCGGCTTGAGCAACTCCAGGGCTTTTTCCGATTCGCCATTGGCTTCGTACATGCGTGACAACGCCGAGACTGCCAAGCGATCTTGTGGCCGCTGCGCCAAAGCCGGAGCCAGGGTTTCATAGGCCGCTGCTAACTGACCTCGTTCGCGCAGTTGCTCAGCCTGACGCACACGGTAGAGGAACAGCAGATCATCGTACTGACGACGCTCGTCGACACTCATGCTGCGCGCCTGAAGATCGCGCAGGATAGCGGCGACCTCCACATCCTGCTCGGCCTGCAGGAGAATCCCGGCATAGCTGAGAGTCAGTGACAAATCCTCACGCGGGCTGCTGGCAAGCAGACCACGCATAATGGCCATGGCGCGCTGAGGGTCGCCTGCGTCGGCATAAGCCGAGGCCAATGCTGACAAACGCGAGGCTTTGCCCTCTGCAGACTCTTCGAGTCGACTGAGGAATACGCGCGCCTCGGCTTTCTGTCCACTGCGGCTGAGATCGGCGATGCGCTTGAGTTGCAGGTTGAAATCGACCTCGGCGACCAGTCGATTCACATCGGCATCACGCTTGTTTTGAGGAATGCGCGCCAGAGCCTGCTGGGCCTTCTCCCACTCACCCAACTGGATCGACAGCAAAGCGTTGCTGTACAGCGCGTCGCGATCATTGGGCTGCGTGGCGAGCAAGCCATCCATCAAGCTACGCGCCTCGGCCACGGCGCCCAGATCAACATACAGGCGCGCAAGGGAGAATCTTGCCCAGGCATTGTTCGGATCATCACGCAGGGCAGACTCAAGCGCCTGACGCATGGCTTGCGTATCACCACGCGCCTCGGCTATGCGTGCGCGTTGCAGCGCCTGCGCGGCACGTAACTGTCCAAGCCCGCCAAACGCCTCACGCTCCTTGGCGGGCATGCGGTTGATCAGCGCCATTGCCTCATCCGCCTTGCCTTGCTGTGCCAGCACTTGAGCAAGCCCACGCAAGGCACGCGCCTCCTGCGGGCGCTGCACCAGAGCCTGGCGATATCCCTGCTCAGCCAACGCGACGTCACCTTGTTGCGCTTGCAGGTCGGCCAATGCCAGCAGCGCTTCGATATCCTGGGGCTTGAGACGACGCGCTTGTTCGAGTTGCTGGCGCGCGTCAGCGACCCGCTCACGCGCCAGACTGTCACGGGCACGCTGCAGCAACGCCCAGTAACGTACATCATCCAATGCATTGCGCCAGGCACTACCGCCTTTCTGCTGCACGGCCTTGCTTAACAGCAACTCAGCATCATCGAAGCGTTCCTGACGCTGACGCAAAACGCCTAGGCCGCCAAGCGCATCACCATCATTGGGATTGCTCTTGAGATGACTCGACAACTCACGTTCGGCAACTGCCAGATCACCCTTCTCCAGTGCCTTGAGTCCACGATCCAGAGCCGGCGCTCGTGTCCAGGTAGTTTTACTGCCGCCAGCCTGACTGCGACCTTTGGCCAGCAGAGCACCGATCTCGTCATCGTTCGGATAGGCTTTGAGATAACGCTCGAAGAGCGGCGCCTGCGCCTTTTCGGGCGCACCCATCCAGGTCAGTGCCAACCTCCAGGTTTCGGCGGCGTCGCCACCGATATCCTCGCGCCGCGCCAGGGTTTCTAGTGCGCGTATGCCTTCGGCGCGTGTCGCATCGCGACGCACCAGTTGCTTGGCAAAGAACAGGGCGACATAGGGATCCTCCGGGCGTTCGCGCGACAGCCGCTCGAAGCCCGCGCGCGACTCGGGCCAGTGCGCGTCGAGAAACCCCATGTTGTTGTAGAATTCACGCCCGACCAGCCCCTGCGCCGGCTTGCCGCCCAACGCGCGGCGATACAGCGCATCGGCCTTGGCGCGCTCATCGTTGTCCACCGCCAGCCGTGCTTCTTCAAGCAAACGGGCATTGGCAGGCTCGGCCAGACGAATATCCTGCTCAAGTTGCAAGGCCTCTCGTGGCATGGGCTCGATTGCCTGCAACCGGGCCAGGTAGTCACGCGCCTGTTTCAGATCGTCGTCTTTCACGGCGATCAGGCCCAGACCGTATAGCGCCTCAGGCTGGCTAGCATCAAGCATCAGCAGCCTGTTCCAGACTTCAGCGGCGCGCGTGGGCTTGTCCTCGCCTTGCCAGAACTTGCCCTGCTCGATCAGTAGCCGCTGAGCATCACTGCCCTGCGCCATGACTGCACCGTGCAGCAATGCAGCAAACAAGCCGAGGGTTAGGGGGCTTTTACGGAACATGCAGACTCCCACGATGGTTCAAGCCGCCCATCCGCGTCGAAACGGTAACGCTTTTCGGCCCAACCTAGACCGAAAAGGCTGAGCATATAGTTGTAATAAATGGGCACAGACGAACCTTCATTGCGCCCTTGAGCAAGCCCCGCCAGTGCAAGACGCTGTTGCTGTTCGGCCAACCAAGGCTCCGAGGATGCCTGAAAGTAAGGCACCAACGCAGCGGAAAAGCCGAACGGTGCATGCCCTTCAGCCTTGCCGGTCATGATGGAAACCCTCTCAGGTGGCATGCCAGTAGCGGCTACTACGCGCGCCATGCCCCGCAATGATTCAAGGATGGGCTTGGCCAAAGGGTCGGCAGGAGCGGTCATGCCCGCCCAGAGGTATACGCGGATGGCATCATAACTGCCGATATCGCCTTTGATCGGATCAGGCACGAAGAGCCCCGAGGCCGCTGAGGTTCCACGATAGCCCACCCAGTCAGCAGCGAAACCATGCCCACCGCCATCACGCAGCAACTTTACGCTGCTCTCGACAATCTGCTCCCAGGGTCCGTCGGGGTCGGCGCTGACCAGCCTACGAAGAACGGAAATTGGCGCATAACTGGGGTTGAGTCGCCAGAGATGGTCAGGCTGAACGAAACCAACAGGCCCAGGCATCAAGGTCGATCCGAGCCCCGGCAGATCGAGGATTTCCTGTGCTTTTACTTGCCCCAGTAATGCCAGCGCATCATCGCGATACTCTGCATGCCCCCACAGCCTATGTGCTTCGAGCAGGGCATAAGCGAACCAGATGTCGGCATCGGATGCGGAGTTGGCATCCTGTACCTGCCAGCGACCATCCTTGCCCTGCCCCCAGAGCCAGGCCGGCAAAACATTCTGAGGATCGTTACCCGCCAGGTTCTCACGACTCCAACGCCAAATCTGCGCAAAGCGTTCGGCATCATTGGCCACCAACGCAAAGAACAAGGCATATGCCTGCCCTTCCGAGGTGCTGTGATTGTCCAGCAAACTGGATTCCAGGACGCGGCCATCAGCCTGCACCCAGGTTTCGGCAAAACGCTGCCATAGGGGCCACTGTACATTGCATGCGGCCTGAGCTGGCAGGTAACCGAGTGCTAACACCAGAGCAGCACAACGCATGAGACTGCGCTTCATCGACTCATACCTTAAGTCGCGCACGGGCACGGGCACGCAGGCTCAGGAACAGCAGCACACTGGCCAAGGCAACACCTGCTGCGGTGAAGAGCAGCATCAGCCCCAGGTGCCGTGACAACAGCCACTGCAGATAACGGAACCAACCCAACTCACCAATGAAATACTGCTCATCAGCGACCAGTGAGTTAATACGTGTGCCATTGACCACGGCAAGGCTGCCCTGAATCGACTGCTCGTAGTTCTCGCCACCACGCAGCGCTGCTGTAATGTCGTTCAATCCTTCGGGGGCGCTAGCTGCGATAACCACCACACTGCGACCACTGCTCACCGGCGATTCGAAGCCAGCCAGGTAGTTGCTAACCGCCCCACGCCCCAGAGTCACGCTGCTACGGGCACGGCGTAGATTGGCACGCTGATCGCTAGCCACCCAATCGCGTACCTGGTGTACCAGATCGGAAAACTCGAAGCGTGATTGCCCGTCCAGTGCGGCCGGAAGGTATTGCGCCCAACGCTCTAACAATGGCTGATTGGAGCCCGAACCGATCACCAGAAGATCCCGGCCCTGCAACTCAGCTTCATCATCGGCCTGTACCACACTGAGCCCGGTAGCCGGCAAACCGGTTGAGTTACCGAAACGGCCTAGTACATCAAGCATCGCGGAGATCTCCGCCCCACCAGCATCGCTCGGCATGACAACAGCCGTCTCGGACAGATCAGCCATCCGCGTAAATGGAAAGCCGCTATCCTGAAACACGCCCAGGTTAGGCATCGCAATGAAATGCTTGTAGCCACTGAGATCGATGGTTGAGTCAGGCTCGATGGTTCCGCGCATGTTATCGATGATGATGTCGCGGCATTCGCCCTGCTTGATGTAGTCGTACATGAAACGCAATTGCAGATCGGACTGTGGCGACAGGCTATCGAGCGGTATGCGCAGGTGCGCCTCACGCAACAGGGTGTCGTCCTGTTGTAGTTTGGCCATCACCCCTTGTTCGTCCTGCAAACGCTCCTGCGAGGGCAGCGGCAGGGACTTGATGAATTTACCGCTGACGCTGACCAGCAGAGAAGAGTTGGTCGATTGTGGCTGCGGTGTAAAACGATACTTCAGATGCAGGGGAACACCGCTTTCGCGCCAATTGAACAAATCCGGCGGCAGGCGCATTGGCAAGCTGATGGTGCCGGGGTCATAGCCGGATACGCTCAGCCCCTTGGGCTCGAGCAGTTCCCCCAAAGACACGGGGCGATCACTGGGCAACCAGTTGGGCGCATCATAAGGCTTGCGCGGCTCAAGAACAGTCAACTCGGAAATCTCGGCGACCTCTCCATTCAGCGCCTGGCTACCGCTGACCAATGCAAGAGCGGCCTGCTTCAATTGTTCGCTATCACGCCCGGCAATGACCAGAAGTTTGCCGTAGGGGTCATTGGGATTGGTTTGTACGCTTAGCGTCGGAACATTGACGGACTCAGTATCGAGGCCGGCCACTCTACGCTCTCCGATCAGCATCACGACGGCATTGCCATGCGCCGGCAGCTGCTCGGCGACCGGAAAACGCGCACCACGATAACTGGCCAAGGCACCGAACCAGGACGCTACCGCACCAGCAGCCTCAAGCGTACGATTATCCGGCGAACCTAGCAGAACAAAGGGTAGTTCCAGCAAACGCGAGTCCCGCACATCGAAGAAGGGCAAAGGTAACAGCGACAGGTCATTGGATAGCGCCAGCGGCGTGGTCTGCAGGTCTAAACGACTGCTGTTATTGACTTTGGCCCACAGACTGGAATGCAAGGGATCCTCGCACTGCATGGTGTAGTGTCCAATCAACTGCAGGGTCAAACGATTGAACTCGGTAACCAGATGCGCCGGGATCTGTACGGATTGCTGCTGAATGCTGCCCGCCGTTTCCTTCGGCAAGGCAAGACTGGCCGCAACCTGATCGTTAACCAGTACATTGAGCTGTGAAAGTTCCGGAATCAGGGCTGGGGAGTAGCTGTACTCCAGTTGCAGACGTGCATCCGTCACAACCTGATCGGCGCGCACATCGAAACTTACGCCATCGCTACCCTCAATACCCCGAAGATTCATCACATAATTGGTGCCCAACTGTTTCAGTGTCGCGCTGTAAGTCGGCTCGAAGGAGACTTGCGCACCGCCTTCAACTACATCATCCGTGTGCTCTTGATCATCGGCCCATGCCGAAGAAACAACCAGGAGCGCCAGCAAAGATGCAAGAGCAAAAAGAGTCCGAGCTTTCGGTAAGCCAGAGTGCAGAGCGGTCATGAATTCCTCGGATTTGTACTTGCCAGATCAGATGTGGAACGAATTCGACGAGCCAATTCATCCCGTGTCGCGCGAGTGAGTTGCCGAATACCGCGCCAGCCGATCACACTCACTTCCGCCAAGGCAGTCAGTGGCGTATCGACAACTCCCTGCCCCCATGTCGAAGCCCAGGTATCAGCGCGGGAAAACGTCATGCGCGTCAGCTCGAATTGTTGCCGTAAATTGAGATCGATGAAGCTCAAACCGACAGTGGTGCCTTTGCTAAACACCACTTTGGCTGGTAGCTGACACGTTTCATTGCCACGACTGAGCGAAACCTTAAGTTGCTGACCATGGATAATTTCCATCCCTGTAGGCAAATTGATACCCATTCCGCGCTGGGAGAAGTCATTGGTTTCACATGCCATGCGGCTACCGTCGGGTAAGTACAACTCGACCGGTAACTTGGCGAATACTCTAGGTTCAGCGCGTATCTGCCTCGTCTCACTGGCGACCGCTACCGCTGCGGAGCTGATCACGATGTTGTAAACCGTCCAGGCCATGTTGATCAGCAGGGTCGCCGTACTGGCGTCACCATCGAATATCAGCCTGAGAACACCTACCAGAGCACCGAGCAAATTGAGCAGGAGCACGATGATGTAAGGGCGGGCCATCTTCCAGTCGAAGTACCCCTTATCGATCATGCCCCCCTTGGCCGTCACGTTGAACTTGCCCAGTTTCGGGCTGACCATGGCCAAGAGTACCGGGCGCATGATGTACCAGGCCAAAACGGTTTCGTAGACCTCATTCCAGAAGGAATGGCGGAAGCGTCCCTGGATGGTGGAGTTGGTCACGCTCGCGATCAGAATATGTGGCAAGGCGTAGGCGAGGATCAGTAAGGCGGGGGCTTGGAATATCTGCGCATCAAACATCAGATAGGCCAGAGGCGCGGTCAAAAACACCAGACGTGGCAGGCCATAGAAGAAATGCAGCATGGCATTCAGGTAGCAGAGCCGCTGCCCGAACGACAGCCCCTTACCCAACAGAGGGTTGTCGGTCCGGAAAATCTGAGCCATGCCGCGCGCCCAACGGATACGCTGCCCAATATGTCCGGAAAGACTTTCAGTCGCGAGCCCTGCGGCCTGCGGCAGAGCCAGGTAGGCCGTGTTGTAACCGAGCCGATTGAGCTTGAGCGCGGTATGCGCATCCTCAGTCACGGTTTCCACGGCGACACCACCGATTTCCTCGAGCGGCGCACGACGGATGATGGCGCAAGAGCCGCAGAAAAAGGTGGCATTCCACAGATCGTTACCGTCCTGCACCAGCCCATAGAACAGCTCACCCTCGTTCGGAACGGTGCGAAAGGTATTGAGATTTTTCTCGAACGGATCCGGAGAAAAGAAGAAGTGCGGGGTCTGCAGCATTGCCAGCTGTGGATCTTTGAGGAACCAGCCCATCCCTACCTGCAGGAAAGAACGAGTCGGTACGTGATCCGCATCGAAAATGGCGATGTACTCGCCACGAGTCTGGCGCAGTGCATTATTGAGATTGCCAGCTTTGGCGTGGATATTATCAGTCCGAGTGATGTAGCCGACCCCTGCCTGCTTGCAGAACCGACGAAATTCGTCACGACGCCCGTCATCGAGTACGTAGATATTGAGTTTGTCTCGCGGCCAATCAATTGCCTGCGCGGCGAGCACTGTCAGTCGAATGATGTCCAGTGGTTCGTTATAGGTAGGAATGTAGATATCGACACTGGGCCACTGACGACTATCAGCTGGCAGAGGATAGGGCCTGCGCTGCAAAGGCCAGGCCGTCTGCACATACCCAAGCAAAAGCACCAGAAGTGCATAGAGTTCAGCCACGACCAGACCGTAGCCAAACACTATATCCAACGGATCTTCGAAACCCAATGACGCGGTCAGGCGCCAGTACATGTAACGTAAAGAAGCAATCACCGACATGACGATCATCGCCAGAATCGCAAGTCGCCCAGCTTTACGCCGCAGCAAAAGTGCAACCCCCAGACATATGACGCAAAACGTCATCTGCGCCTCCAGATCAAGGGGCGCAGCAATCACCACGACCAGCAGAGCGATCGCCACCAAACCAAGCAGTGCCGAACACCAGGTAGAATTGAGTACGCTGCCCACTGACGCGGACAGCGTGCGACCCTCATCGTGGCTCATGTTGCGGCACGCACGCAGTAGTGGCGGCTGCAAGACGAACTACCAGAGCGCCAGAGCAATCCAGAATATCGCTGCTCGCGACGCTTTGCGGGTCATACTCCAAAATATTGCGGTTATAGGCCAAAGCGTCACCAATGGAAGGATCGTGATGCACCAGCCCCAAAATTTTCCGACCGAGTAACTCCTGAAGAATGCACGTGATATCGCGACTCAACTGCCGACTTTCATCCACCTGATTGATGAGGTAGGTAGCCCCCATAAAGTTCTCGCACCCAGCCGTGTGAGCCTGAATCAGACTATCGATCCTGGGTAGCGCCGTGTAGGAAGCTGCATCGGCAAGACTGACTACCACCGCCTCATTGGCAACGGATAAAGCCTGGCGCAGATAAATGGAGGAACCAGGTGGCGTATCAATAAAAACGACAGAACCTTCTACCAGTTCCATCGCAACCAGGCGCTGAGCAAGCCAATCAGGCGTTGCTTGCAGTTGCTGCTCAAAATCAAGCCGCCGCGCCTCGTCGATATCACCGTAGGGCAATACGAATACACCGCTATCACTCGGCATACCGCAGGAATGCCAATCTTGCTCGCCGTGTGCAATACCGAGAGCCGAACAATCACCCACGCCCTCAATGGCCTTGAAATGATGCTGCAGGGCATTCTGAGGATCCAGATCCAATGCCAACACCGGCCGACCAGCGCGCTGCATGGCCGAAGCAAGACTGGCTGACAGGGTCGTTTTACCTACGCCACCTTTGGCCGAAACGACGGCAACCACCCTGATGCGCTCGAGCAAGGATTGAGTAGAAGGGACTTCCATATGAATAGGAATCGCTTCCCCCTCGTGCGCACGCTTGGCTAGTAACGCCCGAAGACCAGCCGACGACCAGACGGAAGACTCGCTGCCAACCACAGGAACGACAGGAGGGCTCTTACGCTCGACCTTGAGTGCAGGAATACACGCGTCGTCAAAGGACTTCTGTGCGCCCCCACCCTGGGCACCGCCATCTGTGACATCAATCTCGATACATTCATCTGACGGCCGCTCCTGATCTGCATAACGCAAGCCATCATGAGGGATTTCCTGATACTGCTCAGGGCGGCCACCGATCCATTTGAACAAACCACTGATATCGTTAGATAAACTCATATAAGGGCACTCAAATAAGGTGCTGGAATAAGATTGGCGGCAGCCAAAGCAAAGGCGTCAAAAAACAGGCAAATAGCGCAACCCAACAACCGACGCGTCAATATATTAAGCATTGACATATAGTGTCAAGATGATATCTGGCTACTATTTTTATACACATGCCCAAGCCAGAGGCCTTATGCCAGACAGTTCATATCAGGCATGACATTCAGAGCACAGCCACTCATGGCATGCCGATTCTGCAGCCGGTTATAATTCGGCCCTCATATTTATCTTTTCGATCTAAAAACAAACCACTCAAAACCAAGGCATATAAGATGCGCATTCTTATTACCGGCGGTGCCGGCTTCATCGGTTCGGCGCTTATTCGCTATCTGATCCAGCATACCGGGCATGAGGCGCTCAACCTCGACAAACTGACCTACGCCGGCAACCTGGAATCGCTTGCACCCGTTGATGACAACCCGCGATACCGCTTCGTCCAGGGCGACATTGGCGACAGCGAATGCGTCGCGGCGACACTGGCCGAGTTCCAGCCGGACGCCATCATGCACCTGGCCGCCGAGTCCCACGTCGACCGCTCCATTGATGGCCCGGCCGCGTTCATCCAGACCAATATCGTCGGTACCTATAGCCTGCTGGAAAGCACTCGCGCCTACTGGCTTGGCCTGAGCGCTGAGCGCAAGGCGGCCTTTCGCTTCCATCACATATCCACCGACGAGGTGTACGGCGACCTGCATGGCGTCGACGATCTCTTTACCGAAACTACTCCTTACGCACCCAGCTCGCCTTATTCGGCGAGCAAGGCGGCGTCCGATCATCTGGTGCGCGCCTGGCAGCGCACCTATGGCCTGCCGGTGCTGCTCACCAACTGCTCGAACAACTACGGTCCCTATCATTTCCCCGAAAAGCTGATCCCGCTGATGATCCTCAACGCCCTGGCGGGCAAACCGCTGCCGGTGTATGGCAACGGTCAGCAGGTGCGTGATTGGCTGTATGTGGAAGACCACGCGCGCGCCCTGCTCAAGGTGGTCAGCGAAGGTCAGGTCGGCGAGACCTACAATATCGGTGGCCACAACGAGCAGAAGAACCTCGATGTGGTGCGCGCCATCTGCGCTTTGCTGGAAGAGTTGGCGCCACAGAAGCCGGCTGGTATCACGCACTATGAAGACCTGATCACCTACGTGCAGGATCGCCCCGGCCATGACCAGCGCTACGCCATCGACGCCAGCAAGATTGAGCGCGAGCTGGGCTGGGTACCGCAGGAAACCTTCGAAACCGGACTGCGCAAGACGGTGCAGTGGTACCTGGACAATCTCGACTGGTGCCGCCGCGTGCAGGATGGTAGCTATCAGGGTCAGCGACTCGGCGCACTCTAAGGAGCCTATTGATGATCTGCTGCGCGTCGGCCCTGCTGCGTTAAAAACAGCCTGGAGCGCCAGCCCGGTCGGAATGCTCATTTACAACTCGTAAACTCCGCTTCCTCGCCTGTTTTTGCCTTGCATGGCTCTAGCTCGCGAGATCCTAAACAGGCTCCAAGGAGCAGGAATAATGAAAGGCATCATTCTCGCCGGCGGTTCCGGCACTCGCTTGCACCCCATCACCCTCGGCGTCTCCAAGCAGTTGCTGCCAATCTATGACAAGCCGATGATCTATTACCCGTTGTCGGTGCTGATGCTGGCCGGCATTCGCGAGATTCTGATCATCTCCACCCCAGAAGACCTGCCCAACTTCCGCAAGATGCTCGGCGATGGCAGCCAGTTCGGCATCGAACTGCAGTATGCCGAGCAACCCTCGCCTGATGGCCTGGCGCAGGCCTTCCTGATCGGCGAGTCGTTCATTGGAAACGACTCGGTGTGCCTGATCCTCGGCGACAACATCTTCCATGGTCAGCACTTCACCGAGAAGCTGCTGCGCGCAGCCAGCCACGACAGCGGCGCCACGGTATTCGGCTACTGGGTCAGCGATCCCGAACGTTTCGGCGTGGTCGAATTCGATGCGGCTGGCAATGCGCTGTCGATCGAGGAAAAGCCGGCACAACCCAAGTCCAGCTTTGCCGTGACCGGCCTGTATTTCTACGACAACGATGTGGTGCAGATCGCCAAGGCGGTCAAGCCCTCGCCACGCGGCGAGCTGGAAATCACCGACGTGAACAATGCCTACCTGGCCCGCGGCGACCTGCGCGTGGAGCGCTTCGGCCGCGGCTTCGCCTGGCTCGATACCGGCACCCACGACAGCCTGCTCGATGCCTCGCACTACGTACAAACAGTGGAAAAACGCCAAGGCCTGAAGGTCGCCTGCCTCGAAGAAATCGCCTATCAGCAGGGCTGGATCGACCGCGACAAACTGCTCGTGTGCGCCAAGGCGCTGGGCAAGACCGGCTACGGCCAGTACCTCTACAAACTGGCGGAGGAATCGCTGTGAAAGTGATCGCAACCGCACTGCCGGAAGTGCTGATTATCGAACCCCAGGTATTCGGTGACGAGCGCGGCTTCTTCTACGAGAGCTTCAACGCACGGCGCTTTGCCGAAGCCACCGGCGTAACCCGTGAATTCGTCCAGGACAACCATTCACGCTCCGCGCGCGGGGTACTGCGCGGCCTGCACTATCAACTGCAGCAGGCCCAGGGCAAGCTGGTGCGCGTCAGCACTGGCGAGGTCTATGACGTCGCGGTCGACGTACGCCGCAATTCGGCGAATTTCGGCAAGTGGGTCGGCGTGCATTTGTCCGCCGAGAACAAACGCCAGCTGTGGGTGCCGGAAGGCTTCGCCCACGGTTTCCTGGTACTCAGCGAATACGCCGAATTCCTCTACAAGACCACCGACTACTACGCGCCCACTCACGAGCGCTGCATTCGCTGGGACGACCCACAACTGGCCATCGACTGGCCGCTCGACGGCCTGACGCCGCAACTCTCAGCCAAGGACCAGCAGGGCCTGAGCCTTACCGATGCAGAGACCTTCGCATGAAGATTCTGATCAGCGGCCACACCGGCCAGGTCGCCCGTGAACTGCAGCTGGCCCTGCGCGAGCATGAACTGATCAGTCTCGGCCGGCAGGCATTCGACCTGTCGCGCCCGGAAACCCTGGGCGACATCATCCTGCGCGAGCGGCCGGCGCTGGTGATCAATGCCGCCGCGTACACCGCCGTCGACCAGGCCGAGCAGGAGCGCGAGCTGGCTTTCACCATCAATGCCGATGCGCCGCGTGCCATCGCCGATGCCTGCTTCGAACTGGACATTCCGCTGATTCACTACTCCACCGACTACGTCTTCGATGGCAGCAAGACCACGCCTTACCGTGAAGCCGATACGCCACATCCGTTGGGCGTCTATGGCGCCAGCAAGGCGGCCGGTGAACAGGCGCTGCGCATCAGCGGCTGCGATCACCTGATCCTGCGCACCAGCTGGGTCTACTCGCAGCACGGGCGCAACTTCTTGCTCACTATGCAGCGCCTGCTGCAGGAGCGCGACGAGCTCAGCGTCGTCGACGACCAGATCGGCGCACCGACCTGGGCTGGCAGTATCGCCAGCGCCACTGCAGAGCTGATCGACAAGTGGCAGCACGGGCGCCATCACTGGGGCACCTACCATCTGACCTGCCAGGGCGAAACTAGCTGGTTCGGCTTCGCCAGTGCCATCGCCGAACGCCTGCGTGCAGCCGGCAAGCCTTGCGCCAGGCTGCGTCCCATCCCCAGCAGCGAGTACCTAACGCCGGCTCAGCGCCCACTCAACTCACGCCTGGATGGCAACCGCCTGGAGCAGGATTGGCAGGTTCGCCTACCGGACTGGCACACCGCCCTGGACGCCTGCCTGCAACGCATGAACTGAGCCCCTGCGTTTCATCCGCGCGGCCAGTGCCCATCACCGGCCGCACGCTTAACGTGCATAATGCGCCGATCATTTCTGCACGGTTTGCCATGAGCACGAACACTGCCACTCCCCGTCGCCTGCGCTGGCGCAGCCTCGTGCTGTTGGCGCTGCTGCTTGCGCCACTGCTGTGGCCGGTCCACTTCCTGGCCGAGCGCTACTACCGCGAAGTGCTGATCGAACAAAATCGGCAAACCCTCGATCTGTATGTGGCCAACCTGCTCGGCACGCTGCGCCGCTACGAAGTGCTGCCGCAGATTCTCGGCGATCTGCCAGGCCTGCGCGCCGCCCTGCATGCCCCTGAAGACCCAGCCGCCCTGGACAACGCCAACCGCTTGCTGGCCCGCGTGAAGAGCCAGACCGGCGCCGACGTGATCTACCTGATGAACCCGCGCGGCGTCACCCTGGCCGCCTCCAACTGGGACAAACCCGACAGCTTCGTCGCCGGCAACTTCGCCTTCCGTCCGTATTTCCGCGAAGCATTGGCCGGGCGCCTGGGGCGCTTCTTCGGCCTGGGTACAACGTCTGGCAAGCGCGGCTACTACTTCGCCTACCCGGTGCGCGAGGACGAGCACAACATCGGCGCGCTGGTGGTCAAGGTAGACCTCGACCACACCGAAACCCTGTGGGGCAATACGCCGGAACAGTTGCTGGTGACCGACACCAACGGCGTGGTCATTCTTACCTCGCGCCCGGATTGGCGCTTCCACTCCAGCCGTCCGCTGGACCGCGTCGAGCAGTCGGCCATCGCCGCCAACCAACCCTACCCGACCCAGGCACCGCCCGCACTCGACCTTGATCCCAACGCCTGGTTGACGCAAAGCCGAGCCCTGGAAGAAACCGGCTGGACGGTAAGTATTCTCGCCCCACGCATCCTGCTCGATCGCCCCGTGCGCAGCGCCGTGGCCGTAGGAGCGGCTGCCCTGCTGGCCCTGCTGCTGCTGCTCGGCCTGATGATCCTGCGCCGCCGTCACTACCTGGAGCGCATTGCCCTCGACGCCCGCGCCAAGGCCGAACTGGAGCAGCGCGTCGCAGAACGAACGCATGACCTGGAACTGCTCAACAGCCGCCTCAAGCAGGAAGTACTCGAGCGTGAACAGGCTCAGCAGGAGCTGGTGCGCGCTCAGGACGAGCTGGTCCAGGCCGGTAAGCTGTCGGCGCTCGGTACCATGAGTGCCAGCATCAGCCACGAACTCAACCAGCCGCTCGGGGCGATCCGCAGCTACGCGGAGAACGCCAGCACCCTGCTTGACCATCAGCGCAGCGACGATGCTCGCGCCAACCTCAAGCTGATCAGCGAGCTGACCGAGCGCATGGCCTCGATCATCACCCATTTGCGCTCCTTTGCCCGCCGCGACCGCCACGCGCCGGAGCGGGTTGCCCTGCAGCCAGCACTGGATGATGCCCTGGCGCTATTGGCCAAACGCCGCCGGGCGATGGATGTAGAGTTGATCCGCGACCTGCCGGACGCCACGCTCTGGGTCCAGGCCGGCGAGACGCGCCTGCGCCAGGTGCTCGGTAATCTGCTCGGCAATGCGCTCGATGCGCTGATCGATAAAGCCCCTCCTAGACGCATCTGGATCAGCATCGAGCTTCAAGCCGAGCACCTCCACCTGCTGCTGCGCGACAATGGCCCAGGCTTCTCGCCCGAATCGCTGGCGCGCGCGCGCGAGCCCTTCTTCACCACCAAGACCAGCGCTCAGGGCCTGGGGCTCGGCTTGGCCATCTGCGATAGCCTGGTGCGTGCGCTGGACGGCGAACTGCTGCTGGCCAATCATCCGGCCGGCGGTGCACTGATCACCCTGCGTCTGCGCCTGGCCAGCCCCGGCGTCAACCTGCAACCCTCAGAGGACCCTTCGCCATGACCAGCGACAGCGCCATCGACAGCCGCATTCAGGTACTGCTGATCGACGACGACGCCCATCTGCGCCAGGCACTCAGCCAGACGCTCGATCTGGCCGGGCTCAAGGTCATCAGCCTGGGCGATGCGCAGGGCCTCGCCGCGCGCATTCCCGCAGGCTGGCCAGGCGTGGTGGTCAGCGATATCCGCATGCCGGGCATCGATGGCCTGCAACTGCTGCAGCAATTGCGCGAGCGTGATGCCGAGCTGCCCGTGCTGCTGATCACCGGCCACGGTGACGTGCCGCTGGCCGTGCAGGCGATGCGCGCCGGCGCCTACGACTTCCTGGAAAAACCCTTCGCCAATGACGACCTGCTAGACAGCGTGCGCCGTGCGCTGGAGCTGCGCCGCCTGGTGCTGGACAACCGCAGCCTGCGCATGGCGCTCAATGACCGCCAGCAACTGTCCAGCCGCCTGGTTGGCCAATCGCCGGCCATGCAGCGCCTACGCGAGCAGATCGGTGCGCTGGCCAGCATCGCCACCGACGTACTGATTCTCGGCGAGACCGGAGCCGGCAAAGAGGTGGTCGCACGCGCTCTGCACGACCTGTCCAACCGCCGCGAAGGGCCCTTCGTCGCCATCAACGCCGGTGCACTGGCCGAGTCGGTGGTGGAAAGCGAGCTGTTCGGCCATGAGGCTGGCGCCTTCACCGGCGCGCAAAAACGGCGCATCGGCAAGTTCGAGTTCGCCAACGGTGGCACCCTGTTCCTCGACGAGATCGAGAGCATGAGCATGGATGTGCAGGTCAAGCTGCTGCGCCTGCTGCAGGAGCGCGTGGTCGAGCGCCTTGGTGGTAATCAGCTGATCCCGCTGGATATCCGCGTGATCGCCGCGACCAAGGAAGATCTGCGTCAGGCCGCCGATGCCGGGCGTTTCCGCGCCGACCTTTACTACCGCCTCAACGTCGCACCGTTGTCCATCCCACCGCTGCGCGAGCGCGGCGAGGACGCCCTGCTGCTGTTCCAGCACTTCGCCGATGGGGCGGCCGCCCGCCACGCCTTGGCGCCGCGAGAGCTACAGCCGGGACAGCGCGCCTTGCTGCTGCGTCATCCGTGGCCAGGCAACGTGCGTGAGTTGCAGAACGCCGCCGAACGCTTCGCCCTGGGCCTGGAGCTAGCGCTCGACAGCAACGCGCCAAATCTGCCGCCGGTCAACGGCGGGCTCAGCGAACAAGTCGAAGCCTTCGAACGCGCCCTGATCGCTGCCGAGCTGAGCCGCCCGCACGGCTCGCTACGCAGCCTGGCCGAAGCGCTGGGCGTGCCGCGCAAGACCCTGCACGACAAACTGCGCAAACATGGGTTGAATTTCTCAGGTGCTGGCGGAAGCTCGCCAGAGGACTTCGACTGACTGGCGGCAAACCGCCATTTTCAGCCATCCATACCTGATGCTGGCGGGCCCATACGCCGACCAGAGGGTCGGTAAAGGAACATAAAAGCCCGCAGCCATGGGCCTTTGCACGGCACGCAAGGTCGGAATATCGCAGACTGGCACAAGGGTTGCTCTAGGCTAACGTCAAGCGAACCCACAAGTACAAGTCCAGGCCTCGCTAATGCCACCGGCGTTTTTCTCCAAGCCGCCTAGACTTGCTCTTATCCGTTCGTCAGCTGCGCCCCGGCGCAAATGCGATAAACACAACAAGAGGAAGCATCCGCATGTTCAAACTGACTGCCAAGGCGCTGGCTTGCGCCCTGTCCCTGTCCATCGCTGGCGTAGTTCACGCTGCCGACCCGATCGTCATCAAGTTCTCCCACGTGGTTGCCGAGCACACCCCGAAAGGTCAGGGTGCAGTGCTGTTCAAGCAACTGGCTGAAGAGCGTCTGGCTGGCAAGGTCAAGGTCGAGGTCTACCCGAACTCCTCGCTGTTCGGCGACGGCAAGGAAATGGAAGCGCTGCTGCTCGGCGACGTCCAGCTCATCGCCCCGTCCCTGGCCAAGTTCGAGCATTACACCAAGCAGCTGCAGGTATTCGACCTGCCGTTCCTGTTCGACGACATGGCAGCTGTTGATCGCTTCCAGAAAGGTCCAGAAGGCCAGAAACTGCTGACCTCGATGACCGACAAGGGCATCACCGGCCTGGCCTACTGGCACAACGGCCTGAAGCAGCTGTCGGCCAACAAGGCGCTGCTGGAGCCGAAAGACGCCCGTGGTCTGAAGTTCCGCGTACAGGCTTCTGCCGTACTGGAAGAGCAGTTCAAGGCCGTGCGCGCCAACCCGCGCAAGATGAGCTTCGCCGAGGTATACCAAGGCCTGCAGACTGGCGTGGTCAACGGTGCCGAGAACCCGTACTCGAACATCTACAGCCAGAAGATGCACGAAGTACAGAAGTACATCACCGAGTCCAACCATGGCCTGCTGGATTACATGCTGATCACCAACACCAAGTTCTGGGACGGTCTGCCGGCTGACGTACGCGACGAGCTGGACAAGATCATCGCCGAGGTCACCGTCGAGGTGAACAAGCAGGCTGACGCCCTCAACGAAGGCGACAAGCAGCGTATCGCCGAAGCAGGCACCACCGAGATCCTGACCCTGACTCCTGAGCAGCGTGGCCAATGGCGCGATGCCATGCAGCCGGTATGGAAGAAGTTCGAAGGTGAGATCGGCGCTGACCTGATCAAGGCCGCGCAAGCTGCCAACCAGCAATAAGGCCGGAGAGCCGTAGGGTGGGCAGAGCGTCGATGCTCTGACCCACCACGACGCCCGCGACGGGCGTCGATCAACGCTGTAACCGGTGGGCCGGCTACCGTCCCACCCTACGCCCTTTCCATTCGGGAGAACCGACCATGAACGCCTTGCGGCGCGGCTGGGAGCACTTCGAGGAAGGCTTTATCGCTTTCCTCCTGGCGACCATGACGCTG
>NZ_RHQP01000024.1:0-86267 GCF_003935465.1 Pseudomonas sp. o96-267
CCCCTCCTCCCTCCTCGTCGTGCCGCCTCGTGTCTCTTTATCTTAAAACACCCCCCCCCACCCCCCCCCCCCCCCCCCCCCCCCCCCCCCGGGCCCCCCCCCCCCCCCCCCGGGGGCGCCCCCCCCCCCCCCCGCCCTACGGGGTACGCCCTAACGCAGCGTCGGCCCCTGAAAGCCCATCCACAACGCGATTCGATCCGCCACACTGGTACCCAGACGCTTGGCGAAGCGATCAAATGGCGTATCACGCTGAGTGAAGTCGACCATCTCTTTCTGGCCAATCACCTCGCGCGCCACATAGCTGGCACTGCCCAACGCATCGACCAACCCCAGCTGCAGCGCCTGCTCGCCCGACCAGACCAAACCCGAGAACAGTTCGGGATACTCGTCCGCCTTGAGACGCTCACCGCGCCCCTGCCTCACGCTTTCGATGAATTGGCGATGCGTGGTCTCCAGCACCCCTTTCCAGAAGCGGGTTTCCTCTTCCTTCTGCGGCTGGAACGGATCGAGAAACGCCTTGTGCTCACCCGAGGTGTAGACGCGACGCTCCACACCAAGCTTCTCCATGGCTTCGACGAAACCGAAGCTGGCCGCCGTGACACCAATAGAGCCGACCAGACTGGCCTTGTCGGCATAGATCTCATCAGCCGCACTGGCAATGTAGTAGGCACCGGAGGCACCCAGATCACTGATTACCGCATAGACCTTGGTCTGCGGATATTCGCCGCGCAAACGACGGATCTCGTCATAGATGTAGCCGGACTGCACCGGGCTGCCGCCCGGGCTATTGATGCGCAGGATCACACCTTTGGTATTGGTGTCCTCGAAGGCGGCGCGCAGACTGCCCACCACCTTGTCAGCACTGGCCTCTTCACGATCAGCGATCATGCCGCGAATGTCGATCAATGCCGTATGCGCAGTGGTGGTCGAGGCCGACTTCAGGTTGAGCGCTGGCAACACCAACGCCAGCGCACCAAACAGGTAAATGAAGGTCAGCAGCTTGAAAAAGATGCCCCAGCGCCGCGAGCGACGCTGCTCCTGAACGCTGGACAACAGCGCCTTCTCCAGCAACTTCCAGCTTTTGGCATCCTCACCAGACGAAGACGATGACTTCCACTCATCCGACATGCTCACTCACCTCTGCAGGACGCTGCGCCTGACGGCCTTCCAGCCATGCACGCAGCTCATTGAATTCATTGATCGTCAAACGCGGCGAGCACTCGCGCAGCACCGACAACGGCTGTGCACCGAAACCTACCGCCACGGCATCCATCCCGGCATTGCGCGCCATCAGCAGGTCGAAGGTCGAATCCCCCACCATCAGCGCGCGCTCGGGCTGCACCCGGCAATGTGCAAGAATCTCATGCAGCATCAGCGGATCGGGCTTGCTCGCCGTCTCGTCGGCGCAACGGGTGATATCGAAGTAATCCAGCCAACCCTTGTCAGCCAGCACCCGATGCAACCCCTTGCGCCCCTTGCCAGTGGCCACGGCAAGACGATAACCCTGATCTCGAAAGACCTCGAGCGACTCGCGCACACCCTCGAACAGTGGCGACGGCTCGGTTTCCAGCGCCAGATACTGCTCGCTGTAGGCACGCCGGATGGTTTCGATTCGCAGCGGCTCATCGAGTTCCGGGTAAAGCGTGCGAATCGCCACACCCAGCTCCAGACCAATGATCCCGCGCACCGCAACATCCGTGCAGCGCGGCACGCACGCCACATCGGCAGCACGGTGCATGGCCTCGACGATACGGCCGATGGAATCCACCAGCGTGCCGTCCCAATCGAAAATCAGTAGCTGATAATCAGACACTCAGACGCTCCAGGGTCTTCGCCCACATCTCATCCACCGGAGCCTCGAGCTTCAGCACGCCACCATCGGGCAGCGGCACGTGCAACTCATAGGCATGCAGGAACAGGCGCTTACCGCCCAGCTCGCGAATCTCGCGGGAGAAGTCGTCGTCGCCGTATTTGCTGTCGCCGGCGATACCATGACCCGCATATTGGGCATGCACACGAATCTGATGGGTACGACCAGTGATCGGCCTGGCTTCGACCAGCGTGGCGAACTCACCGAAACGGCGCAGCACGCGAAATACCGTGAGCGCCTCCTTGCCCTCGGGATTCACCTCGACCATACGCTCGCCGGAGCGCAGGTTGCTTTTCAGCAGCGGCGCGGCGATCTGCTTCTTGGCAGTCGCCCAGTGGCCACGCACCAACGCCATATAGCGCTTGTCCACGCCATCGCCGCGCAGCGCTTCGTGCAGGTGGCGCAGCATGCTGCGCTTCTTGGCGATCATCAGTAGACCGGACGTATCGCGATCGAGACGATGCACCAGTTCCAGATCCTTGGCATCGGGACGCAACTGGCGAAACGCCTCGATCACTCCGTAATTCAAACCGCTGCCGCCATGCACGGCGATACCGGCCGGCTTGTTCAGCACGATCAGCGCCTTGTCCTCATAAACGATGGCGGCTTCGAGGCGCTGCAGCAGCCCCTGCGCCAGCGGCTCGGGCTCATCGCGCTCAGCCAGGCGCAGCGGCGGCACGCGCACCACGTCACCAGCCTGGAGTTTGTATTCGGGCTTGATCCGCCCCTTGTTAACCCGCACTTCGCCCTTGCGCAGAATGCGGTAAATCAGGGTCTTGGGCACGCCCTTGAGCTGTGTCCTGAGGAAGTTGTCGATGCGTTGGCCGGCGAGATCCGGTGCAACCTCGATCAGCTGAACGCCGGAGGTTGGAGAGGCGGGAGTAGTCATTGCGCAATCATAACAATTTTTTATGGAATTGAAGCACTTAATCATTGCTGCTATAGTCGCGAACGCCGCCAAAAGCGGCCTGGCTTGCGGATGAATGCCAAACTTGCCATCCCCTGCCCGCGCAAACGTATTTGGACGTGAGGCCGTCCGACGGATTCTTCAGGTTAGAAAGGCCGCAAAAGGCCACGAAGACTTCGGAAATAAAGCCTTGAGTATGATGCGCGATTCGCCCACCGGGCGGTCGCGGTAACTGACAACCGCTGCGGAATCCGCGCGCGGCACCCGATTTTCAGCGATACGTGTAGGGTGGAGATGTACAACTGTCGGACTGCGTAGCATATCGCTTGATCAAAGACGCCTCATCTCGTCCGCTACCGCCAGTTGATTCCTCTTCCTGACTGAGTGCTTTCTGTCACCACAGCAAGCAGGAGACGTCCGTCGCGACCGCGGCCCGATAATGGCTGACCGTCGCTAGACAGTGGAACGATTTACGACCGTTTCTGACGCGCCTGACACCGACCCTGAGAGTCGTGTGTGCCTAACGTGGCTTCCGCTAGCCCCGGAACCCATTGGTACCACATGAAAAGAATGCTAATTAACGCGACTCAGCCTGAAGAGTTGCGTGTTGCCCTGGTAGATGGCCAAAAACTCTACGACCTGGACATCGAGTCCGGCGCCCGTGAACAAAAAAAGGCCAACATCTACAAAGGCCGCATCACCCGCGTTGAACCCAGCCTCGAAGCCGCTTTCGTCGACTTCGGCTCCGAACGCCACGGCTTCCTCCCCCTCAAAGAAATCTCCCGCGAATATTTCTCCAAGTCTCCTGAAGGCGGCCGCGTCAACATCAAGGACGTGCTCAAGGAAGGCCAGGAAGTCATCGTCCAGGTCGAGAAAGAAGACCGCGGCAACAAGGGCGCAGCCCTGACCACGTTCATCAGCCTGGCCGGCCGTTACCTGGTGTTGATGCCGAATAACCCGCGTGCCGGTGGCATCTCCCGCCGCATCGAAGGCGAAGAGCGCAACGAATTGCGTGAAGCGCTGAATGGCCTCAACGCTCCGGCCGACATGGGTCTGATCGTGCGCACTGCCGGCCTGGGCCGCTCCAGCGAAGAAATGCAGTGGGACCTCGACTACCTGCTGCAACTGTGGAGCGCCATCAAGGAAGCCTCCACCAGCCGCCCTGCCCCGTTCCTGATCTATCAGGAATCCAACGTCATCATCCGCGCCATCCGCGACTACCTGCGCCAGGACATCGGCGAAGTGCTGGTCGACAGCGTCGAAGCCCAGGAAGAAGCGCTGTCCTTTATCCAGCAGGTGATGCCGCAGTACGCCAGCAAGATCAAGCTGTACGAAGACAGCGTGCCGCTGTTCAACCGCTTCCAGATCGAAAGCCAGATCGAAACCGCCTTCCAGCGTGAAGTGAAACTGCCGTCCGGTGGTTCCATCGTCATCGACCCGACCGAAGCCCTGGTTTCCATCGACATCAACTCGGCGCGCGCCACCAAGGGCAGCGACATCGAGGAAACCGCGCTGCAGACCAACCTGGAAGCGGCCGAGGAAATCGCCCGCCAGCTGCGCCTGCGCGACATCGGCGGCCTGATCGTCATCGACTTCATCGACATGACCCCGGCCAAGAACCAGCGCGCCGTCGAAGAGAAGGTGCGTGAAGCCCTGGAAGCCGACCGCGCCCGCGTCCAGGTCGGCCGCATCTCGCGCTTCGGCCTGCTGGAAATGTCCCGTCAGCGCCTGCGTCCGTCCCTCGGCGAGACCAGCGGCATCGTCTGCCCGCGTTGCAACGGTCAAGGCATCATCCGCGACGTCGAATCCCTGTCGCTGGCCATCCTGCGCCTGATCGAAGAAGAAGCGCTGAAGGATCGCACCGCCGAAGTCCGCGCTCAGGTACCGATCCCGGTCGCCGCCTTCCTGCTCAACGAGAAGCGCAACTCGATCACCAAGATCGAACTGCGCACCCGTGCGCGTATCGTGATCCTGCCGAACGATCACCTGGAAACCCCGCATTTCGAAGTGCAACGCCTGCGTGACGACAGCCCGGAAGCCCTGAGCGGCCAGACCAGCTACGAAATCGCCGCCACTGCGGAAACCGAAGAAACCGCCGCCCAGCCGGCCGCCGCCACGCGCACTCTGGTTCGCCAGGAAGCTGCGATCAAGGCCGCACCGCGCAGCAGCGCCCCGGTCGCTGCCGAGCCTCAAGCACCACTGGCTCCGACCAAGGCGCCTGAACCGAGCCTGTTCAAGGGCCTGGTGAAGTCTCTGGTCAGCCTGTTCGCCGGCAAGGAAGAAGAAGCCCAGCCCGCAGCAGTCGAGAAGAAGAGCAACGAGCGTCCGCCGCGCGAAGAGCGCCGCAACGGTCGTCAGCAGAGCCGTAACCGTGGCGGTCGCCGCGATGACGAGCGCAAACCTCGTGAAGAGCGCGCCCCGCGTGAAGAACGTCAGGCCCGTGAACCGCGTGAAGAACGCCAACCTCGCGAAGAGCGTCAACCGCGTGAAGAGCGCGCCCCCCGTGAGCCGCGCGAAGGTCAGGAAAATCGCCGTGAGCGCAAGCCGCGCGAAGAACGCGCCCCGCGTGAAGAGCGCGTGCGTGAACTGCGTGAACCTATCGCAGCCGATACCGATGCCGATGCTGGTAACGAGCAACGCGAAGAGCGTGCCGAGCGCCAGCCGCGTGGTGAACGTCAGGAGCGTCAGCGTCAACCGCGTGAAGAGCGTCAGCCGCGTGCCGAGCAAACCGAGGCCCTGCAGGACGAAGCACTGCCGAACGAAGAGCAACTGCAGGACGACGAGCAGGACAGCAACGATGGCGAGCGCCCACGTCGCCGTTCCCGCGGTCAGCGTCGTCGCAGCAATCGTCGCGAACGTCAGCGTGATGCCGATGGCAACCTGATCGAGAGCGCCGAGAACAGCGAAGCTGCCGGTAACGACGCTCAGACCGTCACCCCGGTCGCCGTGGCTACTGCCGCTGCCGTGGTTGCAGAAAGCGTCGACAGCAGCGAAGCCGTTGCCAGCGAGGCTCCGGTCAGCGAAGCCCCGGCCGTCGAAGCCCCGTCTGTTCAGGTTGAAGAAGCCCCTGCTGCTCAACCGGTCGAGGCGCAAACCGAGGCTGCTGTGAGTGAAGTGGCTGAAGCTGCTCCGGTCGCAGAGAAAGCGGTTGAGGCAGAACCGGCCGCAGTCGAAACCCCTGCTGCCGTTGAAGCGCCAGTTGCCGAGCCGGTCGCTCAAGCTGAGCCGACTGTCGAAGTTGCCCAGGAGCCTGCTCCGGCACCGGTCGAGCAAGCACCTGCTGCCGCAGCGGTTCCGGCCAATGCCACTGGCCGCGCACCGAACGACCCGCGTGAAGTGCGTCGTCGTCAGCGTGAAGCTGAGCGCCTGGCGCGCGAAGCTGCACAGGCCGCCGCTGCAGCCCCGGCTGTAGAAGCTGCCCCAGTAGTCGACGCCGCTCCGGTCGCTGAAGCAAGCGCCCCGGCAGAAGCCGAAGCCGCTGTAGTCGAAACAGCTCCTGTAGTCGAGCCGGTCGCTGAAGCCGAAGCCACCTCTGTCGTAAGCGAGCAACGCGTGAGCGATGCGGTAGAGCAAGCGCAGCCGGAAGAAGAAACGCCAGCCGACAAGGAGGAGGTCAAGCCCCAGGCTTGATCCTCCTGCGGTAAGTAAAAAGGGGATGCCTAGGCATCCCCTTTTTCATTTCCGTGTCTGGCGCTGCAGAAGCGTAGCCGGATGCAATCCGGGAGCGGCAGGCAGCGGATCACGCCCTGCCTACAGTTCAGAGCACGTTGGGCTCGATCTCCAACTCAACACCGAAGCGCTCGAATACATCGCTCTGGATACGCTGCGCCAGCTGCAGCAGTTGCGCGCCCGTGGCCTTGCCGTAATTGACCAGCACCAGCGCCTGCAAACGATGCACGCCGGCATCGCCCTCGCGAAAGCCTTTCCACCCTGCCCGCTCGATCAACCAGCCAGCCGCCAGTTTGACCAGGCCATCACCAGCCGGATAGCTGACCAGATCGGCACGCTCGGCGCGAATGCGCTCGGCCAGCTCGAACGAAACCAGCGGATTCTTGAAGAAGCTGCCGGCATTACCCAGCTCGGTGGGATCTGGCAGCTTTTCGCTGCGGATGGCGCAGATCGCTCGACTGACATCGGTGGCGGTCGGCACTTCGACGCCCATCTCCGCAAGGCGCTGGCGCACCGGGCCGTAGTCAAGGCGCAGTGCAGCCAGACGGCTCAAGCGGAAACGTACGCGCAGGATCAACCAGCGCCCGGCTTCGCGCTTGAACAGACTGTCGCGGTAGGCGAAGGCACAGTCTTCCAGCGCGAAGTCGCGCAGCTCGCCGCTGTGCCGATCCAGAGCGGTCAGGCCGGCAAACAGATCCTTGATCTCCACACCATAGGCGCCAATGTTCTGCATCGGCGCAGCGCCCACGGTACCGGGAATCAGGCTGAGGTTTTCCAGGCCATTGAGGCCCTGCGCCAGGCTCCATTGCACGAACGGATGCCAGGGCTCGCCGGCTTCGGCCTCCACCAGCACCTGCTCGCCGTCGTCCTCGAGGATACGAATGCCACGGCTGGCCATGCGCAGTACCAGCGCCTCGACATCGCGGGTCAGCAGCAGGTTGCTGCCACCGCCGATCACCAGCAGCGGCAAGCCCTGCTGCCCGGCCAGGCGTAGCGCCTCGCGCACTTCGTCATCGTTGTGGGCTGCGGCGAAATGCCGGGCACGCACCTCGACACCAAAGCTATTGAAGGCCTTGAGCGACACATCACTCTGCAGATTCAGGCTCACAGGCGCCCCTTGATTTCCACCAGCAGCGCATCACTGGCTTGCTCGATCAGATCCAGCACCTGCTCGAAGCCATCGTCGCCGCCGTAGTAGGGATCAGGCACCTCATCCAACGCCAGTTCATAGCGACGCAGATAAAGGTCGAGATCAGCCCGAGCAGCCGCCGGGCGCAGCGTCTTGAGATTGCGCAGATTGCTCTGGTCCATGGCCAGGATCAGGTCAAAACGTTGAAAGTCAGCAGCCTCGACTTGACGTGCACGCAGCGCCGACAAGTCATAACCCCGACGCAACGCGGCCTGACGGGTGCGACTGTCCGGCGCCTTGCCGACGTGCCAGTCACCAGTGCCGGCGGAATCCACCTGCACACGACCGTCCAGCCCTGCCGCACGCAGCTTGTGGCGCAGCACGCCTTCAGCCGTGGGCGAGCGGCAGATATTGCCCAGGCAAACGAACAGAACCTTCATCAGGCCCCCAGCAGGTGGCGCACCCGCTCCAGGTCTTCGGCGGTATCCACGCCAGCAGCCGGCGCTTCGAGCGCATCGGCGACATGGATGCGCACGCCGTTATACAACGCGCGCAACTGCTCCAGGCACTCGGTGTCTTCCAGCCAGCACGGGCCCCAGGCAACGAAGTCATGCAGAAAACCCGCGCGGTAGGCATAGATACCAATGTGGCGACGGTATGGCACACCTTGCGGCAGCACATCGCGGCACTTGGCAAAGGCATCGCGCGCCCAGGCCAGCGGTGCACGGCTGAAGGTCAGCGCCAGGCCACTCTTGTCGGCCACCACCTTGACCACATTGGGGTTGAATAGGGAGGTGACGTCCTCGATGGGCTCGGCCAGGGTGGCGATACCGGCCTGCGGATTGGCCGCCAGGTTGGCTGCCACCTGATCAATGATCACAGGCGGAATCAGCGGCTCGTCGCCCTGCACGTTGACCACAATGGCGTCGGCCGGCAAACCGAGCTGGGTGGCGACTTCGGCCAGGCGGTCGGTGCCGGAGTTGTGATCCTCGCGGGTCAGCAGCACCTCGGCGCCAAAGGCCTGGCAGGCTTCGACGATACGCGCATCGTCGGTGGCGATGACCACGCGCTGGGCCGAACTCTTCTTCGCCTGCTCCCAGACATGCTGCACCATGGGCTTGCCGGCGATGTCCTGCAGCGGCTTGCCGGGCAGGCGGGTGGAGGCGTAACGAGCAGGAATGACGACGGTGAAGGCTGCGCTCATTTACTTGTCCAGACGCTCATCGGGGGTCAGGGTGCGCGCTTCGCTTTCCAGCATCACCGGAATGCCGTCGCGGATCGGGTAGGCCACGCCAGCGCCCTTGCTGATCAGTTCAGTCTTGTCTTTGGAAAGCTGCAGCGGGCCCTTGCAGATCGGGCAGGCGAGAATGTCGAGCAGTTTAAGGTCCATGGTGGAATCCTTGCTGGGGTCATCAGGACCCCGGTATGAGGCGGGCCAGCTCTCCATCCAGCCAGTCGACGAACGCCGGCGTGGGCGCGGCGTCGACGGCCAGGTACCACCAGTCGGCGGCGGCGAAGGCCCGGCATTTCACCGCATCCTTCTCCGTCATCAGCAGCGGCAGCGACGGCTCGAAGCTGAGCAGCGTGGCATCGTACTGGGCATGGTCGGCGAAGGGATGCGGAACCGGCTGCCAGTTTAGCGCTTCGAGGGTATTGAAGAAACGTTGCGGATTACCGATACCGGCCACCGCATGCACCGCCTGACCGGGCGGGAAGTGCTCGAGGCCGACACGCTCACCACTGGCAACGTTGACCAGCGCGGTTGGCTGCAGGCGAAAGGCGTAGCCCTCGGCACTATCGGCTTCGGCGCCGTTGAACAACACGGCATCCACCTCACTGAGACGCTCGACCGGCTCGCGCAATGGCCCGGCGGGCAGGCAACGCCCATTGCCCAGACCACGGGCGGCGTCGATCAGTACCAGCTCCAGATCACGCGCCAACCGGTAGTGCTGCAGGCCATCGTCGCAGAGGATCAGGTCAACCGATTCTTCGGCCAGCAGCGCACGTACGGCGCGGCTGCGATCCGGGTCGATCATCAAGGGCACGCCTGTACGCTGGACGATCAGCAGCGGCTCGTCGCCGGCCTGTGCGGCCGATTGATCGGCACGCACCCGCCACGGCAGGCTCGACGGCGTGGCACCATAGCCACGGCTGACCACGCCGACCTTGAGGCCACGGGCGCGGCAATGTTCGATGAGAAAGAGGATCAGCGGCGTCTTGCCGGTACCGCCTACGGTGATGTTGCCCACCACCAGCACCGGCACTGGGGCGCGATAGATATCACCCTCACCGGCCAGGAAACGCGTGCGCTTGCTCTGCACCACGCGACGGTACAGCCACTCCAGCGGCCGCAGCAGCGTCAGCGCCGGGTGACCGCGGTACCAGGCCGCGAGCAAGCGATCAGCAGCGCTCACTTCAGGGGGCTTCCTGTGCTTCCACCGTGGTGATGCGCAGGTGCGAGAAGCCCAGCTTGCCGGCAGCGTCCATGGCGGTGATCACCGCCTGGTGCGGGGTCTTGCCGTCGGCACTGATGATTAGCGGCAGGCTGTTGTCGCCGTCGGACTCCTTCTGCAAGGCAGCCATGAGACTGCTCAGGTTGCTTTCCAGCAGTGCCTTGCCATTGAGCGAAAACGCGCCGTCGGCAGCGATCAACACTTCCAACTGTTTCAGCTCGGTCTGCTCGGGCGGCGTGCCGCTGGCGGCCTCCGGTAGGTCGACCTTGAGCTGGGTCTCGCGGGTGAAGGTGGTGGTGACCACGAAGAACAGCAGCAGGATAAATACCACGTCGATCAACGAGGCCAGGTTGATCTCGACGTTCTCCCGCGGTTTGCGCCGGAATTTCACGCCTTGCCCTCACCCAGGTCGACGTCGCGATCACCCTGCACCATTTCCACCAACTTGATCGCTTCCTGCTCCATGCCGACTACCAGTTCGTCGACACGACGCTGCAGATAGCGGTGGAAGAACAGTGCCGGGATCGCCACCATCAGGCCGGCTGCCGTGGTGATCAGCGCCTTGGCGATACCGCTGGCGAGCATGGAAGCGTTAGCCATGCCCGAGCCCATGAAGGAGCTGAAGATTTCGATCATGCCCAGCACGGTACCAAGCAGGCCCAGCAGCGGCGCGATGCCGGCAATGGTGCCGAGCGCATTGAGATAACGCTCCAGCTCGTGGATGACGCGCGCGGCAGCCTCCTCGATGCACTCCTTCATGATTTCGCGACCATGCTTGGAGTTGGCCAGGCCGGCAGCGAGTATCTGCCCCAGCGGCGAATGCTCGCGCAGCTCCTTGAGCTTCTGGTTGTTGAGTTTCTTGTCCTTGATCCAGCGCCATACCTGGGCCAGCAAATTGGCCGGAGTGACGCGGGCAGGCCGCAGGGTCCACAGGCGCTCGGCAACGATACCGGCAGCAGCGATGGAACAGAGAATGATCGGCAGCATCATCCAGCCGCCAGCTTTGACCAGTTCCCACACGGTAGAGAATCCCCCTCGAAAAAGTCGCGCCACTCTAGCACAGGGCGTAACGCCCGCCGACCGCCGCCGTTCTCATTTTTCCCGCCAGAAACGTGGCTCGCTTCGCAACCCGCGAGGCGCGACCTGTTCGCCCAGACGTAAATGCAGAGCACCGCTCAACGCCGTGTCATGCACCTCGACGCCTGCCGCCTGATAGCGCGCCAACACCTGCGGGTGAGGATGTCCGAAGGCATTGTGGCGACTGCGCGTGATCAGCACATGCTGCGCACCGACCGCATCGATAAAAGCCTGACTGGATGATGTGCGACTGCCGTGATGGGGTGCCAGCAGCCAACGCGAGGCCAGGGGAAAGTCGGCCTGCATCAGCGCGCGTTCGGCGCGGACATCGATATCACCAGTCAGCAACAGGCGCTCACCCGCCGCCTCGATCTGCAATACGCAAGAACGCTGATTGCCGGATACGGCCTTATCCCACTGCCACAACCTGAACGTCACGTCGTTCCATTGCCAGCGCTGTCCCGATTCGCAATCCTCAGCGCCGAGCGTTCTGGCCAGCCGGTGCGGCTCGCCACTGATGACCCGGCTCACCGGCATACCGGTTTTGATCGCGGCAGCCCCGCCGGCATGATCATTGTCGGCATGGCTGAGCAGCATCAGGTCGAGCCGCCTGAGGTTCATTGCCCGCAAGGAAGGCAGGACGATACGCTCCCCTGTATCGAAATCGCCGAACCGTGGGCCTGCGTCGTACAGCAGGCTGTGTTCCCGGGTCCGCACCAGCACCGCCAGCCCCTGCCCTACGTCCAGCACCCAGACATCGGCGCGGCCATCGCCCAGTTGTTTCGGCGGCAACAGCAATGCAGGCAATAACAGCGCAAGGCCGGGTAGACGCAACGGTATACCGGCCGGCAGCAGGAGCAACAAGGCACCTGCCGCCGCCAGTAACCAGGCCCACAGCGGCAGGTTGCTGGGCAACCAGGCAGGTAGCCAAGCAGCGATCACGCTCAGCAACTCGAACAACAGATACAATGCACCACCGGCCAGCCACAGCAAGCTCTCCCCGATCACCGGGACAGGCAGCAGCAAAGTGCCCAGCAAGGCCAGGGGTACGACTACCAGCCCCACCCAAGGCACGGCAACCAGATTGGCCAACGGCCCGCTGCTGCTAACGGGTAGACCGAGAATCAGCATCATCGGCAGCAGGCCGATGGCCATGGTCCACTGCGCGCGTGTCAGCCCGCGCCACCAACCCCAGACGCCTAGCCGACCGCCAAATACCAGAGCCAGAATCGCCACCGCCGAAAACGACAACCAGAATCCCGGCTGCAACGATGCCAGCGGCTCTAGCAGCAGAACCACGATCAAGGCCAGCAACAATGGCCACCAGGCGCCCAGATGACGAAAGCGCATGCGCCAGAGCAGCACCAGCGCAACCATCACGCAGGCCCTGCGCACCGGCACCTCAAAACCAGCCAACATCCCGTAGACCAGCGCCCCGCTCAAGGCCAACGCACAGGCGCAGGGCAACCAGGGCCAGCGCCTTGGCCAGGCACCGACTCTCGCCAGCAACGCCACCAGTCCGTAAAGAAAGCCGGCTAGCAGGGCAATATGCTGGCCGGAGATGACCATCAGATGCACCGTGCCCGTGTGCTGCAGCAGGCGCCAGTCGCTCGTACTCAGGCCGGAGCCATCACCGAGGACCAGAGCAGCAATGGCACCTTCGCGCCCAAAGGCCGGCACAGCCAGCAGATGCTGGCGAAGGCTGTCGCGCCAGCTACCAAAGCCCGTCGCGGAGGATAACCGTTCGCCAGACTTGATCGTGCCCGTGGCGCCGATACGCTGCGCCAGCAACCAGGCTTCGTAGTCGAAGCTCTGCGGATTGACCAGGCCATGCGGCCGCTTCAGGTTGACCGCCACCCGCCAGCGCTCGCCGCCTTGCACCGGCGGCCCGCCATACCAGGCCAAGCGCATTCTTTTCGGCAGCTCGGCGCGCCGCGAGTGCGCCTCTTCGAACTGGAAGCGCACGACACCATCGGCCACTTCAGGCAGGCCGACCACCCGCCCCTCCAGCCACAGGGTACGGCCATCGAGCGGTGGAGCAAGGCGGTCATCCAGTGCCGATTGCGCCGAGCTGCAGGCCCAGGCCAACCCCAGCAAAAAGAACCCAAGCGGATAGAGGCGCGAGAACAGCAAAGCCAGAGCGACGCAGACCGCCACCAGCAACAACCAACTCGGCGGCAGGCTTGGCAGAAAGCGCAGCGTCAATAGCCCCAAGGCCAGCGCCAACATCCCTGTTCGCATCCCCTTCCTCCCTGCTCATCGAACTGCAGCGAACGCGTCCGGCGCTCACCTTCGGTCACAATATGGAAACGCTGGCCAGACCGAATCCGTGCATAATGTCGGCGCTTTTGCCTGCCCAGAGACTCTTCATGCCGCGTCGTTTATTCAAGCGCTACATGCCCAACCCCGACAGCATCAAGGGTAACAAGTCCCTGCGCTTTCTCGGCAAACTCATTCATGATCCCAATCTCTGGCATCTCAACCGTCACTCGGTAGCTCGCGGCATGGCCATCGGCCTGTTCTGGGCGATGATCCCCATGCCGATGCAGATGCTGGCCGCCGCCGCCGTCGCCATCCCGATGCGCGCCAACCTGCCGATTTCCATCGGCCTGGTGTGGCTGACCAATCCCATCACCATGCCACCGATTTTCTACTGCACCTACAAACTGGGCGCATGGATCATGCAGACACCACCGGTGCGTATGCCGCAGACCCTGAGCCTGGAATGGATCACGGCTGAAGTGGCCATCCTGTGGAAGCCGCTGTACCTCGGCTCCTTTGTATCCGGCCTGGTTCTCGCCGCACTGGGGTATGTATTGACCATGCTCTACTGGCGCTGGTGGGTACAGCGTAGCTGGCGCAAGCGTCAGGAAAAGCGCCGCCTGGACCGTCAGTGAAAAGAAAAAGCCGTCTAAGTTGACGGCTTTTTCGTTCTTACTCGTAGCGCAGCGCTTCGGCCGGCTGCACCTGCGCCGCCCGCCATGAGGGGTAGAGCGTGGCGAGGAAGCTCAGGATCAGCGCCGCCGAACAGATCAGCGCCACATCCAGCCACTGCAGATCCGATGGCAGGCTGCTGATGAAGTACACATCGGAGCTCATCACCTGCTGCCCGGCGAACGATTCCAGCCAAGCCACCAGCGCGCTGACATTGAGCGCCGCCAACACACCCAACACCGTACCAATCAGCGTACCGACCAGGCCGATCACCGAACCCTGCACCATGAAAATCGCCATGATCTGCCGTGGCGTGGCGCCCAGGGTGCGCAGAATGGCGATGTCGCCGCTCTTGTCGGCGACCACCATGATCAGCGTGGCGATGATGTTGAAGGCTGCTACCGCGACGATCAGCAAGAGCAGCAGACCGATCATGGTCTTCTCCATCTTCATCGCGCTGAACAGGCTGCCCTGGGTGTGAGTCCAGTCATCGGCACGGTAGTCGGCGCCCAATTGCGCCAGCAGCGCCTTGGATACCTGCGGCGCCTGGTAGAGGTCCTTCAGCGCCAGGCGAATGCCCGGCACCGTGCCTTCCGGCAAGCGCTGCATGGCAGCGGCGTCGACGACGTTGATCAGGGCCAGCGAGCTGTCCAGCTCGGCACCAACCTTGAACACCGCAGCCACGTTCAAGCGCTGCATGCGCGGCGTGACGCCGCCAGGTGCGCTGCTCAGCTCAGGGATGATCAAGGTCAGCTTGTCGCCCACCTGCAAGCCGAAACGCCGCGCGGTGATGTCGCCGATCACCACGCCGAATTCGCCGGGTTGCAAATTGTTCAGGCTGCCCTGGCGGATGTGCTCGGGCAGGATCGATACCTTGCCCTCTTCTGCCGGATCGATGCCGTGAATCTGGATCGGCTGCATCAGCCCGCGATGCGAGAGCATGCCCTCCAGCTCGGCATAGGGTGCCGCGGCCTGCACCTGCGGATTGGCCATGGCTTTGTCCGCCAGGGCGCGCCAGTCGGCGACCGGCTCGGTTCCGTAGAGCATGGCGTGCGGCACCATGCCCAGAATGCGCGAGCTCATTTCCTTCTGGAAACCGTTCATCACCGACAGCACCACGATCATCGCCAGCACACCGAGCGCCAGGCCGATCATCGAAGTCAGCGAAATGAAGGAGATGAAATGGTTGCGGCGCTTGGCCCGTGTGTAGCGAGCGCCGATAAAGATACTCAGCGGACGAAACATCAGAGGGTCACCAGCTTGCCGTCCTGCAGGCTGAGCACGCGATCCATCTGGCGGGCCAGCTGCATGTCGTGGGTCACCACCAGAAACGCGGTGTTGGAATCGCGGCTGAGCTCGCGCATCAGTTCCTGAATGCCCTCAGCAGTATGCTGATCGAGGTTACCGGTCGGCTCATCGAGCAGCACCAGCCCTGGGCGGTTGACCAGGGCACGGGCAATCGCCACACGCTGACGTTCGCCGCCGGACAGCTCTGACGGCTTGTGATTCAGGCGATGCCCCAGGCCTACCCGCTCCAACAAGGCTGTCGCGCGCTGACGCGCCTCGGCGATCGACGTCTTGCCGATCAGCAGCGGCATGCAGACGTTCTCCAGCGCGGTGAACTCGGCCAGCAAGTGGTGAAACTGGTAGACGAAGCCCAGCGCACGGTTACGCAGCAGACCACGCGCGGTCTCGCTCAGTGCCGACAGTTGCTCGCCGGCCAACCAGACGCTGCCCTCGCTGGGCGTATCCAGGCCGCCAAGCATGTTCAACAAGGTGCTCTTGCCGGAGCCGGAGCTGCCGACGATGGCCACGCGCTCGCCCGGGAAGAGTTCCAGTTCGAGCCCATCGAGCACCACCACCGACTCGGGGCCTTCGTCGTAACGCTTGCTCAGGTTGCGGCAACTGAGCACGGCATTGTGCTGTTTCATGGCGTTCTGATTCATGGACTCACTCATAGCGCAGGGCCTCGGCCGGCTGGGTACGCGCAGCGCGCCAGGCTGGATACAGGGTGGCGAAGAAGCTCAGCAGCAACGCCGCGGTGCAGACCATCACCACGTCGGCGCTCTGCAGTTGCGAAGGCAGGTAATCGATGAAATAGACATCGGCGTTGAGAAACTTGATGCCCAGCAGGCGCTCGATGCCGGCGATCAGGCTGCTGATGTTCAGCGCCGCAAGAATGCCCAGCAGCGCGCCGATGACGGTGCCGACCACACCGATCACGGTGCCCTGGACCATGAAGATGGCCATGATCTGCCGCGGCGTGGCGCCGAGGGTACGCAGGATGGCGATGTCGCCCTTCTTGTCGGTCACCACCATCACCAACGTGGAGATGATGTTGAATGCCGCCACCGCGACGATCAGCAGCAGGAGCAGGCCGATCATGGTCTTCTCCATGCGAATGGCCTGGTACAGGTTGCCGTGGGTACGGGTCCAGTCACGGGCATAGAAATCGCCGTCGAGGGTCTGAGCGATCTCCCAGGCACTGCGCGGGGCCTGGAACAGATCGTCGAACTTCAGGCGCAGGCCCTGCACCTGATCCGGCTTCCAGCGCTGCAGGCGAGCCAGGTCGCTGATGTTGGCCAGCGCCAAGGCACCGTCGATCTCACCGGCGCCGACGTGAAAGATGCCGGTGACGGTAAAGCGCTTCAGGCGCGGGAACATGCCCGCCGGGGTCACGGTGACCTCAGGCGCGACGAAGGTGACCTTGTCACCGAGCTTGAGGCCCAGCTTGGCTGCCGCCTTGTCGCCGATGACCATGGCGAAATCACCTGGCTGCAGGCTGTCGAGACTACCCTGCTGGAAGAAACCGTCGATGATCGACACCTTGCGCTCCTGCTCGGGGTCGATGGCATTGATCAGCACCTTCTGCACCTTGCCGTCGTTCGTCAGCAAGCCTTGCATCTGAGTGAAGGGGGCCAGCGCCTCGACGCGCGGATGACGCTCCACCTGGCGCGCCAGAGCCTGCCAGTCACTGACCGGGGTCGGCGACTCGACCGTGGCGTGAGGGATCATCCCCAACACGCGGGTGCGCATCTCGTGGTCGAAACCATTCATGACCGACAGCACCAGGATCATCACCATCACCCCCAGGGTGAGGCCGAGCATGGACGTCAGGGAAATGAAGGAAACGAAATGGTTGCGGCGCTTGGCTCGCGTGTAGCGCGTACCGATGAATACGAACAGAGGTCTGAACATGTCGGAGAGATTCGGGGGAAAGAAAAACGTCCATGTGGCGGGGCCAGATCAGCGGCCTTACACTCAGAAGCAACTCGAAGTCGGCTGCGTAACGGGCCTGCTGCGTTAAAAACACTTGGAAAGCCGCTTACGGCTGGTGCGCTTCAGTGTGGCCCCGAAGGGACGAGCGAAGCGAGCAATGCTCGTTTACCATTCGTAACCGACGCTTGCCTGGCACGCATCCAGCTCGCAAGACTTTCAACAGGGTCTTCGACCACCACCGCTTTCATGGGTTCGCCATGTCGACTAACGATGTAGATGATCGCCGCGAATACTATCGTATCGACGATACGATCGCACTGGAATTCAGCCTGCTGTCGGGGGCCGAAGCCCATGCCAGCGACGCGCTTCACGATCCATCGCCGCTGTTCAACCTGCTCAGCGACCTGCACCTGATGGACTTCGAATCCCAGCATCTGCTGCGTCATATCACTGAACGCGATCGTACCCTGGCCAACTACCTGAAGGTGATCAACAAGCGCATCGACCTGCTCGGCCAGGCGGTGGCGCAAAGCCTGCTACGCGACATCGGCGCACCACGCCAGGTATCGCTGTCCGAAGGCGGTATCAGCTTCAATAACGCCCAGCCCGTGGCGCCGGGTAGCCATCTGGCGATCAAGATGGTGCTGATGCCACAAGCGCTCGGCCTCCTGCTGCGTGGTCAGGTGGTGCACTGCAGCCAACGCGCGGACGGCCAATTCGAGATCGGCACCGAGTTCGAAGCGTTGACCGACGCACAGCGCCAGTTACTGGCTCGGCATATCCTGCAGAAGCAGGCTCTGGAGCGTCGCCAAGCCCGCGAATGACACTCGCCAAGGAACCGCCATGTATCGTCTCGCACTGCTTCTCACCCTACTCGCCCCTACTGCTCTGTTGGCCGACACCCTGACCATTCCCGTGGGCGACCAGGGCGCCGACCTCGACGCCAGCAACCTGCCGCACAAAGGCCAGTCCAAGCGTGCGGTGCTGGAGCGCTTCGGCCTGGCCGATGAAGAGCACAAGCCTGTCGGCCAGCCACCGATCACGCGCTGGGATTACCGCGAATTCAGCGTCTATTTCGAATACGATCACGTGATCGACAGCGTGCGCCATCACCAGCCGCGCCACCTCGACACCGTCAAGGAGAAACAGTGACTCTCATCTATGGCCATCGCGGCGCCAAAGGCGAAGCCCCGGAAAATACCCTGACCAGCTTCCAGCGCTGCCTGGAGCATGGCGTCAATCGTTGCGAGCTGGACCTGCACCTGTCACGCGACGGTGAGCTGATGGTGATCCACGACCCAACCTTGAAGCGCACCACGGGCCTGCGCGGCAAGGTGGTCGAGCACGATGCTGCCGACCTGAGCCGATACGACGCACGCAAGGGCGGCCCGGGCTGGGTGCGGCCCTGCCCGATTCCACGCCTGCAAGACTTGTTCGAGCAGTGCACGTTCGAGCATTGGCAGCTGGAGGTGAAAAGCGCCTCCAAGGTTCGCGCCGCACGCACCGTGCTGGCCATCTCGGAACTGGTCGAGCGCTTCGGCCTACGCGAGCAGATCACCGTCACCTCCAGCTCACGCGAGGTACTCAAGGCCGCACGTGAACTGACTCCGCAGCTGCAGCTGGGCCTGGTTGCCGAGTACGCCTGGCTCGACCCACTGAAAGTCGCGGCGCATTACAGCTGCCATCTGCTGGCGCTGAACTGGACGCTGTGCACCCCGGAGCGCCTGCTCAAGGCACAGAAACAAGGCCTGCACGTGTCGGTCTGGACGGTCAACGAGCCGGCGCTGATGCGTCGCCTGGCTGATTTCGGTGTCGACAGTATCATCACCGACTTCCCTGGCCTGGCGGCACAGACACTGCGCGGCTAAGCCCCATAGCCCTCTCCCCCGGCCCCCTCTCCCGCAAGCGGGAGAGGGGAGCAAGCCAGAACAGCTCAGGCTACGAACATAACGCCCAACAACGATAAAACCGGCACTAGGCCGGTTTTGTCGTTTGCTGCCGCCTGAGACGCTAGAAGCTCTCCCGATTCGGCCAGCGCCACTCGGAAGCCACTACCCAGCCTGTCTCCCCGACCGGCTCAGGCCGCCGGCCGGAGCCGGTCAAAAAAGCCGGTTGAGACCGTCGAACGCGGCAACCCGATAGGCCTCGGCCATGGTCGGGTAGTTGAAGGTGGTGTTGATGAAGTACTTGATGCTGTTGGCTTCACCCTTCTGGTTCATGATCGCCTGGCCGATGTGGACGATCTCCGAGGCCTGATAGCCGAAGCAGTGCACACCCAGCACTTCCAGGGTTTCACGATGGAAGAGGATCTTCAGCATGCCCACCGGCTCGACCGAGATCTGCGCACGGGCCATACCTTTGAAGAAGGCCTTGCCCACTTCGTAAGGCACCTTGGCCTGGGTCAGCTCGCGTTCGGTCTTGCCGATCGAACTGATCTCCGGAATGGTGTAAATGCCGGTCGGCACGTCATCGACGAAACGCCAACTGCCGTTGTCGACGATGCTGCCAGCAGCGGAACGTCCCTGATCGGCAGCAGCGCTGGCCAGGCTCGGCCAACCGATCACGTCACCGGCAGCGTAGATGTTGCTGACTTCGGTGCGGTAATGCTCATCGACCTGGATCTGGCCACGGCTGTTGACCGCAATGCCGATGTTCTCCAGCCCCAGCTGATCGGTATTGCCGGTACGGCCGTTACACCAGAGCAGCGCGTCGGCCTTGATCTTCTTGCCTGATTTGAGGTGCAGGATCACGCCGTTCTCCAGGCCCTCGATGCGCTCGTACTCCTCGTTGTGACGGATCAGCACATTGTTGTTACGCAGGTGATAGGAAAGCGCGTCGGAGATTTCCGAATCGAGGAAACTCAGCAGTTGATCGCGGTTGTCGATCAGGTCGACCAGCACACCCAGACCACTGAAGATCGAGGCGTACTCACAGCCGATCACCCCGGCGCCGTAGATGATCAGGCGGCGCGGCGTATGGCCGAGGCTGAGAATAGTGTCGCTATCGTAGATACGCGGGTGGCGGAAATCGACATCGGCCGGGCGATAGGGGCGCGAACCGGTGGCGATAACGATCTGCTTGGCCACCAGCTTTTCCACTACGCCATTGAGGCAGACCACTTCGACCGTCTGCTCGTCGGCGAAACTGGCGGTGCCGAAATAGGTGTCGATGCGATTGCGCGCATAGTAGCCAGTGCGCGAAGTGACCTGCTTGGCGATCACCTTTTCCGCGCTTTTCAGCACGTCAGGGAAGGAAAACCAGCGCGGCTCGCCGATCTGGCGAAACATCGGGTTGGTGTTGAACTGCATGATCTGCCGCACCGAGTGGCGCAGCGCCTTGGAGGGTATGGTGCCAAGGTGGGTACAGTTGCCGCCGACCAGCGGACGGTTGTCCACCACGGCCACCTTACGCCCGGCCTTGGCCGCGTTCATCGCCGCGCCCTCGCCCGCCGGGCCGGAGCCCAGCACCACCACATCGTAGTTGTAGACCGCCATGTTTACTCCTTCAGATCAGGCCGGAGCGCTTGTGGCGCACCCTCGGCGGGGCCGGCAGTGGTTACAGCTGCCGGCTATCAAAGCATACCGCCTGGCTTAGCGCTTGCTTGCGTCGTAAGCCAGGTCAGTGTTCGGCGCTTCGCCGTTGTCGCGATTGACCTCTTCGCACTTCTCACGACTACCACCACAGATCGAGCATTCCTTCTCGATACCGAGGTTGGCGATGCCACCGCAGGAACCGGCGATGGGTTTACGCCCCATGATCACGCCGACGGCCATCATGCCGACGACCAGAATCATGGCCAGAAATACAACCAGAAAAGTCATTGCTCATCTCCTGCAGCGAATAGCTGCTCGAATGCGGCCGTGCTCTGTGTGACGAAGCCCTCGCCCTCACGCGTCACGAAAAACGCCGCGATAGCGTTGCGCTCGGCGAAGGCCATACCGGCCTCCGGCCCGAGCACCATCAATAGGGTAGACAAGCCATCGGCGCGCAAGGTCGATGGATCTGCCACGGTGACAGCTGCCAGTTTGTGATTGACCGGTTTGCCGGTCAGCGGATCGAGCGTATGCGAGTAGCGCTGGCCGTTCTCTTCGAAGTAATTGCGATAGTCCCCCGAGGTGGAGATACCGTAACCATCGAGCTGCAGGATGCGCTGAGCAACACGCTGATCATTGCGCGGCGCCTCCAGACCGATACGCCAGTGGCTGCCGTCAGGCTTGAAACCAGCCGCCTTGAGCTCGCCGGTGGCCTCGACCAGGTAACTGGTAACGCCCAGCTCGCCCAGACGCGCGACGATCTGATCGACAGCGTAACCGGCAGCGATGCTGTTGAAGTCGACTTCCACGTCGACGTCCTTGCACAGCTGCTCGCCTTCGATGCTCAGGTGCTGCTGGCCAACCCGCTTACGCACTTCGGCCAGACGTTCGGCATCCGGGACGGCTTCGCCCTGCCCTTTGGGCCCGAAGCCCCAGAGGTCGAGCAGCGGCTCCAGCGTCAGGTCGAAGTAGCCCTGGCTCTCCTCGTGCAGGCGATTGCCGGCACGCACGAGATCCAGTACGCCCTTGGGCATGGCCTGGCAGGTACCGGCCGGCGCCTGGTTGAACTGCTCGATCAGCGAATCATCGCGATAAGTGGACATCTGCAGATCGATCTCGGCGAGGATCGCCTCGGTCGCGGCCTTGAGTTCGGCTTGCGGCGCGACACCTTCACTGCGGACGTATTTGATCGAATAGGTGCTGCCCATGGTCGGGCCACCGAACTCTTCGATCCGTTCAGAATGCAAGCAGCCCGTTAGGGCTGCCGCCAGGGCGACAGCGATAACGGGCTGGAGTACAGCAGACCTCATGCTTAGCCGCCGAAGTCGTCGAGGAGGATGTTCTCCGGCTCGACACCCAGGTCGGTCAGCATCTTGATCACCGCGGCGTTCATCATGGGTGGGCCGCACATGTAGAACTCGCAATCTTCCGGAGCCGGGTGGTCCTTCAGGTAGTTCTCGTACAGCACGTTGTGGATGAAGCCCTTGAGGCCGGTCCAGTTGTCTTCAGGTTGCGGATCGGACAATGCCAGATGCCACTCGAAGTTCGGGTTCTCAGCGGCGAGCTGGTCGTACTCTTCGTTGTAGAACGACTCACGCATGGAGCGCGCACCATACCAGAAGCTGATCTTGCGCGTGGACTTCAGGCGCTTGAGCTGGTCGAAGATGTGCGAACGCATCGGCGCCATACCGGCACCACCACCGATGAAGACCATCTCGGCATCGGTGTCCTTGGCGAAGAATTCACCAAACGGCCCGTATACGGTGATCTTGTCGCCCGGCTTGAGGCTGAACACATAGGAAGACATCTTGCCCGGCGGCAGATCGTCCTTGCCGGGGGGCGGCGAGGCGATACGGATGTTGAACTTCACCAGACCGCGCTCTTCCGGGTAGTTGGCCATGGAGTAGGCACGGATCACGGTCTCCTCGACCTTGGACACGTACTTCCACTGGTTGAACTTGTCCCAGTCGCCGCGGTACTCCTCCTGGATGTCGAAATCCTTGTAGTTCACGGTGTGCGGCGGGCATTCCAGCTGCACGTAACCACCAGCACGGAAGTCGACGTTCTCGCCTTCCGGCAGTTTCAGCGTCAGCTCCTTGATGAAGGTGGCGACGTTGGGATTGGACTCGACGGTGCATTCCCACTTCTTGACGCCGAAGACCTCTTCCGGCACTTCGATCTTCATGTCCTGCTTGACCGGGGTCTGGCAGGACAGGCGCCAGCCCTCACGGGCCTCACGCTTGGTGAAGTGCGATTCTTCGGTGGACAGCATCTCACCGCCGCCGGACTCGACGACGCACTTGCACTGCGCGCAGGTACCGCCGCCGCCGCACGCGGAGGACAGGAACACGTTGTTGTTGGCCAGGGTCTGCAACAGCTTGCCGCCGGCCGGCACTACGATGGTTTTTTCGCCGTTGATCTCGATGCTCACGTCACCGCTGGAAACCAGCTTGGCACGAGCAGCGAGGATGATCAGCACCAGCGCCAGGACGATGGCGGTGAACATGCCGATGGCGAGGAAGATTTCGTAATTCATCTGTTCATCCTTTCCTTACAGCTGCACGCCGGAGAAGGACATGAAGCCCAGCGACATCAGACCGATGGTGATGAAGGTGATGCCCAGACCCTGCAGGCCAGCCGGTACATCGCTGTACTTGAGTTTCTCGCGAATACCCGCCAGCGCGGCGATCGCCAGTGCCCAGGACAGACCCGAACCAAAGCCGTAGACGGTACTCTCGGCCAGGTTGTAGTCGCGCTCGACCATGAACAGGGTGCCGCCCATGATGGCGCAGTTCACGGTGATCAACGGCAGGAACACGCCCAGCGCGTTGTAGAGCGCAGGTACGTATTTATCCAGCAGCATCTCGAGGATCTGCACGATGGCAGCGATGACGCCAATGTAGCTGAGCAGGCCAAGGAAGCTGAGATCAACCTCAGGCAAGCCGGCCCAGGCCAGCGCGCCATCCTTGAGCAGGTAGGTATAGATCAGGTTGTTCGCCGGTACGGTGATGACCTGTACCACGATCACCGCGATGCCCAGACCGATGGCGGTCTCGACCTTCTTGGAGATGGCGATGAAGGTACACATACCGAGGAAGAAGGCCAGCGCCATGTTCTCGACGAACACGGCCTTGGCCAACAGGCTGAGATAATGCTCCATTAGTAGGCCTCCTTGCTGGATACCTGAGGCGCCATCTTGTAGGCATTGACCTCGACCTGATCCTTCTTCCAGCTACGGATGGCCCAGATGAACAGACCGATCAGGAAGAACGCCGAAGGCGGCAGCAGCAGCATGCCGTTGGGCTGATACCAGCCACCATCGTTGACCACCGAGAAGACCTCGTAGCCCATCAGTTTGCCCGCACCGAACAACTCACGAATGATGCCCAGGGCAATCAGCATGGCGCTGTAGCCCAGACCGTTACCGATGCCGTCGAAGAACGACAGCACGGGCGGGTTCTGCATGGCAAAGGCTTCGGCACGGCCCATCACGATGCAGTTGGTGATGATCAGACCGACGAACACCGACAACTGCTTGGACAGACTGAAGGCGTAGGCCTTGAGCACCTGATCGACCACGATCACCAGCGAGGCGATGATCACCATCTGCACGATCATGCGGATCGAGCCTGGGATCTGGCTGCGAATCATCGAGATGAACAGGTTGGAGAACCCGGTCACCAGCGTCAGCGCGGCGGACATCACCAGCGCGGTCTGCAGGTTCGAGGTCACCGCCAGGGCCGAACAGATCCCGAGGATCTGCAGGCCAATGGGGTTGTTGTTGAAGATCGGGTTGAGCAGGACTTCTTTAATAGTCGGCTGCGACATGATCAAGCCTCCCCTGCACGCAGGTTAGCGATAAACGGACCGAAGCCGTTCTGGCCAAGCCAGAACTTCAGCAGCTTGTCCACACCGACGCTGGTCAGGGTGGCGCCGGCCAGGCCGTCGACTTGGTGAGTAGCGTTCGGGCTTTGCGGATCGACACCGCCCTTGACGATCTGAACGGCGAGCTTGCCGTCTTCGTCGTACAGGGTCTTGCCGGGCCATTGGCCTTTCCATTTCGGATTGTCCACCTCGCCGCCGAGACCGGGGGTCTCGCCATGCTGGTAGAAGCCCATGCCCACGACAGTGTTCAGATCCCCTTTCACCGCGATGAAGCCGTGCAGGGTCGACCACAGGCCATAGCCACGCACCGGAAGAATCAGGGTTTCCATTTCCCCGTCCTTCTCCACCAGGTAAACGGTGGTGTAACGCTCTTGGCGTTTGATCCCGGCGATATCTTCGCTGCCCTTCAGAGCCTCGGAGGTTTTCGGGTCCTTCGCGGCCTTGAGGGGATCGAAGGTGATCGGATCGAACTTGTCGGAGAACTTGCCGGTTTCCAGATCTACCAGCTTGGCGGTGATGGTGGTGTCGAACAGTTCCTTGACCTTGGCACCGGACATGCCGGCCTCACCCAGGCCAGCAATGGCCAGGATGCTGCGCTGCTTGTCCAGCAGACGGTTTTCAACCTGAGTCGGTTTCAGCGCCACGGCAGCGCCGGCGACGAACACCGAACACACCAGACACACCAGCACCGCCACCGTCAGCGTGCGGACGGTGGATTCTTTTTGACTAGACATTGCGTGCCAGCCTCCGCTTGATATTGGCTTGAACGACAAAGTGGTCGATCAGCGGTGCAAACAGGTTGGCGAGCAGGATCGCCAGCATCATGCCCTCGGGGAAGGCCGGGTTGACCACACGGATCAACACCACCATCACGCCGATAAGAGCACCAAAGATCCACTTGCCGGTGTTGGTCATGGAGGCCGACACCGGGTCGGTGGCCATGAAGAACATGCCGAAGGCGAAACCGCCCACAACCAGATGCCAGTACCAGGGCATGGCGAACATCGGGTTGGTGGTGGAGCCGATCAGGTTGAGCAACAGGCTCAGGCCGATCATGCCCAGCATCACGCCGACGACAATGCGCCAGGAAGCAATGCGAGTCAGCAACAGGACCAGACCACCGATGGCGATGGCCAGCGTGCTGGTCTCACCCATCGAGCCGTGAATGGTGCCGACGAAGGCGTCCATCCAGGTAATGCCGTTGTTGATCACGTTCTCGATGCCGCCGGAAGCAGCCAGGCTCAACGAGGTAGCGCCAGCGAAGCCATCGACCGCGGTCCAGACCGCGTCACCCGACATCTGCGCCGGATAGGCGAAGAACAGGAATGCGCGGCCGGTCAGGGCCGGGTTGAGGAAGTTCTTGCCGGTACCACCGAACACTTCCTTGCCGATCACCACGCCGAAGCTGATGCCCAGGGCGACCTGCCAGAGCGGAATGCTCGGCGGCAGAATCAGGGCGAACAGCACGGAAGTGACGAAGAAGCCTTCGTTGACTTCATGCTTGCGGATCGAGGCGAACAGTACTTCCCAGAAGCCGCCGACGATGAAGGTCACCGCGTAGACAGGCAGGAAATAAGCCGCGCCCTGAATGAAGTTGTCCCACAGGCTATTCGGGTCGAAACCGGCCAGCGAGCCGATCAGGGCGAAGCGCCAGCCTTCCTGGCTCGCCAGCAGCTCGGGGCTCTGAGCGAAGATCAGGTTGGCCTGATAGCCGGTGTTCCACATGCCGAAGAACATCGCCGGGAAGGTGCACAGCCACACGGTGATCATCATGCGCTTGAGGTCGATGCCATCACGCACGTGAGCAGTGGTCTTGGTCACGCTGCCAGGACGATAGAAGAAGGTGTCGATGGCCTCGTAGAGGGCATACCACTTCTCGTACTTGCCGCCCTTTTCGAAGTTGTGCTCGATCTTGTCGAGGAATGCACGAATGCCCACGGATTAACCCTCCTTCTCGATGCGGGTGAGGTTGTCCCGCAGGATCGGGCCATATTCATACTTGCCGGCACACACGTAGGTGCACAGCGCAAGATCTTCTTCGTCGAGCTCCAGGCAACCCAGTTTCTGAGCCATCTCGGTGTCGCCAACGATCAGATAGCGCAGCAGTTGAGTCGGCAGGATATCCAGCGGCATCACGGCTTCGTAGTTGCCCACCGGCACCATGGCACGCGGGCTGCCGTTGGTGGTGGTGGTGAAGTTGAACAGCTTGGCGCTGGCCAGCTTGGAGACGAACACGTTCAGTACCGAGTGCTTGTTAACCCCGGCACGCAGGTAATGCATCATCTCGCGGTCATTGCCTTCCACCAGGCAGGACACCTGGTTGTGGTAACGACCGAGGAAGGCGAAGGCACCCTGAGCGGTACGACCGCCGAACACCGAGCCGGAAATCACACGATTGAAACCTGGTTTGAGCTCACCAGCGGTGAGTTCTTCCAGGTTGGCGCCCAGGCGGGTGCGCAGCAGACGCGGCTGTTCGGCAACCGGGCCGCCGAGTGCTACCACGCGCTCGACGAACAGCTGGCCAGTGGTGAACAGCTTGCCCACCGCGATCACGTCTTGATAACCGATCTGCCAGACACTCTTGCTGGTGCTGACCGGGTCGAGGAAGTGGATGTGAGTCCCCGGCAGACCTGCCGGGTGTGGGCCAGCAAAGGCTTCGCTCTGTACCTTGGCCAGTTTCTCGCCAGGCAGATTGGCGCCGTCGGCCTTGCACAGGAAGATCTTGGCCAGGTTACCGAGAACCTTGAGGCCATTTTCGAAATCAGCGGCATATTCACCGATGATCACAGCAGGATCGGCGGCGAGCGGATGCGTGTCGACTGCGGTCACGAAGATCGAACTCGGTACGGCATCGAGCGCCGGCACCTTGCTGAACGGACGGGTACGCAGAGCGGTCCAAAGGCCGGACTGCTGCAGGTTTTCGCGAACCTGTTCGTCAGTCAGCGAATCCAGCTGGTCGGCAGCATATTGAGCGAAGGTCTCCTGCTCGTCGCCATCAATGTCGATGACCACGGACTGCAGAACACGCTTTTCACCACGATGGATGGCGCTGATCACGCCACCAGCGGGAGCGGTATAGCGCACGCCGGGTGTCTTCTTGTCGGTAAACAGCAATTGACCGAGCTTGACCCGGTCACCGACCTGCACTTCCATCGTCGGCTTCATCCCGTGATAGTCGAAGCCGATGACGGCGACACTACGTACGGGCCTGGCGGCCTCGATACGCTGTGCCGGCGCACCCGTTATGGGCAAATCAAGCCCATGCTTTAGTTTGATCATAGGTTTGCCTAACCACTGATTTAGAAAGCTTTTTATAGGACAGGCGGCGCTACCGAAGGTCTAATAGACCCGACCACGCCAATACGATATGGGCGTGGAGGAAGGCGCCAAACCTGGGTAAAAAATCCGCTTGATTATAAAGACGCCCCCCGGCACTGACCACCCAAGCGCTTGCTTTTTTTGGCCTTTCGGTAACAGGGCGCAACAAACTCGATACTGCTCGAGATCAACTCGACAACTTCGCCAGGCCAGATTTCAGGCATAAAAAAACGGGAGCCGAAGCTCCCGTTTTTTGACCCTGACGCTTAACGCGGGAAGGCTGGCGGATTGACCCCGGCCATGTCTTCCATCACGCGCACCACCTGGCAGCTGTAACCGAACTCGTTGTCGTACCAGACGTACAGTACAACGCGGTTATCGTTGGCGATGGTGGCTTCGGCATCCACTACACCGGCGTGACGCGAGCCGACGAAGTCGGTCGATACCACTTCCTGCGAGCTGACGAAGTCGATCTGCTTCTGCAGATCCGAGTGCATGGCCATCTGGCGCAGGTACTCGTTAATTTCTTCGCGCGTGGTGGCCTTCTCCAGGTTCAGGTTGAGAATGGCCATGGACACGTTCGGCGTCGGCACGCGAATGGCATTGCCGGTCAGCTTGCCCTTGAGCACTGGCAGCGCCTTGGCAGCAGCGGTGGCGGCACCGGTCTCGGTGATGACCATGTTCAGCGCGGCGCTACGACCACGACGACTGCCTTTATGGAAGTTGTCGATCAGGTTCTGGTCGTTGGTGTAGGAGTGAACGGTCTCAACGTGACCGTTGACGATGCCGTACTGATCATTGACCGCCTTGAGCACCGGCACGATGGCGTTGGTGGTGCAGGACGCAGCGGAGATGATCTTGTCCTCAGCGGTGATTTCGCTGTGGTTGATGCCGTGCACGATATTCTTCAGCGCGCCCTTGCCAGGCGCGGTGAGCACGACACGATCGACGCCAGGGCAAGCCAGGTGCTGACCCAGACCCTCGGCATCACGCCACACACCGGTATTATCCACCAGCAGCGCGTTCTTGATGCCGTACTGGGTGTAGTCGACTTCTTTCGGGTCCTTGGCGTAGATCACCTGGATCAGGTTGCCGTTGGCCGTCAGGGTGCTGTTCTCTTCATCGATGGTGATGGTGCCGTTGAACTTGCCATGCACCGAGTCACGACGCAGCAGGCTGGCACGCTTGACCAGATCGTTGCTGGCACCCTTGCGCACGACGATGGCGCGCAGACGCAGGCCATCACCACCACCGGTCTTCTCGATCAGGATGCGCGCCAGCAGGCGGCCGATACGACCGAAGCCATAGAGCACAACGTCGGTACCTTCACGACCGGCGCCGTTCTGCTTGCCGACCACATCGGCCAGCTCGTCCTTGACGAACTGCTCGACGCCACGGCCAGCGCCTTCGGCCTTGAACTTGGCAACCAGCTTGCCCAGATCCACCGAAGCGGCGCCCAGCTTGAGCTCGCTCATGGCCTTGAGCATGGGGAAGGTGTCGTGCACCGACAGCTCGGCTTCTTCAGCCAGGCGGTGACGGGCAAAACGGTGAGCCTTGAGGATGTCGATGACCGAACGATTGATCAGGCCACGGCCGTAGATCGAGGTCACCACATTGTTGTTGCGATAGAGCTGACCAATCAGCGGAATCATCGCTTCCGCGAGGGCTTCACGATCGATCCATTCACCGAGACACTGGTCGGGCTTCTGAGTCACGGGCAGTACCTTCCACATGTAGGGGCTGAAAAAAGGGGCTACATTATGACGGTGCGCGCGAGCATGAGCAATGCGCGCCTGTCGCGACTGACATTGACCAGCAAGCCCCGCTACAATTCCCGGCCTTTCGTCACGACCGTGAGCCGCCCGTGTCCGTACTGCGTCTTCCGTCTCTACCGGCCAGCGCCGGCAAACAACAGTGGGGCAACCTGCCCGGGGCCGCCCTGTCCCTGACCATCGCAGAAGCGGCCAGCGACGCTGGACGCTTCACCCTGGTGCTCACCGAAGGCAGCCAGAGCGCCGAGCGGCTACAGGAAGAGCTGGCGTTCTTCGCCCCCGACCTGCCAGTGCTGCACTTCCCCGACTGGGAAACCCTGCCCTACGATGTGTTTTCGCCGCACCAGGACATCATTTCGCAGCGTATCGCAGCGCTCTATCGTCTACCGCAGCTGAGCCGCGGCATCCTCGTAGTGCCGATCACCACAGCCCTACACCGCCTCGCACCGAAGCGCTTCCTGCTGGGCAGCAGCCTGGTGCTGGATGTCGGCCAGAAACTCGATGTGGAGCAGACGCGCACGCGACTGGAGGCGGCCGGCTACCGCTGCGTGGATACGGTGTACGAGCATGGCGAGTTCGCTGTGCGCGGCGCATTGATCGATCTGTTCCCGATGGGCAGCGACACGCCCTACCGTATCGACCTGTTCGACGACGAAATCGAAACCCTGCGCACCTTCGACCCCGAAACCCAGCGCTCGGTGGACAAGGTCGAGTCGATCCGCCTGCTGCCAGCGCGTGAGTTTCCGCTGGAAAAGAAAGCCGTCACCGATTTCCGCGGGCGCTTTCGCGAGCGCTTCGACGTGGATTTCCGTCGCTGCCCGATCTATCAGGACCTTTCCACCGGCATCACCCCAGCTGGCATCGAGTACTACCTGCCGCTGTTCTTCGAAGAGACGGACACCCTGTTCGACTACCTGCCGGGCGACACCCAGGTATTTTCCCTACCCGGTATCGAAAAAGCCGCCGAGCAATTTTGGACAGATGCGCGTAGCCGCTATGAGGATCGCCGAGTCGATCCAGAGCGACCATTGCTACCGCCTGCCGACATCTTCCTGCCGGTGGAGGACTGTTTCGCCCGCTTGAAGAGCTGGCCGCGGGTGGTGGTCAATCAGGACGATATCGAGCCTGGCGTCGGCCAGACCCGCTTCGACGCCCGCGCCCTGCCCGACCTGGCGATCCAGGCCAAGGCCGGCGAGCCGCTGGCAGCGCTGCGCCGCTTTATCGAAGAATATCCAGGCCGTGTGCTGTTCTGCGCCGAATCGGCCGGGCGCCGCGAAGTGCTGCTGGAGCTGCTCGCTCGCCTCAAGCTCAAGCCCAATGAAGTCGAGGGCTGGCCAGCCTTCGTCGCCAGCAGCGAGCGCCTGAACATCTGCATCGCACCATTGGACGAAGGGCTGCTGCTCAACGACCTGGCGCTGATCGCCGAGAGCCCGCTGTTCGGCCAGCGCGTCATGCAGCGCCGGCGCCGCGAGAAAGGCCGCGAAGGCGGCGACAACGTGATCAAGAACCTCACCGAGCTGCGCGAAGGCGCACCGGTGGTGCATATCGATCACGGCGTCGGCCGCTACCTGGGCCTGGTGACCATGGAGTTCGATGGCCAGGCCGCCGAATTCCTCGCCCTGCAGTACGCCGACGAAGCCAAACTCTACGTGCCCGTGGCAAGCCTGCACCTGATTGCCCGCTACACCGGCAGTGACGATGCTCTTGCGCCGCTGCACCGCCTCGGCTCGGAAGTCTGGCAGAAGGCCAAGCGCAAGGCCGCCGAGCAGGTGCGTGATGTTGCCGCCGAGCTGCTCGATATCTACGCCCGCCGCGCCGCCCGCGAAGGCGTCGCCTTCCAGGACCCGGCGCAGGATTACGCCACCTTCAGCGCCGGTTTCCCCTTCGAGGAAACCCCGGACCAGCAGGCCGCCATCGACGCCGTGCGCAGCGACATGCTGGCCGGCAAGCCGATGGATCGCCTGGTTTGTGGCGACGTCGGCTTCGGCAAGACCGAAGTGGCCATGCGCGCCGCCTTCATCGCCGTACACAGCGGCAAGCAGGTCGCCGTGCTGGTGCCCACCACCCTGCTCGCCCAGCAGCACTACAACAGCTTCCGCGACCGCTTCGCCGATTGGCCGGTAAAGGTCGAGGTGATGAGCCGCTTCAAGAGCGCCAAGGAAGTCGGCGACGCCGTGCAGCAACTGGCCGAAGGCAAGGTGGATATCGTCATCGGCACGCACAAGTTGCTGCAGGATGACGTCAAGTTCCAAAACCTCGGCTTGGCCATCATCGACGAGGAACACCGCTTCGGCGTACGCCAGAAGGAGCAGCTCAAGGCCCTGCGCAGCGAGGTGGATATTCTCACCCTGACCGCCACGCCCATCCCGCGCACCCTGAACATGGCCGTGGCAGGCATGCGCGACCTGTCGATCATCGCCACCCCGCCGGCGCGGCGCCTGTCAGTGCGCACCTTCGTCATGGAGGCCAACAAGCCGACCATCAAGGAAGCGCTGCTGCGCGAACTGCTGCGCGGCGGCCAGGTGTACTACCTGCACAACGACGTGAAGACCATCGAGAAATGCGCCGCTGACCTCGCCGAGCTGGTGCCCGAAGCACGTATCGGTATCGGCCATGGACAGATGCGCGAACGCGATCTCGAACAAGTGATGAGCGACTTCTACCACAAGCGCTTCAACGTGCTGGTGGCCTCGACCATCATCGAGACCGGCATCGACGTGCCCAGCGCCAACACCATCATCATCGACCGCGCCGACAAGTTCGGTCTGGCCCAGCTGCACCAGCTGCGTGGCCGTGTCGGCCGTAGCCACCACCAGGCCTACGCCTATCTACTGACGCCCCCACGTAAACAGATGACCACAGACGCCGAGAAACGCCTGGAGGCCATCGCCAACGCCCAGGATCTCGGCGCGGGCTTCGTCCTGGCCACCCACGACCTGGAAATCCGCGGCGCCGGCGAACTGCTCGGCGACGGCCAGAGCGGACAGATTCAGGCCGTCGGCTTCACCTTGTACATGGAAATGCTCGAACGCGCGGTCAAGGCCATCCAGAAAGGCGAGCAGCCGAACCTCGACCAGCCACTGGGCGGGGGCCCGGAGATCAACCTGCGCGTACCAGCGCTGATCCCCGAAGACTACCTGCCCGACGTGCACGCCCGCCTGATTCTCTACAAGCGCATCGCCAACGCCAGCGACGAGGATGGCCTTAAGGAGCTGCAGGTGGAGATGATCGACCGCTTTGGCCTGTTGCCGGAACCAACCAAGAATCTGATGCGCCTGACCCTGCTCAAGCTGCAGGCAGAGAAGCTGGGTATTACCAAGGTCGACGCCGGACCACAGGGCGGCCGCATCGAATTCGCTGCAGAGACCTGCGTCGACCCGCTGACGCTGATCAAGCTGATCCAGGCCCAACCGAAACGCTACAAGTTCGAAGGCGCCACCGTCTTCAAGATCCAGGTGCCCATGGAGCGCGCGGAAGAGCGCTTCAACACCCTGGAAGCCCTGCTCGAGCGCCTCGCGCCCACCACCTGAAGGACTCCTACATGCGCCCATTGCACCTGATCGCCCTGCTGCTCTGCCTGCTCGCCCCGAGCGCCTTCGCCGAACGTCTGTATCAGGTGGAACTGCTGGTATTCCGCCAGGCCGGTGACACGGTGATCGCGCCGAAGATCGCCCCCGACGACTGGGCCGGCACCGCCCTGCCGATCGCCGGCAGCGAGCGCCCCACCAGCCTCGACAGCGAAGCAGCCAAGCTCAACTCGGGTAATGGCTATCAGGTTCTGCTGCACAAGGCCTGGAGTCAGACGCTGAGCAACTCGCCCAGCCGCGTAGCCGTCAACAGCGGCGAGGCGCACCTCGGCCACTACCCGGTCGAAGGCACCCTCGCCTTCACCCAGGATCGCTTCGCCGATCTGGACCTGGAACTGTGGATCAACCGCTTCAGTGCCGACGGCCTGCTGGAAAGCAGCGAACACATGAAAGTCGCCCAGCGCCTGAAGGACAACAGCTTGACCTACCTCGATCACGGCAGCCTCGGCGCCCTGGTGCGCATCAGCCCGCTGTAAGGGGAGGTAACGAAAAGGGCCGCTAAGCGGCCCTTTTCATTTGCTTAGAGAAGCTAGTCACTCAGCACTCGCGCCAATACCGCCTTGATCGTGCCCATGCCCTGCTCCAGCACCCGTTCGATTTCGCCCATGGTGATCAGGCCACTGGTCTTGCCCGCAGCAGGATTCACCACCAGCGCCAGACAGGCATAAGGCAACGCCAGCTCACGCGCCAGTGCAGCCTCGGGCATTGCGGTCATGCCGACCAGATCACAGCCGTCACGCTCCATCCGCACGATCTCCGCCGCCGTTTCCAGGCGCGGCCCCTGCGTGCAGCCGTACACGCCATGGCTGCTGAATGCAGCACCTTCAGCGGTCAACGCCGCGATCAGGCGCTCGCGCAATGCCGCATCGTAGGGGTAACTGAAATCCACGTGCGTCACGTGATCCAGCTCACCCTCGAAAAAGGTGTGCGCACGACCGGCCGTGTAATCGATGAGCTGATGCGGCACGCAAAAATGTCCCGCCCCCATCGCCGCATGAATGCCACCCACAGCATTGACCGCAACAATCTCGCGCGCCCCTGCATGCTTCAACGCCCACAGGTTGGCGCGGTAGTTGATCTGATGCGGAGCAATCCGATGCGGTTGGCCGTGACGCGCCAGAAACAACACCTCGCGCCCGCCGTACTCGCCACGCAGGATATCGGCCGAGGGCGTGCCGTAGGGCGTATCCAGTGTCATCGCCTGACGAATCACCAGGCCTTCGAGCTGCGTCAGGCCGGTACCACCGATGATTGCATAAACGGTCATGTTGAGCCCTCAGTCGAGCAGATGCGCCGCTCTGAGCGCAGCCACCGCCGCAGACCAACGCGGCGCCTGACGATAATCGGTGCACGCGTGGCCGCGCCCACACATGCGCTGCAGTCGCTCGGCCGGGGTGACCTGCAAGCGCTGCAATGCGCTGAGGGCCAGTTCCGCCGAGCCCCGATCATTGCACACCAGGCCCATGTCACAGCCAGCAGCGAGCGCCGCCTCGATACGCTTGCCGGCATCGCCAACCACGTGTGCACCGGCCATGGACAGGTCGTCACTGAAGATCACGCCGTCGAAGCCCAGCTCGCCGCGCAGGATGTCCTGCAGCCAGCGACGAGAAAAACCCGCCGGCTGCTCATCGACCTGCGGATAGATAACATGCGCCGGCATCACCGCATCCAGCTCGCCAGCCAGACGCTTGAACGGCTGCATGTCACAGGCGCGAATCTCATCGAGGCTGCGCTCATCGACCGGAATGGCCACGTGAGAGTCCGCCTCGGCCCAGCCATGCCCAGGGAAGTGCTTGCCGGTCGCTGCCATACCTGCCTGATGCATGCCGCGGATGAACGCAGCAGCCAGCGTGGTTGCGCGCTGCGGGTCGCCCTCGAAAGCGCGACTGCCGACCACCGCACTGCGCTGATGGTCGAGATCGAGGACCGGAGCGAAGCTGAGATCCAGCCCGACGGCCAGCACCTCGGTCGCCATCAGCCAGCCGCAATGCTCGGCAAGCACTTCGGCATTATCGTTGTCGGCGATCGCACGCATCGCCGGCAGACGCAGAAATCCCTGGCGCAGACGCTGCACCCGGCCGCCCTCCTGGTCCACGGCCAGCAGCAGGTCCGGGCGCACGGCACGAATGCTCTGACACAACTCGCGCACCTGGCGTGGCGATTCGATGTTGCGGGCGAAAATGATCAAGCCACCCACCTCGGGCTGGCGCAGCATCTGGCGATCCTCGGCGGTCAGCCAGGTGCCGGCGATGTCCATCATCAAAGAGCCTTGCATAAACCTATTCCTTACGTGAAATCTTGGCCTGTGCTCCACTGCGGGCAGGCCGCTTCGTCGATACGCACCCTGCAGTGCGGCGGCACGCGATCAAAAAGCGCCAGCATGTCGGCGTTGCGCAAACGGATACAGCCATGGGACAACGGCTCGCCCATGGGTTCCGTGTCCGGGGTGCCGTGAAGATAGATGTAGCGACGGAAGGTATCCACTTCTCCCATGCGGTTACGCCCCGGTTCGAGACCGCTTAACCAGAGAATGCGGGTGAGAATCCAGTCACGCTCGGGAAACTGCTCGTGCAACTGCGACGACCACACTTCGCCCGTCCAACGACGGCCGCGCAGCACGGCTGCCAATGGCAAACCGGCGCCGACCTTTACGCGAACCTGATGCAACCCTCGCGGCGTACAGCCCGAGCCATTGCGCTCGCCCGCGCCGTTACGTGCAGTGGATACGGACAAGCGCACTACCAGTTGCCCGTCACTAAAGCCATAGAGCAACTGGTCGGCAATGGAGATGTGGAGTAAATCGAGATCGGGCATGGGCCGCTAGCTTAGCCGAAGGGCGAAGCCAAGCCCAACTGCTGAGCTGTCAGACCTTGGGCGCGGCGCTCGGCGTCTTGCTACGCGGCTTGAGCTGCGCACTGGCCAACGCCGGATCGTTGATCCCGGTTTCCGAGCGCATACCCGCAGCCAGGAACGGCACCATCATGCGCATCACCTGCTCGATCGAGGTATTGACCCCGAAGTCGGTTTCGGACATCGCACGCAAGGCTTTGATGCCCGACATGCTGAACGCGGCAGCGCCAAGCATGAAGTGCACGCGCCAGAACAGCTCAAGCGGGGGAATACGCGGTGCGGCGTCATGCACCAGCAGCATGTAGCGGCGGAATACCTTGCCGTACACCTCTTCGAGGTACTTACGCAGGTGCCCCTGACTCTGACTGAAGGCCAGGCCCAGCAGACGCATGAAGATGGACAGGTCGTTGCCACTGCGCGGCTTCACCGCCAGCGCCTGCTCGACCAGCAGTTCGAGCAACTCTTCCAGGGAAACCTGAGTGTCGGACTTGGCCTGACGGCGATCGAGTTCTTTTTCCAGGCTGGCACAGAAAGGCCCGAGGAAGCGCGAGAAGACCGCTTGAATCAGCGCCTTCTTCGAACCGAAGTGATAATTGACGGCAGCCAGGTTGACCCCAGCCTTACTGGTGATCAGCCGCAATGAAGTTTCGGCGAAGCCTTTTTCCGCGAACAGCTGTTCCGCAGCATCGAGAATGCGTTCAACGGTTTCCGACTGAGCCATGAGCTATCACCTGACAAACACTTGTTTGAAACATACGTTTCATCCCACTGAATTGTCAAGCCGCATGAGCCGTCTTTTGGCCGGCTGGTCACAGCTTACAACAAGCAGAGACGCAGATTACTCGGCATGGGTAACAAGCCGGGCGACAGGCATCTGCAAAATGGGCGTTGCCAAGAGTCGCTTACTGTATATAATCCCAGTCACTGTATAAAAAGACAGAGCCCAGCCATGCTGAAACTGACGCCACGCCAAGCCGAGATTCTCGCCTTCATCAAACGCTGCCTGGAAGACAACGGCTACCCACCCACCCGTGCGGAAATCGCTCAGGAACTGGGGTTCAAATCACCCAATGCAGCAGAAGAGCACCTCAAGGCCCTCGCACGCAAGGGGGCCATCGAAATGACCCCAGGCGCTTCGCGCGGCATTCGCATTCCTGGCTTCGAGGCAGGCGCGGCGAACGAGGACGAAGGCCTTCCAGTCATTGGCCGCGTTGCTGCCGGCGCACCGATCCTCGCCCAGCAACATGTCGAGGAATCCTGCCAGATCAACCCCGCGTTCTTTCAACCCAAAGCCGACTACCTGCTGCGTGTGCGCGGCATGAGCATGAAGGATATCGGCATTTTCGATGGCGATCTGCTCGCCGTGCACACCACCCGTGAAGCCCGTAACGGCCAGATCGTCGTCGCCCGTATCGACGATGAAGTGACGGTCAAACGCTTCAAGCGCGAGGGCAACAAGGTCTGGCTGATTGCCGAGAACCCCGAGTTCGCCCCGATCGAAGTGGACCTGGAAAACCAGGATCTGGTCATCGAAGGTTTGAGCGTCGGTGTAATCCGCCGCTGAGGAGACACCATGTACGTGCAGCAGTCGTTCGAGCGCCCACAACTTCCCCTTTTTGACGCGTTCCTTGGCCGAACGCCGAATGAGCCACTGGTCGCAGCCCATGACATCTCTCGCAGTGAGGATGATCAGGCGTTTAGCGAATTGGCTCTACGTGGCGCTGCTGGGCACTGCCTGCACTTACTGGCGCCGATTCTGCGAGAGCTGAGCCAGAATCAGGACGCACGCTGGCTGACCTTGGTAGCGCCGCCGGCAAGCCTCACGCAAAGCTGGCTGCGCGATGCAGGGCTGAACCGTGAACGAATCCTGCTGCTGCATCCGCGACAAGGGCAGAATGCCCTGGAATTGGCCGAAGAAGCTCTCAAGCTGGGTCGCAGCCATACCGTGATCAGTTGGTTGCATCCGGTCGAGAGCAGCACTCGCCAGCGCCTTGCACAGGCGGCCAACACTGGTGGCGCGCAGAGCCTGAACATCAGCCTGGGTTAGCTGACCACGACTTCGCTTGCGGAAATGAAAACGGGGCTCCAATGGAGCCCCGTTTTTCGTTGAGACGCAGTAACTCAGTGGAGAACGCGCGAGCCTTCTTCTTCACCACTGAAATCACCCTCAGCCATTCGACCAGCCATCTGCACGCCAACATTGAGCATGGCCTTGGCCACCTCGATGTGTTGCCCCTGCAGGAAAGCCTTGGCATCAGCGGAGAAATCCAGGGTCACCAACGCCTCTTCATCCTCTGCGCGACGCAGGGCAATGCGCCCATCGGGCAGTTCGACGATTTCCAGAAAGGATGTAGGCATGGCTCAGTCTCTGTGCAAAAACACGACATTGTAACAGCCAGCCGGGATCACCCCCAGCCCACTGGTCCAGTTAAACCCAATCAGCACTCGCTCAGGCCTTCGCGGAAACGCAGCACCAGCGCCTTGAGCTGCTGCCGCCAGGCATCGACATCATCGATGCTCAGCTCGGCCGGCTCCTCGCCAACACTGACGGCGGTGATCAACGGCATGGACGGATCGACCTTGGCCTTGCGCTCCTCACGCGGCGGCTGGAACAAGCCAGCATAGGCCGCCAGCAGTTCGGCCAGCCAGGTTTCGCGTTGCTGGGCCAACTCCACCAACTCGGCCAGCTCGGGGCTGGGCGCCCCTTCGAGTACGGCCTGCTGCACGAACGCCTCGACACGCGAAGGCGCGGCGTCGTTCATGCGGTAGTAACCGGCGATCTCATGACACACCCCAAGAAGCCCACCGTACAGGTGAAACAGCGCAGCTTCTCGCTCGGCCTGCACCAGCGCCTGCATGTTGAACGCGGTGGAAGCCTCGGCCTTGCGCCAGTTATCCAGGGCGATACCGGCGAAGAAGATCTTCTGATTGGTGCGGGTATAGATTTCTTTGGCCATTGCGGCGACCTCCACAGCAGATCGGGTCATGATACGCGCGTCGCACCAAGGCAGACGCGCTTCTCGTCAGAGCGCAGAGATCAGCGCTTGTCCTCGACCTTCCATTTGCCGCCATCGAAGAACGCACGCCAGCCGGTCGGTTTGCCATCGACCTCGGACTGCACGTACTGCTCCTTGGTCTTGCGGCTGTAGCGAATCACCGCTGGGCGGCCATCAGGGTCCTTCTGTGGAGCATCGCAAAGGAAGTGGTACTTAGGATCGATCTCATGCTTGTGCGGAACGATTTCCAGCACCAGAGGTGCACGCGTCTCGCGATTCTTGGGGAACTGGCTGGCGGCGAGGAACAGGCCCGATGCACCGTCACGCAGCACGTAGGTGTCATCCACCTTCTCGCACTTGAGCTCGGGCATCTCCACCTTATCCATCTTCGGCGGCGCCGCTTCGCCGTTCTTGAGCAGCTTGCGGGTGTTCTTGCAGCTGGCATTGGTACAACCGAAGAACTTGCCGAAGCGGCCCGTCTTGAGCTGCATCTGACTGCCGCACTTGTCGCACTCCAGGCTTGGCCCTTCGTAGCCCTTGATGCGGTACTGACCCTGCTCGATCTCGTAACCCGTGCAATCGGGGTTGTTGCCACAGATGTGCAGCTTGCGGGTTTCATCCAGCAGATAGGCATCCATGGCCGTGGAGCAGATCGGGCAACGATGCTTGCCAAGCAACACGCGGGACTCGGACTCACCCTCGTCGTCGGCAGCAATCTCGTCGCCCGGCACCAGGTTGATGGTGGCCTTGCAGCGTTCCTTCGGCGGCAGCGCATAGCCGGAGCAACCAAGGAACACGCCGGTGGAGGCAGTGCGGATCATCATCGGCCGGCCGCACTCGCGGCAAGGGATGTCGGTCAGCGTCGGCTGGTTGGCACGCATACCGCCCTCGCCCGCCTCGGCCACTTCGAGCTTCTTCTTGAAGTCACCGTAGAACTCGTCGAGCAGGTGCTTCCACTCGCGCTCACCCTGGGCCACATCGTCGAGATGCTCTTCCATGGTGGCGGTAAAGCTGTAATCCATCAGGTTGGCGAAGCTCTCGTCGAGACGCTCGGTGACGATGTCACCCATCTTCTCGGCATAGAAGCGACGGTTGTGCACCGTGACGTAACCGCGATCCTGAATGGTGGAAATGATCGCTGCATAGGTGGACGGCCGGCCGATACCGCGCTTTTCCAGCTCCTTGACCAGGCTCGCTTCGGAATAGCGCGCCGGCGGCTTGGTGAAGTGCTGGCTGGGGTCGAGCTGGATCAGCTTGAGGCCCTCGCCCTCCTTCATTTCCGGCAGGACGTCGTCCTCGCCCGGCTTGCTCTGCTGCGGCAGCACGCGGGTGTAACCGTCGAACTTGAGAATACGGCCCTTGGCGCGCAGCTCGAAGTTGCCGGCAGCCACGGTGACGCTGGTGGACAGGTACTCGGCCGGCGGCATCTGGCAGGCCACGAACTGACGCCAGATCAGGTCATAAAGGCGCTCGGCATCACGCTCCATGCCGGACAGCTGGGTCGGACGCAAGTTGACGTCGGAGGGACGAATCGCTTCGTGTGCTTCCTGAGCGCCTTCCTTGCTCGAATACAGATTGGGCTTACCCGGCAGGTACTTGTCGCCGTACTCGCTGCCGATGAAGCCACGAACCATCTCCACAGCGTCGTTCGACAGGTTGGTCGAGTCGGTACGCATATAGGTGATGTAACCGGCCTCGTAGAGACGCTGAGCCATCATCATGGTCTTCTTCACGCCGAAGCCCAGACGGTTACTCGCGGCCTGCTGCAGGGTCGACGTGATGAAAGGCGCCGACGGCTTGCTGCTGGTCGGACGATCTTCGCGCTTGACCACGCTGTAGCTGGAAGCCTTGAGCTTCTCCAGGGCCGCCATGGCCTGCGCTTCGTTGACCGGTTTGAAGGCCGAGCCATCTTCACGCACGACTTCGAAGCGCACCTTGGCGTTCTTCGCGGTGCCAAGATCGGCGTGCACTTCCCAGTATTCTTCCGGGACGAAGGCACGGATTTCTTTTTCACGCGCAACGACCAGCTTCACCGCCACCGACTGCACGCGACCGGCAGACAGGCCACGGGCGATCTTGGCCCACAGCAGCGGCGAAACCATGTAGCCCACCACGCGGTCGAGGAAACGCCGTGCCTGCTGGGCGTTGACGCGGTTGATGTCCAGCTCACCAGGCTTGGAGAAGGCTTCCTGAATCGCCTTCTTGGTGATCTCGTTGAACACCACGCGCTTGTAGCGGCTGTCGTCACCACCGATGGACTCGCGCAGGTGCCAAGCGATGGCCTCCCCTTCGCGATCCAAGTCGGTTGCGAGATAGATGGTGTCAGCATCCTTGGCCAGACGGCGCAGCTCTTCGATCACCTTTTCCTTGCCAGGCAGGATCTCGTACTTGGCCTTCCAGCCATGCTCGGGGTCGACACCCATGCGGGTGAACAACTGGCGTTTGGCCTTTTCCTTGGGCGACAGCGCAGGCGCCTCACCGGCAGTAGCCTTGCCACGCTTGGCAGGCTCCTTGGTGGCGCTTGCCGAGCCGCTGGTAGGCAGGTCACGGATGTGGCCGATGCTCGACTTCACCACGTACTGGCTGCCCAGGTACTTGTTGATGGTCTTGGCCTTGGCCGGGGATTCCACGATGACCAGCGATTTGCCCATGGATCAGAAAATTCCTGAATTGCGAAATATAGAAGGCTGGGAGCCATATGAGCCTGCTCACGAGCTCGTGAGCTAGAGTGATACAAGGCAAAAACAAGCGAGGAAGCGGAGTTTACGACTGGTAAATGAGCATTCCGAGCTTGTTTTTAACGCAGTAGCGCCGACGCGCAACAGATCGTGAACAGGTTCTAAGGCCCCGCTATATATAGTGGCGACCGAGCGAAGGTCAAGCGCAGGGGTTGCACAGTCAGGCTTGCGAAGCGCCGATAGGGCTGACTTCGGCCTGAATCAAAGCAAAGCGTGGAACGCGCTTGCCGTCCACCTCGATCTCTTCACAGAACATGCTCAGCGGCCGCACCCACAGGCCAAACTCGCCGTACAGGGCCTGGTAAACCACAACCTCTTCCTCGTTCTCGGAATGGCGCGCCACCCCGAATACGCGGTACTGCGGGCCTTTGTAGTGGCGATAGAGTCCTGGCTGCAACTGCATGAGCGGTTCCCGAAATAAAAAGCCGTAAAAAGCAAAACCGGGGCACTAGGCCCCGGTTTCTGTCCGCTGACGCTTAAACGCGCTCGAAGACGGTGGTGATGCCTTGGCCAAGGCCCACGCACATGGTGGAGACACCAAAGGTGCCGCCGTTCTGTTTCATGACGTTGAGCAGGGTACCGGAGATACGGGCACCGGAACAACCGAAGGGGTGACCCAGGGCGATCGCGCCGCCGTGCAGGTTGACCTTCTCTTCCATCTTGTCGAGCAGCTTCAGATCCTTCAGCACAGGCAGGGCCTGAGCAGCGAAGGCTTCGTTAAGCTCAACGAAGTCGATGTCAGCCATGCTCAGGCCGGCGCGCTTGAGCGCCTTCTGCGTGGACGGCACCGGACCGTAACCCATGATCGCCGGATCGACACCAGCAACGGCCATGGCACGAACCACGGCCATCGGCTGGATGCCCAGGTCCTGGGCGCGCTGGGCGCTCATGACGATCATGCAGGAAGCGCCGTCGGTGATCTGCGAGGAAGTCCCTGCAGTCACGGTGCCGCCTTTCGGGTTGAACGCAGGCTTCAGCGCAGCCAGGCTTTCAAGGGTGGTTTCCGGACGAATGGTTTCGTCGAAATCGAACATCTTCAGGAAACCATTCTCGTCGTAGCCTTGCATCGGGATGATTTCATCCTTGAACTTGCCTTCGACGGTGGCCTTGTGCGCCAGACGGTGCGAACGCTCACCGAAGGCGTCCTGCTGCTCACGGCTGATGCCATGCATCTTGCCCAGCATTTCAGCGGTCAGACCCATCATGCCGGACGCTTTGGCGGCGTACAGCGACAGGTGCGGGTTCGGGTCGACACCGTGCATCATGCCGACGTGGCCCATGTGCTCCACACCACCGACCACGAACACGTCGCCGTTGCCGGTCTGGATCGCCTGCACGGCAGTGTGCAGGGCGCTCATGGACGAACCACACAGGCGGCTGACGGTCTGGCCAGCGCTGGTGTGCGGGATCTGAGTCATCAGCGACGCCATGCGCGCGATGTTCCAGCCCTGCTCCAGGGTCTGGTTGACGCAGCCCCAGATCACGTCCTCGACCTCAGCCGGATCGACCTTGGCATTACGCTCCAGCAGCTTGCTGATCAGGTGCGCGGACATGGTCTCGGCGCGGGTGTTGCGGTGCATGCCGCCCTTGGAACGACCCATCGGGGTACGACCGAAGTCGACGATCACTGCATCTCTAGGATTCAGGCTCATATTTCTACTCTCGCTCTGTTCGCTGCACGGTTAACCGAAGAACTTCTGGCCCTTGGCGGCCATTTCGCGAAGTTTTGCGGTCGGGTGGTACAGGGCGCCCAGCTCGGCATACTTGTCAGCCAGGGCGACGAATTCAGCAACACCGATGGAATCGATGTAGCGCAGCGCACCGCCACGGAAGGGAGGGAAGCCGATACCGTAGATCAGGCCCATGTCGGCCTCGGCTGCGGTGTCGACGATGCCGTCTTCCAGGCAACGAACGGTTTCCATGCACAGCGGGATCATCATGAAATTGATGATGTCCTCGTCGGTGACTTCACGCTCTTCGACCACGATGGACTTGAGCAGCTCGTAAGCAGCCGGGTCAGTGACTTTCTTCGGCTTGCCGCGCTTGTCGGTCTCGTAGGCGTAGAAACCCTTGCCGTTCTTCTGACCCAGGCGATTGGCGTCATACATCACGTCGACGGCAGTCTTGCCTTCCACGGCCATACGGTCCGGGAAGCCTTCAGCCATCACGTCACGGCCATGGTGGCCGGTGTCGATACCAACCACGTCGGAGAGGTAAGCCGGGCCCATGGGCCAGCCGAACTTCTCCATCACCTTGTCGATACGCACGAAGTCGACGCCGAAGCCCAGCAGCTTGGAGAAGCCGCCGAAGTACGGGAACAGCACACGGTTGACCAGGAAGCCCGGGCAGTCGTTGACCACGATCGGGTTCTTGCCCATTTTCTTGGCGTAGGCAACGGTGGTGGCAACGGCCACTTCGCTGGACTTCTCGCCACGGATGACTTCCACCAGCGGCATCATGTGCACCGGGTTGAAGAAGTGCATGCCGACGAAGTTTTCCGGACGCTTGAGCGCCTGGGCTAACAGGCTGATGGAGATGGTCGAGGTGTTGGAGGCCAGGATGGCGTCTTCACGCACCACGCCTTCCACTTCTGCCAGCACGATCTGCTTGACCTTGGGGTTCTCCACCACGGCTTCGACGACGATGTCGACATTGCCGAAATCACCATAGGACATGGTCGGGCGGATGGCGTTGAGGGCTTCAGCCATCTTCGCAGGGGTCATACGGCCCTTCTCGACGCGCTTGCCGAGCAGCTTGGAAGCCTCGTTCAAGCCCATCTGGATACCCTCTTCACGGATATCCTTCATCAGGATCGGCGTACCTTTGGAAGCCGACTGGTAGGCAATGCCACCGCCCATGATGCCGGCGCCGAGTACGGCAGCCAGTTTCACGTCCTGGGCGATTTCGTCGTGGTGCTTGGCTTTCTTTTTCAGCTCCTGATCGTTCAGGAATAGACCGATCAAGCTCTCGGCAACCGAGGTCTTGGCCAGTTTGACGAAACCGGCAGCTTCAACTTCAAGCGCCTTGTCACGGCCGAAGTTGGCGGCTTTCTGAATGGTCTTGATCGCCTCGACCGGAGCCGGGTAGTTCGGGCCGGCCTGGCCAGCAACGAAGCCCTTGGCGGTCTCGAAGCACATCATCTGCTCGATGGCGTTGAGCTTGAGCTTTTCCAGCTTGGGCTGGCGCTTGGCCTTGTAGTCCAGCTCACCGGAGATGGCGCGCTTGACCAGATCCAGAGCGGCGGCCTGCAGCTTGTCTGCACTGACCACAGCATCGACGGCGCCCACTTTCAGGGCGTCTTCGGCGCGGTTTTCCTTGCCCGATGCGATCCACTCGACGGCGTTGTCGGTACCGATCACGCGTGGCAGACGCACGGTGCCGCCGAAGCCTGGGTAGATGCCCAGTTTGACTTCTGGCAGGCCGATCTTGGCGCTATCGCTCATGACACGGTAGTCACCGGCCAGGCACATCTCGAAACCGCCACCCAGGGCGATGCCGTTGATGGCGACGACGGTCGGCACGGCGAGGTCTTCGAAATCACTGAAGATCTTGTTGGCTTCCAGGTTGCCAGCCACCAGTTCTTCGTCGGGCAGTTTGAAGTTGTCGACGAATTCGGTGATATCGGCACCGACGATGAACACGTCTTTGCCGCTGGTGACAATCACGCCCTTGATCGAACCGTCAGCCTTGATCGCGTCGACGGAGGCGCGCAGCTCATTGAGGGTAAGACGGTTGAATTTGTTGACGGACTCACCCTTGAGGTCGAACTTCAATTCGACGATGCCGCTCTCAAGAGCCTTAACCGTGATGGCTTTACCTTCGTAAATCATCAACTGATCTCCACGGTATGGAAGCTGAACAGTACACATCGGAGCCAACCGGCAGGCCAGCCTGCGGCAGCGCCGCACGAGCATAGCCCCAATCGGTACGACACACCCACCGACGCGATATTCGGGCTGTAATGGCGCGCCTAACAAGGCAAACGCTCAATTCATACGCCCGTTTGATTTGGGTGTGCACACCTTCAGGGAAAACCCTGCACTTGTCAATTGGCCTCTTTTCGTCGATTTCCCGACGATTTCTGCAGGCCTGGTCATTCGTGGCCTCCAGCCGATTTCGATAAACAGCGTCAATAACGCACTATTGCAAGCGTTTTACTGCTTGATACGGGCACTCCCGGATGCCTAGCCAAATCGCTACGCTCCGGGTACAGTCGTCTCACTTTCAGCTGGCACAGCGCCACCTGAAGGCAATACAAAAACAAATCGAGCCCCACGATGGGCCATATGGAGTCACCAATGTCGAGCCGCCGTTCGCTTGCATTCCCCCTGAGCGCCCTGCTCGTTTTTCTCTTCACGCTGCTCTCCCCTCCCCTGCTCAGCGCCGCACCGGCCGATGATCTGCTGCGCTTGCACCAGTTACGCCTGGCGACGCAAAAAAGCCTGGGCGACTTCTACATGTACAACGGCATGGAAGGTGATCAACGCTACGCGCGGATGATTGGCGAATCCCTGCAGGCAGGCCAATCGCACCTGGACGGCATGGGCGAAATGCCCGGGGATGCGAGCAAGGCGCTGCGCGCGCAGCTGCAAACCAATTGGCAAAGTTACCGCAGCGGGCTCCAGACACTGATGGACGCCATGCGCAGCCAGGGCTTCACTGACCTGCAACCCGTCGCCGATCTGGCCGAGAACAACCAACGCATCATGGCCATTAGTCAGGAGCTGTATCTGAAGATTCAGCAAGAAAGCGGTTTCAGCGTACCGCAGCTGACGCAGAAGAGCCGTGAGCAAAGCCTGCTGATGCAGAATATCGCGCTGGACTATGCTTCACGCAGTGCCTCGGTCGGCGCCAGCTTCTTCGGCGGCGGCGAAGAACGCGCCATCGATGAGCTGGCAGGCGAATTCGCCAGCAAGTTGGACAATCTCAGCACCGCCCAGCAGAACACTCCGGAGATCAGCGCAGCGCTGAACTCCATCGGCACCAAATGGCGTTACATCGAGAAATCCCTGCGCAACTACAACGAAAATACCGTACCTTTCCTGATCAGCAAGTATTCCGACAGCATCATCGAAGGTCTGGAAGGTGTTGCGGCCCAATACGCTGCCTCCCAGCATTGATGCCCCAGATTTCCGGCCTGCCTGGCCCAACTATTGCCCGGTGCTCGCACCGGGCTTTTCTTTGCCTTATTTAACGACCAGTCGCCCTGCCCCACACAATGGGGCCATACTTGATACAGAGCCATTTGCCCCTTTGAGGAGAACTCACCATGCCCTACCAGCACATTCTGGTCGCCGTCGACCTGACCGAGGAATGCGACCCTGTAGTGGTACGCGCGCAGAAACTGGCGCAGGCCAGTGGCGCCAAAATGTCCCTGGTACATATCGTCGAACCGATGGCCATGGCCTTTGGTGGTGACGTACCGATGGACCTGTCGATGCTGCAGCAACAGCAGTTCGAGCAGGCCCGCGAGCGCCTGGACAGCTTCACCGGCAAGTATCCCGAACTGACCGCGGACCAGCGCCACCTGGCTTATGGCCAACCGCGCCAGGAAATTCACCGCCTGGCTGAAGAACAGGGTTGCGATCTGATCGTGGTTGGCAGCCATGGCCGCCACGGCCTGGCGCTGCTGCTGGGTTCCACCGCTAATGACGTGCTGCATGGCGCGCCCTGCGACGTGCTCGCAGTGCGCCTGAAGAAAGGCGAAAAAGGCGCTTAAGTGTAGGGTGCGCCATGCGCACCAGATGCAGCACTGACGGCATCGAGACCTTTGCAACTGTGGTGCGCGCAGCGCACCCTACGAAGGCCGCAGTTGCCTACTCGAACGACTCGCCCGCACTCATGACCAGCGGGCGGATCTTCTGCAGCTGGGTCTCCAGCGACACCGTCATGCTCGATGACATCGAGAAGAAGGTCAGGAAGGCCTTGAGGTTGGAGTCGCCTTCGCAGGTGTCGTGAATACGCTGCCAGAAGGCCTGGTTGACCAGTTTCAGTTGCTGGAACAGGCGCACCAGCCCTTTCAGCTCCCAATCGGCCAGACGCCCCTCGCGCATATTGAAATACTGCCGCGACAGGTACAGCGATACCGCACGCAGGATGAATTCCTGATTGTTGGCAAACGGCAGATGGTGCTGCGCCATCGGCTTCAGGCGCGCCAGCACTGGGCAGGCGCTGGTGGCCATGATCACGCCGAGCAACGCACGCAGGCCCTCTTCCAAGCCGACATGCTTGGTGTACTCACGCTCAGGCGTGCGTACCCAGACGCTGGCTTTTTTAAATGCCGGCAGGCCACGAAAATCCTCGATCACCCGATGCAGATCGACCGCTGCCGGACAATGGCTGAACTGGTCGCGACTCAGTGGGCAATTGCTGCACTGCTGATGCCCAAGGCGCGTCCAGGCGGGAGCCTGTTGCGCCTGAATGGGGTCATACTCGCGATTCAGCTCGATCCGATAGCTGAACTGATGATTGTCGTCGAGAGTAATGCGGTACTCGATGGCCATTGCCCGTTCGTTCCTTCGTCAGCCTTCCAGCTCTGCCCAGCGCTCGAGCAACGCGTCCATTTCCGTCTGCAAGCGCTCGAGACGCGCCAATACTTCCGTGGTGATCTGCGCCGGCTGCTGATAGAAGGCAGGGTCGGATACCTGCTCCTGTACCGCAGCCATTTCCTGCTCCAAAGCATCGATCTGCCCGGGAATCGCTTCCAGCTCGCGCTGCAGCTTGTAGCTTAGTTTCTTCTTCGCAGGCTCTGCGCTCTCTTGAGCGGGAGTCACTGCGGCCGGGGTCGGCGCTTCGACGATGGCCGTGGCCAGTTCGGCCTTGCCGGACTTGCTTTCACCCACGCCGAGCAACCGCGGCGAGCCGCCCTGGCGCAGCCAATCCTGATAGCCACCGACGTACTCGCGCACCTTGCCTTCGCCCTCGAATACCAGGGTGCTGGTCACGACGTTATCGAGGAAGGCACGATCGTGGCTGACCATCAGCACGGTGCCAGGGAAGTTGAGCAGCACTTCTTCGAGCAGTTCCAGGGTTTCTACGTCCAGATCGTTGGTCGGTTCGTCCAGCACCAAAAGGTTAGCCGGCTTGCTGAACAACTTGGCGAGCAACAGTCGTGCCCGTTCGCCACCTGATAGTGCTTTTACAGGGGTACGAGCACGTTGCGGACTGAACAGGAAGTCGCCCAGATAGCTCAGCACATGGCGGTTCTGGCCATCGATAGTGATGAAGTCGCGCCCCTCGGCAACGTTGTCGATCACCGTCTTTTCCGGTTCGAGCTGGTGACGTAATTGGTCGAAATACGCCACTTCCAGTTTGGTACCGACCTCGATCTTGCCACTACTCGGTTGCAAGTCGCTGAGCAGCAGCTTGAGCAGGGTCGTCTTGCCGGTACCGTTGGCGCCAAGCAGACCGATACGGTCACCGCGCTGCAGGACCATGGAGAAATCCTTGACCAGGAAGGGACCGCCGGCGTGAGCGAAGCTGACGTTCTCCGCCACCATCACCTGCTTGCCGGACTTGTCCGCCGTATCGAGCTGGATATTCGCCTTGCCCTGGCGTTCGCGGCGCTCGCTACGTTCCGCGCGCATCGCCTTGAGCGCACGCACGCGCCCCTCGTTACGGGTGCGGCGGGCCTTGATGCCCTGGCGAATCCACACTTCTTCCTGCGCCAGGCGTTTGTCGAACAGCGCGTTGGCGGTTTCCTCGGCAGCCAGTTGCTGCTCCTTGTGCACCAGGAAGCTGGCGTAGTCGCCATTCCAGTCGATCAGGCCACCACGATCCAGCTCGAGGATGCGCGTAGCCAGGTTCTGCAGGAAGGAACGGTCGTGGGTGATGAACAGCACGGCGCCGCCAAAGTCTTTCAGCGCCTCTTCCAGCCAGGCGATGGCGCCGATGTCCAGGTGGTTGGTGGGCTCGTCGAGCAGCAGCAGATCCGGCTCGGACACCAGTGCCTGCGCCAGCAGCACGCGACGGCGCCAGCCGCCGGAGAGCTCGGCCAGGGTCTTGTCCGCCGGCAGTTGCAGGCGGCTCAGGGTGCTGTCGACCAGCTGCTGCAGGCGCCAGCCATCTTTGGCTTCCAGCTCCTGCTGCACGTGCATCAGTTGCTCGAGGTCGTCATCGCCCTGGATGTTCTGCGCCAGGTGGTGATAACGCGCCAGCAGCTCGCCAACACCGGCCAGGCCTTCGGCGACCACATCGAACACCGTGCGCTCGTCGGCGCGCGGCAGTTCCTGCGGCAGCTCGCCAATCTTCAGCCCCGGTGCACGCCAGATCTCGCCGTCATCCGGCATCTGGTCGCCCTTGACCAGGCGCAGCATGCTCGATTTGCCAGTGCCATTACGGCCGATGATGCACACCCGCTCACCCCGCGCGATCTGCCAGGACACTCCGTCGAGCAGGGGCATGGCGCCATAGGCGAGGGATACGTCGGCAAACTTGAGCAGGGTCATGGGCATCTCCAGAAACAGGCGGCGCATTCTACCCGAGTTACAGGTTGACTGTGGCCGTTTCCACCCCAGCAGCGGGCACCTCGGCAAAGCACTCGCAATAGCACTGCGCCATGCATTTTTTCTGCATGTGTCCATCTGGCGCGACGGCATTCACCGCGCCCCGCTGAAGCGCTAAGCTAAGGGCATGCAACGATATGGAACCTGTTGCCCCCACTCTCTGCTTGCCCCCTGGAAATGCCATGCGCGGTCGCCTTCTTTCTGTAGTTTCCTGCCTGATTTTCACCACCACTGCTGGCCTGGCCAGTGCCGAAGCCGCCAACCTGGCGCAGCAGCGCCAGTACTACGATGAAGCCAAGCGCGCCCTGGCCAAGGGCGACAGCGGCCCCTATCGCCAGTACGCCAGCGCCCTGCGCGACTACCCACTGACGCCATATCTGGCCTATGACGAGCTGACCAATCGTCTGCGATCAGCGAGCAATGCGGAAATAGAAAAGTTTCTGGCCGAACATGGTGACCTGCCTCAGGCCAGCTGGATGAAGCTGCGCTGGCTGCGCGCGCTGGCCGAGCGTGGTGACTGGAAGCCGTTCCTCGATCACTACGATGCCAAGCTCAACTTCACTGAACTGGATTGCCTGTATGGCCAGTACCAGCTCAGCCACGGCCTGACTGCCGAAGGCAACGCTACCGCCGAGAAGCTCTGGCTGGTGGGCAAATCCCAGCCCAACGCCTGTGACCCCCTGTTCGAGCGCTGGGCCGCCAATGGCCAGCTCACCGAACAGCGCCGCTGGCAGCGCACCAAACTGGCGGTGGAAAGCGGCAACTACGGCTTGGCCAACTTCCTGATCAAGGGCATGCCAACGCTTGGCGAGCGCGGCAAGCTGATGGTCGAGGTCGCACAGAAACCGCAACTGCTGAAAAACACCGCGCGTTTCGCTCCAGCCGATGACGCCATGAGCGACGTGGTCGGCCTCGGCCTGCGCCGCCTGGCCCGGCAGAACCCCGAAGACGCCCTGGCCCTGCTCGACGGCTACGCCCAGCGTATGAAGTTCTCCTCGGACGAGCAGGTCGCCATCGCCCGCCAGATCGGTCTGCGCCTGGCACAACGCTTCGACCTGCGCGGCCTGCAAGTCATGGCCAAGTACGACCCGCAACTGCGTGACAACACCGTCAGCGAATGGCGCGCGCGCCTGCTGCTGCGTCACGGCCGCTGGGAAGAAGCCTATCAGCTGACCCAGAAGATGCCGTCCGATCTGGCCAGCAGCAACCGCTGGCGCTACTGGAACGCGCGCAGCCTGCAACTGGCGCAACCCAACAGCCATCAACCGGAAGTACTGTTTCAGGCCCTGGCCAAGGAGCGCGACTTTTACGGCTTCATGGCCGCCGATCAGGTCAAGGCACCTTACTCGTTGAACAACCAGCCGCTGGCACTCGACCCGAAGGTGGTGCAGAAGGTACGCAACACCGCCGGTATCAAGCGCGCCATGGAATTCCATGCACGCGGCCAGATCGTCGATGGTCGCCGCGAGTGGTATCACGTCAGCCGCCTGTTCAGCCGCGATGAACTGGTGGCCCAGGCGCGCCTGGCCTACGAAATGGAGTGGTATTTTCCAGCCATCCGTACCATCAGCCAGGCCCAGTACTGGGACGACCTGGAAGTGCGCTTCCCCATGGCTCACCGCAGCGAACTGGTGCGTGAAGCCAAGCGCCGCGATCTGCATTCGAGCTGGGTTTTCGCCATTACCCGCCAGGAAAGCGCCTTCATGGCCGACGCCCGCTCCCACGCCGGCGCCATGGGCCTGATGCAACTGATGCCGGGTACAGCCAAGGAAACCGCACGCAAGTTCGGCATCCCCTTGGCATCGCCGCAACAGGCGCTCAACCCTGACACCAATATCCAGTTGGGCGCCGCCTATCTGAGTCAGGTATATGGTCAGTTCAATGGCAACCGCGTACTCGCCTCGGCCGCCTACAATGCCGGGCCCGGCCGCGTACGCCAGTGGCTGCGCGGCGCCAATCACCTCAGTTATGACGTTTGGGTGGAGAACATCCCGTTCGACGAGACCCGCCAGTACGTGCAAAACGTGCTGTCCTACTCGGTGATCTACGGCCAGAAGCTCAACGCACCGCACCCACTGGTGGCGTGGAACGAGCGCTTCTTTGAGGATCAGTAAAACAAAAGCCCCGATCGGACTGGGTGTCTGATCGGGGCTCGCTGCTCCATACGCCTGGGCCGGACCGCGCTTCGGTTCAGTGCCGCGTTAGCCTCAGCCCAGCGACCGTACGCAGATCACGCGGCGCGCATGGCGCACCCTACTCCAGAATTTCAACCGGCATACCGATCTGTAGCTCACCCACACCTCGTGGCAAAAGATTCTGTCCGAAGTACACATCGCCATCGCGTTCCCGATAGGTCTTGAGCGTGGCCAGCGGCTCACGCTGGGCGTTGCGCTCGCCGGTCTGTGGGTCGATGGTGGTGAGGATGCAGCGCGAGCAGCCCTTGGCCACGTCGAACTCCACCTCGCCAATGCGGATGCGCTTCCAGCTGTCTTCGGCGTAAGGCTCACTGCCGGTGACGACCAGATTGGGGCGAAAACGCAGCATCGACAGCGATTGCCCGACGCGCTGAGAAAGATCGTCCAGCGACGCCTGGCCGATCAGCAGCAGCGGGAAACCGTCGGCAAAGGCCACGCGATCGCCCGGTTGCGCATAGGCGGTATCGACTTGGCGAGTGCGGCCTTCCGGCACCTGCACCAGGCGACAAGACTTACCTAGCATTTCGCTGAGCCAGGCAGCCGCTGCATCGCCCGCATCCGGCACGCGCAGGCTGTCACGCCAGACGATGACGCCACGCAGGTCCTGCTCGGGATCGGGCAACGCCACGGACAGATCCTCACGCCCCGGCGCACTCAGAGTCAGCCCACCGCGCGCATCGTACAGAGCGCTCAGGTGACTCATCTGCGGTAGCAGCCGTTGGGTGATGAAGCGGCCGTTGTCAGCGTCGACCAGCATCCAGCGCCGATCACCCTGCAGGCCGAGACCGTCGACCGCACTGCGCTGCAACACTTCGCCGCGGCCGGACTTGAGCGGATAACGGTACAGCCCCGAGAGACTCAGCATGGGTCAGGTTCCTGTTGGCAAAACGCCGTTATACGAGGTGACGGCGATGCTCACAAGCAACAAAACTCGGGAAATTTTGCAGATCAGTAACGCTCGCTCGGGCACCGGCAGCCATCGACGCTCGGCGGGTTGCACCCACCCTCCAGCAACTTTAGCGGGGTTCGTCCAACTCGAGGCGTTGACGTACCACGTCGACGAGCTTGTCCGGCTGGAATTTGGAGAGGAAGTTGTCGCAACCGACCTTCTTCACCATCGCCTCGTTGAAGCTGCCGGACAGCGACGTGTGCAGCACGACGTAGAGGTCCTTAAGGCGCGGATCGTTGCGAATCTCGCTGGTCAAGCGGTAGCCGTCCATCTCCGGCATTTCGGCATCGGTGAAGATCATCAGCAGCTTGTCGGTCATCACTTCGCCGCTATCCGCCCACTTCTTCAGCAAGTTCAGGGCTTTCAGACCATCGCCCGCCATGTGCAGGCGCATGCCCAGTTGGGTCAGGGTGTCGCGCAACTGGCTCAGCGCCACGCTGGAGTCGTCCACCAGCAGCACTTCACGACCGCGCGCCTTCTCCAGCAACGGATCGGCAAGTTTCTCTTCGGAGACCTTGGTGCTCATCGGCACGATCTCGGCCAGCACCTTTTCCACGTCGATGACCTCGACGATCTGCTCGTCGACCTTGGTGATCGCGGTCAGGTAATGCTGACGACCGGCGCCACCGGGCGGCGGTTGGATCGACTCCCAATTGAGGTTGAGGATGCGATCCACGCTGCCGACCAGGAAGGCCTGCACAGAGCGGTTGTATTCGGTGACGATGATGGTGCTGCGCTCATCCGGCACCAGCGGACGCATGCCGATGGCCTGGGACAGATCGATCACCGGCAGGGTCTGGCCACGCAGGTTGACCACACCGCAGACGAAGCGGTGACGCTGCGGCATCAACGTCAGTTTGGGCATCTGCAGGACTTCCTGCACCTTGAACACGTTGATGGCGAACAACTGCCGACCGGCCAGGCGGAACATGAGGATTTCCAGGCGGTTCTCGCCGACCAGTTGCGTGCGTTGATCTACTGAATCGAGGATGCCAGCCATCATGCGCTCCGAGGTATATAGATTGAGTCTAGTCTGCCGTTCGGGTTATCGGCGAACTGCCGGCATACTGAAGCCTTGCTGGCGCGCCGCCATCATGCCTCAGCCCCAGGCGCCTGACCAGCGAGCAAAGGCGAATGCCGGGGTAGATGCAGACGCAACGCGCCAGGTTGTGCGCTGAAGCGCAGACGCTTGCTTTCCATCGGCTCGCCATCGAGGTTCAAATCCAGCCCTTCCTGCGCCTCCACTTCCAGCCAGGGCAGCCGCGCGCTGACCGCGACGCTCTGCACACCATGCATCCCGCCCGAGAGCAATGTGCCCAGGGTGCTCACCACATCCTGCGCCGCCGGCACGATACAGACGTCCAGCAGGCCGTCGTCAATGGTCGCCTCTGGACAGAGCAGATGCCCTCCCCCAGCCTGGCGCCCGTTGCCGATGCCCAATGCCAGGAATTCGCCCTGCCACTCGAAGTCCGGCCCGTGAAACCGACCGGCGGCCGCACGCACTTCGGAAAAGCGGCTGAGCCCGGTGAGCAGATAGGCGGCGCCACCGAGGACCTTCTTGAGTTCCTCCGGCGTGTTGGCGGTGATGTTGGAGCCGAAACCGCCCGTGGCCATATTGAGGAAAGCGCGTTCACCGGCCATGCCCACGTCAACGGCCACCGGCTCGACCTCCAGCAGTGCCAGCGCGGCAGCCGGCGTCAGCGGTATGCCAGCAGCGTGGGCGAAATCATTGGCCGTGCCCAGCGGCAGCAGAGCCAGGCTCGCATCGGCCTGCGCCTTGACCAGCGCTTCGACCACATCACGCAGGGTGCCATCACCACCACCGGCAATCAGCGTCGGGTAACCAGCAGCCAGCCCTTCCTCGACCAGCCGCTCGGCGTCCCCGCCTTCCCAGGTCAGGCGCACGGCCAAATCCCAGCCACGCTCACGCAGGCCGCTCACGGCCGTCCTCACCTCTTCGTTCAACGCCTGCTTGCCATGCAGGATCAACCAGGCTTTGCGTTCGCGCATTGCACTGCTCCTTGAAGGAATCAGCGAAAGCCTAGTGCCTGGCCTTCGCGAAAATTAATCAAATTAATAGATATTAAAGCCGTAAATATTGCGCTTTTAAATCGATTACACGAAATAGATCATAGCGCCATCGACGTTGCGCGGGACTCACCTCGCGCACGACTGGAGGATTGACCATGATCGATGTACGTCCGTTCGAACAACTCGGTGGTGCTCATCACGGCTGGCTCAACGCCCGTCACCACTTTTCCTTCGCCGAATACAACGACGCCGAGCGGATGAACTGGGGCCGACTGCGCGTGTGGAACGACGACGAGATCGCTCCACATTCAGGCTTCCCGCCGCACCCACATCGCGACATGGAGATCATCACCTACGTTCGCGAAGGTGCCATCAGCCATGAGGACAACCTGGGCAACAAGGGTCGCACCGAGGCTGGCGATGTTCAGGTAATGAGTGCTGGGACCGGTATCGCTCACAGCGAGTACAACCTGGAGGATGAAACCACCAAGATCTTCCAGATCTGGATTCAGCCGAACCAGGCTGGCCTACCGCCCTCCTGGGGCACCACGCCTTTCCCGAAAGGCGACCGCTCAGGATCGTTCGTCACCCTGGCCAGCGGTTACGAGGAGGATGTCGATGCATTGCGTATCCGCACCGACGCACGCCTGGTGGCCGCCACGGTCAAGGCCGGACAGAGCGCCGAGTACGCCCTGCAGCCGGGTCGCAAAGCCTACCTGGTGGGCGCAACGGGTGCATTCAGCGTCAACGGCGTGAACGTCAAGGCACGTGATGGCGTGGCCATCGCCGATGAAGCGCTGATCCGCATCGAGGCGCAGGAAGACAGCGAGATCGTGCTGGTGGATGTCGCCTGATGCACACACCATCGCCCTCCACTTCGGAGGGCGACTGGTTTCTGTAGGAGGGCTTTAGCCGCGACCTTGGTGTTACTCGGTCGCGGCTAAAGCGGAGCGCCGCCCGGCCCCTCCCACAAATCCCCTTTTAATCACCTCACGCCGGATAACCGGTGATCTTGCGAATGCGCTGGTACAGCGGCTTGAGCTGGCGGTACATGCGCTGATAGACCTGCGCGTAGAGCTGCTGGTAAACGTGCTGGGCCTCCGGGTTCGGCTGGAACACCTGGCCAACCCGAGTCATGGCGGCGATGGCGCTCGGGTAATCCGGGTGCAAGCCCAGACCTACCGCGCAGTTGATCACCGCGCCCAGCCCGCTGGTTTCGTAGAGGTGCGGTCGCTCGGCCGGCAAGCCGAAGATATCGGCCGTCAGTTGCATCGCTGCATCGCTCTGCGAACCGCCACCGGAAACGCGCAGGCGCTCGATACGGGTGCCGGAGCGCTTTTCGATACGTTCCTTGCCCTGACGCAGCGCATAGGCCAGGCCTTCGAGAATGGCGCGATAGATATGTGCACGGGTATGCACGTCGCCGAAACCGATGATCGAACCCTTGGCCTCCAGCCCCGGCTCACGGATGCCTGGCGTCCAGTACGGCTGCAACATTAGGCCCATTGAGCCAGGCGGTACGGCGTTGACCAGCTCGTCGAATAGCGCCTCGGGCGACACGCCCAGCGCCTCGGCACGCTGCATCTCGCGCAGGCCGAATTCGCGCTTGAACCAGCTGACCATCCAGAAGCCGCGATAGATCATCACCTCGGTGTTGAAGTGATCCGGCAGCGCCGCCGGATAGGGCGGAATCAGGCGAACGGTTTCCAGGTAACGGCTGCGCGTGGTGTTGATGGTCGCCGTGGTGCCATAGGACAGGCATGCCGTGCTGGGCTCTAGCGCACCGGAACCCAGCACTTCGCAGGCCTTGTCGGCGCCAGCAGCAATCAGCGGCAGGCCTTCCGGAATACCGGTATGGCGGCTGGCCTCGGCGCTGATCTGACCCAGTCGTTCCCCCGGTTTGAACAGCTCGGGCAGTTGCTCACGGCGTACCTTAAGCGCTTGCCACTTCCAGTCGCCAGGCGTAGCCCAACGCAGGCGCTTGTAGTCGAACGGCAGGTAGGCCACGCAACTGCTGGTGGAATCGACGAAGCGGCCACACAGACGATGGGTGAGAAAGCCCGAGAGCAACAGTACCTTGTGCGTGCGGTCGGCGATGTCCGGCTGATGCTGGGCGACCCAGTTGACCTCGGCCTGGCCACGAAAGTGATCGACCGCCTCTTCGGCGCGCACCAGCTTGAACAGCCAGCCCCACAGGCCCTTTATCCGCCCGGCCACTTCGGCACGACGCTGATCGAGCCAGAGAATCGCCGGGCGCAGGGGCGTGCCCTGCTCATCGACATGAATGATGCTGCCGCGCTGAGTGGTGACGGCGACGCCCTTGATCTGGCTGCGGTCGATAGTCACCTGCTGCCACAGCAGTCGGCAGGCCTCGCCGAGACTGGCCCAGTAGTACTCGGGGTCCTGCTCGGCCCAGCCTGGCTGGCTGGAGAAATAGGGGTCGAGCTCGACCTTGCCCTTGGCCAGCAGGTTGCCGCTGGTATCGAACAGCAACGCACGCACGCTCTGGGTGCCGTTGTCGATGCTCAGCAGGTAGCTTGGTTCGCTCAAGGTGTGACCTCTGCTTGGAATGCACGGTATTGCTGTAGGAGCGAGCTCTGCTCGCGAACGGGGGAGGCGCAAAAGTTTCGCGAGCAGAGCTCGCTCCTACGGATATTTGGCAACGTCATCATTCAGCACCCGGCAAGCTATAGCAGCGTTGCCATAGCGCCAGGTAGTTGGTTTCTTCGTTCTGCCAGCGTGCATCGCTCCAGCCCAGGCGCGACTGGCACAGCGCGCGGATACGCGGCAGGTCGGCGCGGCCGCCTTCAGCCAGCAACAGGCCCAGGCGCGTGCGCCTTAACAGCAGATCGTCCAGATGCAGCACCAGCTCGCCTTCGGCAGCCCAAGCCAGTTCGGCCCACAGGGTGTCGGTACCGGCAACGCAATCAGCGCCGATTTCGTCGATCAAACGCAGTACCTCATCCAGCTGGCGGCCATGGCGCCCAGCCAGGCGGCGTTGCTGCGCCGGGCTCAAGGTCGGCATCGGTGTCGGCGTATTCGCAGCGAAGACTGCACCGCCTTGATCATCCACTGGCTTGCCAACGAAACCCGCGCAGGCACGCAGCACCTCCAGCGCCAGCAGGCGGAAGGTGGTCAACTTGCCGCCGGCCAGGGTCACGCTGCCCGGCTCGATCCACAGCGCATGCTCGCGCTTTTCGTCGGAGGGTTTCAGTGCGCCGCCACCATCGCTCACCACAGGGCGCACGCCCGCCCAGGTCGACAGCACGTCGGCACGGCTCACCTGCGCAGCCGGGAACTGCTGGTCGCAGGCAGCCAGCAGGTAGTCGACCTCCTCGACGCTGATGGCCGCTTCATGATCGAGCTTGTCAGCATGATCCAGATCGGTGGTGCCGATCACCGTCGCGCCTTCCCAGGGGAAGACGAACACCGGCCGGCCATCGGCCGAGTGCATAAAGCTGAAGGCATGCGCCACCGGCAGGCGCCAGCTAGGCAGCAGCAGGTGGCTGCCGCGCAGCGGACGGATGCGACCATTGCCAGGCTGGCGCAGGCGATCGGCCCAGGCACCGGTGGCTTGCGCCACGGCGCGGCTGCGCAGGCGGTATTGCTCGCCCGTTTCCACATCCTCGGCGAGCACACCGACCACCTGCCCCGCTTCACGCAACAACTCGACCACGCGCATGCCATTGAGCGCCTCGCCGCCTTCGGCGCGCGCTTCGCCCAGCACGCGCTGCACCAGGCGGGCATCGTCGGTCACCGCATCGAAGAAGCGCGTGCCACCGAGCAGGCCGTCCTCGCGAATGCCCGGCGCCAGGTAACGCAGTTGCTGCAGCGGATAGAACAGATGATTGCGCTTACCGGCCAGCGCGTCGTAGAGGCTGAGCAGGCCGCCGAATACCTTCGGCCCGGGAAAACCGCCGCGGTAATGCGGCATGACGAAGCTCAGCGGTTCCACCAGCCCCGGCGCCTCGCCGAGCAGGCGCTGGCGCTCGCGCACCGAGTCGCGGGTCAGCCCCAGCTGCCCCTTGGCGACATAGCGCAGGCCGCCATGCACCATCTTCGACGAGCGGCTGGAGGTACCCCAGGCGAAGTCGCGCTGCTCCAGCAACAGGCAGCGCCAGCCACGCCGCGCCGCCTCACGCAGGATGCCGGCGCCGCAGATGCCGCCGCCGCTCACCAGCAGATCCCAGTCGCGCGCGGCCAGGTCAGGCAGCGCGCGCGTGCGCCAGGTGGCGTTCCAGGGTTCCATGCTCAGTCCTGCAGCAACACGCCAGGCGCCAGGCGCTGGTCGGGGTCGAAATGCGTGGCAAGGCTGCGCAGCGTGGCCATGCCCAGCTCGCCCTTCTCTGCTGCCAGGTAAGGCGCGTGGTCACGACCGACGCCGTGCTGGTGGCTGATGGTGCCGCGATTCTCGGCGATGGTGCGGCTGGCCGCTGCCTTCAAGCGCTGCCAGCGCGCCATGGCCTCGGCGTAGTCGGCACCGGGGCGGAACACGTAGGTGGTGTAGATGCTCGAACCTTCGCCGTAGACGTGCGACAGGTGGGTGAACACGTGCACCCGCTCGCCCTCGCCGGTCAGCTCGTCACGCAGGCTGGCCTCGACCTTGTTCAGCAGGTTATCGACGTTGGACCAGTCGGTGGCGGTTTCCAGAGTGTCCACCAGGTAGCCGCGCTCCCACAGACCATGGCGCAGGTAGGGGAAGCGAAAACGGTTCTGCTCCCACTTCTTGCCCAGCAGGGTGCCTGTGAACACTCCGTCAAAAACTTTCAACAGGCGCCGCGCCTGTTTCAGCGAGGCGGCGTTCTGCACCCGGCTGCCGGTGACACCGAAGGTCAGCATGCATTTGCCGTCGCGGGCGCCACGCAGGGCCAGGTATTTTTCCAGCAGCGCAATCTGCTGCGGGTGACCGGCCAGGGCCAGTTGGGTACGGGTTTCGATGGCATTGGACAGGCGCAGCATGGACAGCGGCACACGTGCCTGGGCCAGGCTGCGAATGGCGCTCAGCGCCTGCTGCCAGTTGGGCAGGAACACCGCGTAGAAGCGCTCCTGCTCGGCCAGGCGACTGATGCGCACGCGCACCTCGGAGATCACCCCGAGGCGCCCTTCCGAGCCCATCACCAGCTCACGCAGATCAGGGCCGGCGGCCGACGCCGGGAAGGTGGGAATCTCCAAAGTGCCGGCAAAGGTCTCCAGCTTGCCGCCGGCGAACAATTGCTCGATGCGCCCGTAACGCAGCGACTGCTGGCCGCTGGAGCGGCTGGCGACCCAACCACCGAGGGTCGACAGCTCCCAGGACTGCGGAAAATGGCCAAGCGTATAGCCACGCGCGCGCAGTTGGCTTTCCACCTGCGGGCCGTTGGCGCCGGGGCCGAAGGGGGCGATCAGGCTGTCCTCGTCGATATCCCGCAGGCGCGTCATGCGCTCCAGCGACAGGGTCAGCACGGGGCGCTGGCCGGCCTGCGGGTTGATATGGCCGGCCACCGAGGTGCCGCCGCCGTAGGGAATAAGGGTCACGTCATGCTTTTGCGCCCAAGCCAGCAGCTCGCGGATCTGCTCGGCGCTTTCCGGGCAGGCGACGCCATCGGGAAACAGGCCGAACTCGCCGGAGCGCATGGCCAGCCAGTCCGGCAGGCTCTGACCACGGGCATGGCGCACGCGCACTTCGGCATCAACGCAGATCAGCGGATGCGGCGCCCGGCGCGACGCCGGCACGCCCGCCAGCACACCCTGCAGGCTGGCGTCGGCCAGACGCTGGCCTGGCCCGACCAGCTCGGCGAGAAAGGCCTCGCCATGGGCCGGCAGTTCCACTTCGGTCGCCTCGTCACCCCATCCGTTCCAGCGTCGCATCGCATCCCCCATTCCGATCAGCACTTATGGCTGCCTATACTAGCCAGCCGCCGATTTCCGTCACTGTCGAATCGGGACAAGCACTATCGCCAATCAAGACAGGCATCGCAGAACAAGAAGAATCCATGGAAAACCTCGGCTATACCTCGGTTCCCGCCCTGCTCAAATACCTGCGCCAGGCCGAACAACTCGGCCTGGACATCGACCGCGCCCTGGCCGCTGCCGGGATTGCCGCGCAGGACCTGGCCGACAATGGCAAACGCATGCCCAGCGAAGTGCATGAGCGCCTGCTGGCGCATCTGATCGAGGTATCCGGCGATCCCCTGTTCGGCCTGCACTCGGCGCGTTTCGTCCAGCCCGGCTCGTGGAGCGTGCTCGGCTACATTGCCATGAATTGCGCTACCCTCGGCGAAGCCATGGGCCGCATCGTGCCCTACGAGAAACTGGTGGGCGACATGGGCACCAGCCGTATCGAGGCAGCCGAGGATCACGTGCGGCTGATCTGGAGCTGTCGCCATCAGGCGCCGGACGTGCGCCGCCATATGGTCGAGAACGTGCTCGCCTCCTGGCTGCTGTACGCCCGCTGGATCGCCGATTCCGAACACTCGCCGCGCGAGGTGTGGTTCGAGCACGCGCAACCGGCCGCCACCGAACTGGCCGAATACCAGCAGCTGTTCGGCTGCGCGGTGCTGTTCGAACAGCCCTGCAACGCTCTTCTGGTGCCGCTGGATTACCTTGGCGTGCCGCTGCGCCAGGCAGACGCCAACCTGCTGCGCACGTTGGAAGAACACGCCCTGACCCTGATGGCCGGGCTGGACGACAACGAACCGCTACCGCGCCGGGTGAAGAACGCCCTGCGCCTGCTGCTCAAGGACGGCCTGCCGCGCAAGGAACGGGTGGCAGAGAAGTTCGACATGACCGTGCGCACCCTGCAGCGCCACCTGCAGCAGGCCGGCACCAGCTACCAGCAGATTCTCGACGAGCTGCGCCAGGAGCTGGCCGAGCACTACCTGCTGCGCAGCGACCTGGCGATTCAGGACATCGCCTGCTACCTCGGTTTCACCGAGTCACGCTCGTTTCACCGCAGTTTCAAGGGCTGGACCGGGCAGACGCCGGGCGAGTTTCGCGAGAGCCGGCGCCGGGACAACCCATTGGGCTAACGGGAAATTCTGAAACGCCTTGCCAGCCAGTAATCCAGGCTCAACCAGCGCCCTGCCCCGCTGAAGAACAACGCCACCAGCATCACCAGGTAGGTGGCGGCGAACTCGATACCGTTGTTCAACACCACGAACTTGCCGCTGCCGGTCAGCCAGTCGTAATTGCCGTGCTCGCGCAGAATCGCCCGCGCCCGTTCGATCTTCTCCGCCGCCGCCAGCACGCGCTCGTTGGCAAAGGGCGCGGACGGATCGGCAATTGCTTGCCAGCCATAGGGCCAGTGCACGGCGAAAATCGCCACCAGCATGGTGACGATCAGCGGAATGCTGATCCAGCGCACAGCAAAGCCGAACAACAGCAGGATGGCGCCACCAGCCTCGGTCAGCGCCGCCGCCCAGGCCAGCAGTTCGGGAAACGGCAGGCCCAGGCCCCAGTCCGGGTTGCCGAACCAGGCCGCGGTGGCGTCGATATCGGACAGTTTCTGCATGCCGGCCATCCAGAACACCGGCACCAGATACAGGCGCAGCAACAGCGGGCCGAGAAAATCCAGGCGCCGGGTAGCCTCCAGCGCGTCCTGGAAGCGATTGAGCAAAGTGATCATGTGGTCAGTCCTCGGGATGCGGAAACCAGATATCGCGCGCCTGCCAGTCATCCAGCAGCGCGCGGGCGTTAGCGAAATAATTGCGATCAGCGGCCAGGCCATGGGCCGTGGCCAACTCCAGCTGCGCCTGCACAGGCGGCTCGCCGGCCTGCAGCCGCAGCGCCAACTGATAGGCGAACGGCGCCAGTTGCATAAAGCGCACCTGTTCCTGGCGATCGCGCCAGACCAGCAGGCAGGTCGGCTCGGCAGAAGGCTGTGTGGGGCAGTGATCGGCACCGATCATCTGCACAGGCCAGCAATAGGCCAGCGGCCAGGCCAGTGGCGACCAGCCACGCTCGGGCAACTGCGCATCGCTGACATCCAGCGCCAGCTCGACCCACTCGTAGTGCGCCAGCTCCAGCATGAACGCAGGGTCGTCAGGCTCGGCGCGATAGCCCTGCTGCAGCCAGACGATGAACTCCTGGCTGATCTCGAGAAAGTACGGCGTGCTCGCCTGGTGCTCGGTGAAGAACGCGCGCAGCAACCGCTGCCAACGCTCGGCCCCGAGAACCCCGCGCAGCACCGGAAAGGCGCCTCCGACCAAGCTGGCGACGTTGTTGAAGAACAGCTCCTCGTAGACAGCCATGCGCTCGGCCGTGATGCCGGGCAGCAAGGCCTGCGCCTCAGGCTGGCGAATACGTGCAGCGAAGTCGCGCTGCTGCTGAACGCCGCTCATGTGCCGTACCTGCTCAGCGGTTGTGCGGCCTGTTGCAGGCTGCGGATATGCGCCAGCTCGGCATACAGCTCGGCCAGAGGCGGGAAATTGAAGTCGCGCTCCAGCAGCGTCGGGCGCACACCATGCCGCGCGTAAGCGCTGCTCAGCAGTGCCCACACCGGGTCGATCACCGGCGCACCATGGGTGTCGATCTTCAGGTCTGCCGCCTGGTCGTAATGCCCGGCGACATGCAGATAGGCGATGCGCTCACTGGGCATCGCGGCGATATAGGCTTCGGCATCGAAGCCGAAGTTCAGGCTGTTGACGTAGACGTTGTTGACGTCCAGCAGCAGCTGGCAGTCGGCACGCTCCAGCACCGCGCGAACGAAATCCGTCTCGTCCAGCTCGCCGGGCAGGCGCGCATAGGCCGAGACGTTCTCGATGATCAGCGGGCGCTCCAGCACGTCCTGCACGATGCGCACGCGCTCGGCGATGCGCGCCACCGACTCCTCGGAAAACGGCAGCGGCATCAGGTCATACAGCTGGCCATCGTCGGCGCAGGCCGACAGGTGCTCGCTGTAGGCCAGCACGCCATGCGCGTCGAGAAAGCCCTTGATGGCGCACAGCAGCTCCAGGTTCAGCGGCGCGAAGCCACCGAGATTGAGGGACAGACCATGGCACAGCAACGGCCGGCGCTCGCTCAGGGCGCGCAACTGCTTGCCCAGCCGGCCACCGACACCGATCCAGTTCTCCGGCGCCACTTCGAGAAAGTCGGCGCCGCTGGCACCATCACCGATCAGCTCGGCGAGCAGCCCGCGACGCAGGCCGAGACCGGCACCGGTGAGGTTTGCGAGGTGCATGATCCGTCCTCCCCTATGCCCTTACTCGCTCTTCTCGCCGCCGCACTTGCCTTCGCCACATTTACCCTCGGCGTCAGCCTTCTTCTCGGCACCACACTTGCCCTCGCCGCACTTGCCTTCCTTGTCGGCTTTCATCTCGCCACCGCATTTGCCTTCACCACAGGAACCTTCCTGCGCCTTCTCGGCAGCGGCCAGGCTGTAGCCGCTGGCCAGTTCCTGCGCAGCGAAGGGGTTGCTGGCGGCGTGGGCGGTGAACGCCATGGAAGTCAGCAGTGCGGCGCCCAGGGTGGCAGTCAGGGTATTGAGTTGTTTCATGGCATCTCTCCATCGGTTTCGAATACGGCGCCAGGTTGGCGCCCTCGCAGCAATGGACGAAGCAGGGATGCGGGCGTTACAGCGGGCGGAAAAAGTTTTTCGTAGCCCGAATGAAATCCGGGGGGAGCGTTGCCCGCTGCCAGTCGCGGCTACGACTGCATGGATGCAGGAGGTAGAGCGAAGCAGGATGCCAGAGCCGAAAGCCCCTCCCACAGGTACAAGAAAATCCACCGCACCGTGGGAGGCGCTTTAGCGGCGAGGCTTTCGATAGCCAGTAGCCCGACCAGCCATGGCAAACGGATGACAAAAGCGTCATCCACCCGCACGGTGTGCCGGGCGTAATGCTGGAGCCAAAAGAGGAGGTCAAGCGAATACACAAGACTGCCGGCACATAGCGGTAAGACTATGATCGAGAAAGCTTTTTAGTGCTAAGCGAAGCGGGAGGGTGCGGAGTTAGATGGAAGGCTCTACTATCGGATTAGTACCGCCATCCATCCAATCACTGTTAGGCAATTATGAAAGACATACTTCCAGGCTTAGTAATAGATTCACTTCGAGATAGGTATTTAGCCGCTGTTTCAGACGCTGAAAGTACATTCGACATGAACTATGGCGATGAGGACGCATTGACTGGAGCATTTGGCCAAGCCATAGCGATGCCTAGAAACCAAATTTTTTCAACTCCAGAAGGAATTTATACGGTTGATATCGGGTATACCAAACTTAGAGGTCGCGGGAAAAACGCTCCCGAACGCACATATGGGTCTGACGGCATATTCCAGATTAAGGTCTTTGATAGCAGTGGAAATGTCATTCGCTCGAAAGGTCTACCCTTTCAATCTAAGAAGAACTGGAAAGGCACAAACAGCAAGCTTTCTGATCAAGCTAAAGATATGGAGCGCTTTACTCCCGGCGGCATAGTGATCGACTTTAATAGTTCAGGTTACAAAGCATGTCTGGCGAACGACGTAGCTCTAGCTAGCGGCAACCGTTCGCAACTTAACAAAGAGGGAAAACTGCAAAGACTTGGTCAACTGCTGGGTAATGAATTCCTGAATTGTGAAATCGGAACATTAAACTTATTCTATGACCCCAAGCAGGAGCTTTACAAAATTGACGGTGGTAATTTCCACATCATCTCAACCAACATAGAAATGCCTGACAAGGCATTGCAGCGGACTAGCCGCTGAATGCGTAAAAAGGAGACCATTAAAAATGGTAAAAAGGGGACATATTTATTTATGGCACAGCACTATCGACCTAAAAATAAATCTGTCCCCTTTTCCTACTACCAGTCCCGGGACCACTTCTCTGCCGCTCCGCAGCTACAAACTGGCCCGTGGCTTTGAACGCTAGGCGACTGCCAAAAAATCGGTATATCTCAATGAATGACGTCATAAAAACTGAGCAAGAATTGTTTGATGAGCTTGAGTTGCTATGCAAATCTCCAGGCTACTTACATGCCATAGCTTATTTTTGCTTCAGAGATAACACCATTCGATATAAAGATGGTGAAATGGTTGTTGATGATGTAGTTCAGCAATTCTCACTTGAGAGACTTGTCCGCACTGAAATTTCCACACTAATAGGCTTGGCGTGCAAGAAACAAATTGATATAAACCACCCTGGACCGAAATGTATTCAGGAATATATTGACAAAACTGAGACTCTATTAAAAAACCTGCATAAGACCATGATACCGCCCCTAGAGGAAATATTTGATAAAAGAAAAATTGGAGACCCTAGTTTCAATCCTTTCAGGACAGGAAAGGCGTTAAGAGAATCGATTTTCTATGGAGGAGAAGCCGCCTATAACTTTCAATATCGAGACCTCGCTTTAATAAAGTATAAAAATGACAGCGCTTGGTTCCAGAAGAACAAAGGATACTCAATTGGAGATGCAGCAAAGATAGTATCATCTTTGCTTATTTTACAGAACGATAAAATCAGCAATCTGATACCCACTCAACTAAAGACGCTATCTCCTGAAGAATGGACAATGCTTCCCGCGTTTGTTTTTTCCGATAAGGAATTATCAGAAAAATCAGGCGTAGATCTAAAAACCACAAAATCATTCCTTGACTCGTTTGTTTGTCCGCCAGAAATTGATAGAAATCAGTTCTCTGCTTTAGATGATTTCAACCCTATGAATGCTTACCCAATTATACGGGCAAGTGAAAGTGAATTCATTTTGCTTCAAAATTATGGGTTGCTAGAGGCCCTATATGAAACGCCTTTCTTTTGGTTCAATGCGGATGACACCTACAAAGTAAAGGCCAGAGAAAATAGAGGGCTATTTACCGAAAGCTTTTCGGAAAAACGGCTTAAAATCGTATTTGGTGAGGACAGAGTTTTTACCAATATCGACATATATAAAGACAAGCAAACGAGAGTTGGAGAAATAGATGTACTTGTTATTTTTTCCAACAGAGCAATTATTCTACAAGCAAAGTCAAAAAAGTTAACTATTGCCGCAAGAAAAGGAAACGACAATAGCCTTCAAGAAGACTTTAAAAAGGCAGTGCAAGACTCGTATAATCAAGCATACCAATGCGCCGAATATTTAAACAATGAAAACTATCGACTAGTAGACTCCTCTGGAAACGAGTTAAAGATATATAGAAAATTTGAAAGCATATACCCTTTTTGCGTAGTCTCAGATCATTATCCTGCTCTAAGCTTTCAAGCACGACAGTTTTTAAAATACCAAGCGACGATAGTGATCAAGTATCCATTTATCATGGATGTGTTTCTCCTGGATGTGATGACTGAAATGTTACAATCTCCACTACATTTCTTGAGCTATGTAAACCGAAGAGTCGAATATGCGGAAAGGATTTTATCTAATCATGAGTTAACGATTCTTTCCTATCACTTAAAGCAAAACCTATGGATTGATGATGATACTTCTATGATCCAGTTAGGAGATGATATCTGTGCCGATCTAGATTTGGCCATGCTAACCAGAAGAAACGGTGCCCCGGGAATTGAAACCCCAGAAGGCATATTGACAAAATATAGAGACACCTCCTACGGACAACTAATAGCTGAAATTGATCGCCTAGACGACCCTGCGACCATTGATCTTGGCTTTATGCTCCTTTCATTGAGTGGAGAGACAATAGAACAAATCAATGAAGGGATTGATCAGCTATACAAACTACATAAAGAGGATGGAGAACACCATGATTTAACACTGTGTATAGATCAAGGTAAAACCGGACTAACTATACACTGCAATAGTGACAAGACAAATATTTCTGCCACCAGGTTAAAGATTCACTGCGAAAAAAGAAAATACACTTTAAAAGCCGATACTTGGTTTGGACTTTGCCTAGACCCAGTAAGCCGAAAAATTAAATTCGGGCTTGAGTTAGAATTTGATTGGGTGCAATCCGATGAAATGGATCAAGCAACTAAAAACCTTCCAAAACCTCAGAATATTAAGAATGATGGACGAGTGAACTTCTCCACAAAAAGGAAAAATGAAAGGAAAACAGGCCGAAATGATCCATGTCCCTGCGGCAGTAAGAAAAAGTATAAAAATTGTTGTCTGGCTTAGGTGTGGCCGGTGTATCGCCTAACAAGCACATGTTGTCGGCGTGGTTTTCCGCTGCGCTCCAAACCAGCCTTAAATACGAGCGTTAGGGATTGCTGCATGGGTGTAAAAGAAGCGAAAAATAGGGACAGATTTATGTATATCACAGCAAGTAGCCCGAACAACCACCGCAAACGGTGGATGAAAAAAGCGTCGGCTACGCGCCCCGATCCGCCCTACGCCTGAGGACGCAGCCAAGCCGTCCACCAAGCACGCAGTTCACCCCTGATTGCGCCGGTTATGCGCCAGGCGCTCGGCCAGGGTATCGAGTTCGGGCAACTCGCCCTCCGGCATCTGCCGGATCACCGCCTGGGTCAGTTTCATCTGGCGGATAAAACGCCGGCAGTTGCCGCACATCGCCAGGTGTGCGCGTACGGCCAGGCGCTGGCGCAACGTCAGTTGGCCGTCGAGATAATCGCTGGAGTGAGCGACCAATTCCTTGCAGGTCAGCATTGGCCTGTCTCCTCGAAATGTTCCAGGGTGGCAAAGACTTTCAGGCGTGCCCGGTGCAGCAGCACACGTGCATTGGAGAGCGAGATGTCGAGAAGATTACAGATCGCCTCCAGCTCCAGACCCTGTCGCTCGCGCAGCACCAGCACGCTGGCCTGCAACTCGGACAGGCTGGCCAGGGTGTGTTCCAGGCAATCGCGCAATTCGTCCTCGGTGAGCAGGGCTTCGGGGCTGTCCTGATGCCAGGCATGTGGTGCCAGCAGCCAGTGGCCGTCATCAGAGAAACGCTCGTCACCCACCGTGCCATGCGGCGCGGCGAGGTCGTCGAGCAGCACCTCGCGACGGTTGTGCTTGAGACGGGTCTTGGCGGTGTTGGCGGTGATGGTCAGCAGCCAGGTCTTGAGGCTGGAGCGCCCCTGGAAGCCTGCCAGGCTGCGCACTACGGCGAGCCAGGCATCCTGCACCACCTCATCGGCGTGGCGACTGCCGACGATGGCGTAGGCCACCGCTCGCATCGCCCCCTGATAGCGAGCGACCAGCTCGCGATAGGCCTTCTGCTCACCGGTGAGCAGACGATCCAACAGATCGGTATCGGACATAGAACTCCCATGGTAGGGCCTGGCGCGCACGAGCAAACCCTGTACGAACCTGTTCACGATCTGCTGCGCGTCGGCCATGCTGCGCTGAAACCAACCTCAAAATACTCATTTACGGCTCGTAAACTGCGCTTTTTCGGCTGTTTTCGCCTTGCCTGGCTCTAGCTCGCTAGATCGTGAAACAGGTTCTACGCGCGTCAGGCATTCCTACAGAGAGTTCAGCGCTTGCGCAAAATTACACTGCCGATCGAATAACCGGCGCCAAAGGAGCTTAGAACACCCAGGCTGCCCGCCGGCAGGTCGTCCTGATTCTTGTGCAGGGCGATCACCGAGCCGGCCGAGCTGGTGTTGGCGTAGGTGTCGAGGATTACCGGTGCCTCGTGCGGCTCGGCGTCGCGACCGAGCAGCTTGCGCGCGATCAGCAGGTTCATGTTGAGGTTGGCCTGGTGCAGCCAGAAGCGCTTGACGTCGCTGACGTAGAGCTGGTTTTCCGCCAGGTGTGCGGCGATCAGCTCGGCGACCATCGGGCAGACGTCCTTGAACACCTTGCGGCCTTCCTGCACGAACAGTTTGTCGCGGGCGCCAACGCCCTCTTCCGCCGCACGGTTGAGGAAGCCGAAGTTGTTGCGGATGTTGTTGGAGAACTGGGTCAGCAGCTTGGTGCTGACCACGTCGAACTGGTGCTGGGAGGTAGCCAGGTCGGCACGTTCGATGATCACTGCGGTGGCGGCGTCACCGAAGATGAAGTGGCTGTCGCGGTCGCGGAAGTTGAGGTGACCGGTGCAGATTTCCGGGTTGACCATGAGGATGGCGCGGGCCTGGCCGGTCTGGATCGCGGTGGTCGCGGCCTGGATGCCGAAGGTGGCCGAAGAGCAGGCCACGTTCATGTCGTAGCCCCAACCATTGACGCCCAGCGCGGCCTGCACTTCGATGGCCACCGCCGGGTAAGCACGCTGCAAATTCGAGCAGGCGACGATCACCCCGTCGATATCGGCGACGGTCTTGCCGGCACGCTCCAGCGCCTGCTTGGCAGCGCCTACGGCCATTTCGCAGAGGATGCCCCAGTCTTCGTTGGAACGCTCAGGGATACGCGGCACCATGCGCTGCGGGTCGAGGATGCCGGCCTTGTCGATGACGAAGCGGCTCTTGATGCCCGACGCCTTCTCGATGAAGCCGCTGCTGGACTCGCTCAGCGCCTCCACCTCACCGCGGGCAATGGCCTCGGCGTTGTCGGCGTTGAACTGCTGCACATAAGCATTGAAGGATGCCACCAGCTCGTCGTTGGAAATGCTGTTGGCCGGGGTATAGAGGCCGGTACCACTGATGACGACGTTATGCACGCTCATTCCTCTTCTCGGCCGCTGGCGGCCTCAGGCAGTAGGCCGGCGACAATGGCGCAGGCCGAAAATCGGGAGACTTGGGCCAAGCTCTTGCGACGGTTGGCTCCGGGCCACTGAGTGTGCCACAGGGCGATGGGGTTCGTCCTTAGCCCTTGAGAGTGTCTAGGTGGACAGAACATGACCCAATATAGCCGTTTGGTCTAAAGTCTTATCTTGATCCGCGCACCTGGAGTTTGCATGAACCTCTCCCTGCTCAGCCGCTACGCTTTTTTCGCCTTCTGCGTGCTGTTCACCCTGGCCAGCCTGCCTTTCCTTGGTCATCAATGGCTGTGGCCGCTTACCCTGCTCACCGGCGTGCTCAGCCTGATCGGTATCGGTGACCTGCTGCAGACGCGCCACGCGGTGCGGCGCAACTACCCGATCCTCGGCAACATTCGCTACCTGGTCGAAGGTATCCGCCCGGAGATTCGCCAATACCTGCTCGAAGGTGACGCCGAGCAACTGCCCTTCTCCCGCGCGCAGCGCTCGCTGGTGTATTCCCGCGCCAAGAACGAAGGTGCCGACAAACCCTTCGGCACCCTCAGTGACGTGTACCAGAACGGCTTCGAGTTCATCAGCCACTCCATGCGCCCGGCGCCGCTGACCGACCCCTGCAGCTTTCGCGTGGAGATCGGCGGGCCGCAATGCAGCCAGCCGTACTCGGCGTCCCTGTTCAACATCTCGGCGATGAGCTTCGGCTCGCTCAGCGCCAATGCCATTCGCGCCCTCAACGAAGGGGCCAAGCTCGGCGAGTTCTACCACGACACCGGCGAGGGCAGCATCAGCCCCTATCACCGTGAGCACGGTGGCGATCTGGTCTGGGAACTAGGCAGCGGCTACTTCGGCTGCCGCGCCTCGGACGGCCGCTTCGACCCCGAGCGCTTCGCCGTCCAGGCCGCCAGCCCGCAGGTGAAGATGATCGAGATCAAGCTCAGCCAGGGCGCCAAGCCGGGCCACGGCGGCATCCTGCCCAAGCACAAGATCACCGAAGAGATCGCCAACACCCGCGGCATTTCCATGGGCGAGGATTGCGTCTCGCCGTCGCGCCACAGCGCCTTTTCCACCCCGGTCGAGCTGCTGCAGTTCATCGCGCAATTGCGTGAGCTGTCGGGCGGCAAGCCGGTCGGTTTCAAGTTCTGCCTGGGTCACCCGTGGGAGTTCATGGGCATCGTCAAGGCCATGCTGGAAACCGGCATCCTGCCGGACTTCATCGTCGTCGACGGCAAGGAAGGCGGCACCGGCGCGGCGCCGCTGGAGTTCACCGATCACCTGGGCGTGCCGCTGCGCGAAGGGCTGCTGTTCGTGCACAACACCCTGGTCGGCAGCAACCTGCGCGACAAGATCAAGCTTGGCGCCAGCGGCAAGATCGTCAGCGCTTTCGACATTGCCCGCGTGCTGGCCATCGGCGCGGATTGGGCCAACTCGGCGCGCGGTTTCATGTTCGCCATCGGCTGCATCCAGAGCCAAAGCTGCCACACCAACAAGTGCCCAACCGGCGTGGCGACCCAGGACCCGCTGCGCCAGCGCGCTCTGGTGGTCGAGGACAAAGCCCAGCGCGTCTTCAACTTCCACCGCAACACGCTCAAGGCACTGGCCGAGATGCTCGCCGCCGCCGGCCTCGATCATCCGTCGCAGATCGATGCCAAACATCTGGTGCAACGTATGTCCGCCACCGAGATCAAGCTGTTCTCGCAGCAGCATGTGTTCCTCGCGCCGGGCGAGTTGCTCAGCGGCCAGATCGAAGGCGAGTTCTACGAACGCATGTGGCGCATGGCGCGCGCCGACAGCTTCGAGTCGGCGCCGGCCTGAGCGGCCATCGTCCAGTCTGTTACGGCCAAGCTCGGCGCGACCTCGCTTAACGTCTTGAACCGGTAACCGCATGCGCCTTTCGCTATCCGCTCTGCTGCTTCTGCTGTGCCTCGCAGCCTCGGCCGAGGAGCAGCGCCCACTGCGCTTCTCGGTGACCGAGAGCTGGGCCATGCCGATGATAAAGATCGTCGATGGCCAGGCCACGGGCGGGATTCTCTACGATCTGCAAATGCGCCTGGCACAGAAGGTCGGACGCAGCGCAGAGATGCTGGTGCTACCACGCCTGCGCGTTCAACGGTTGCTGGTCAGCGGCGGAATCGACGTGCGCTGCTACGTCAATCCTGACTGGCTCGTCGAATCCCATCACCAGTACATCTGGAGCCTGCCCTTCATGGTGCAGCGCGACCTGATCGTCGCGCGCAACGCCGACCCTCACTTCAAACTGGAACAGTTGCGAGATGAGCGCGTGGGTACGGTGCTGGGCTTCAGCTATCCAAATCTGGAGCCGCTGCTGACCACTGGGGCGATACACCGCGAGGACGCCCGCACCCAGGAACTGGCCCTGGAGAAACTCGAGGCCGGCCGCTACCGCTATGCCGTCAGCAATCACCTGGCGTTGGCCTGGTTCAATCGCGACCTGCAACCCGACCAACGCTTGCATGCGCTCGGTGAAATCAGCGCTGACCTGATCGCCTGCATCGTCCGCGACGAGCCGGATGTACCGACCCAGGCGCTGCTGCGTGCCCTGGTGCAGATGAGGCAGGATGGCGAGTTCGACGCCATTCTCTCGCGCTATCGCTGAAGCGCACGACGAGCGCGACTAGCCGCTCAGATGCCGCAACACCTGCTCGACTCGCTGCTGCAGCGAACCGCGCAAACAGGTGAATCCCCAGCTACGCCGATTCAGCTCCTGCTCGTACCACTGGTTCTGCCGGCGGCGAAAGGTCTCGTCCTGACGGGTGCCGTCCTGCACGAAGGGGAAGTCATCGGCGCACAGGAACAGGTGGTGATAGTGTCGCTCGGCCAACTGCTCCAGCTCGGCCTCGACACGCCCGAACAGCTCGCGGCAATAGAACAGCGTGGTAAGCGGCGTGGTGTCGCAAACCAGGTAGCGCTGGCACTGCCCGGCCAGGCTCTGCTCACGAGCAACCTGAGTGCGGCCGATGCGCAGCAGGTCGTCATAGACAAGTACACCGCCCTGCTCTTCCCACAGTTCACGGCCGTATTCCGCGGCATGCCGCGTGCCCAAGGCCTCGGCCAATGCCAGGGCGAGGCTGCTCTTGCCGGTGGACTCGCCACCGAGCAAGGCGATGCGCTCGACGAAATCGCCGTAGACCTGCGGCGCCAGGTAGTGGCGCAAGCCATGAATATCGGCACGCAGACGCGTACCGGACACCGGCACCTGGATACGCGCGCGGTCGACCTCTACATGCTGCACCGGCCGACCGAAACATCGGCTCAAATGCGTGGCAAAACCATCGCCGTAGGCCTCGCTGGTAAACACCGCGTCGACCGGGTGGCCGAGCACTGCCAGGCAAAAGTCGGCAACGAACTGGCGCTGCGCGGCATCCGACTCGGATTCGTGGGGAAGGTCCGGCAGCGCCAGGCCGCGTGCGCGTTGCTGGGCAACCCACTCGGGCGTCACCACCCAGCTGCGCAGTTCGGGAAAGCGCACCTGCAACCAGTTCGCACGGCGCTCGGGCTCGCAGCCGGCAAGTTCCGGGCGCGCCCAACTGAGCAGTACCAGCTGTTCGCATTGCTGTTGCGCCTGGCGAATCAACCATTCATGCCCCAGGTGCAACGGCGCGAACTTGCCGACCACCAGCCCACAGGCGAATCGCGTGCTCATGTCAGACGGTCTGCGCGTTCAGTTCGCGGCGCCAGCGGTACAGGCCGTACCAGGCGTTGCACCAGAACAGCAGGTAAATGAACGCCGTCAAATACAGCTCGCGCGAGGCGAACAGCGGCACTGCCAGCGTGTTCACCAGCAGCCAGCCATACCAGGTTTCCAGCTTGCGGCGCATCAGCAGCAATTGCGCCAGTACGCTCAAGGTCAACACCAGCGAATCGATGAAGGGCGCATAGGCGTCGGTGAAATGGTGCAGCAGGGCGCCGTATGCGCCCGCCACGACCACCGCGAGCAGCAGCGCCAGGCCCAGTCCGGCCGTGCTGGCACGGCTGATCGGCAGCGCCTCGCCCTGGCGACCGCGCCGCCAGCTCCACCAACCCAGCAGGCTGGTGGCGATGAAGAAGATCTGCAAGGTGACATCGGCATACAACTGCACGCTGAAGAACAGTCAGCCGAACAGCACACAGCCGACCAGGCCAACGGCCCAGGTGTGCACCGAGTTGCGCGCCGCCAGCACGACCGAAACCAGATAAAAGAGGTTGGCGAAAATCTCCAGCGACGACGGCATGCACGCATCCTTATGAACATGGAATCAGCCGCGCAGCCTACCACGTGACGTGCGCCACAGCCGTGCATGCGTCACCTGACAACGGGGCCGATCCATGCTCTGATAAGCCTCCCCTCGCACTCCAAAGGACTGGATCGCCCCATGCCTCTGCTCGCTCTGTTAGTCATCGCCTGCCAAGTCACCTGTGGCCTCCACGTGGTGCGCAGTGGCCAGGAACGCTACTGGCTGTACCTGATCATCGCCCTGCCCGGCCTCGGCTGCCTGATCTACTTCCTCGGTATCATGCTGCCGGACCTGCTCGGTAGTCGTCGCGGCCGCCGCACGCTCAACCGCCTGCATGACAGCATCGACCCGCAGCGTCACCTGCGCGCCCTGCGCGATGAGCTGGATATTCGCGACACCCGCGATACTCGCGTCAACCTGGCCGATGAGCTGCTGCGCATGGGTCAGGCCGAAGAAGCGGCCACGCACTATCAGATGGCATTACGCGGCATTCACAGCGACGCCCCGGACATCCTCCTCGGCCTGGCCAGGGCCCGTTTCGCCCAGGGCGATTTCGCCGGTTGCCAGACAAGCCTCGATCAACTGATTGCCCACAATCCCGACTTTCGCTCCAGCGACGGCCACCTGCTGTATGCCCGTGCATTGGAAGGCCAGGGCAACGACCTCAAGGCCGAAGAGGAATACCGCGCCCTCGGCAGCTACTGCGCCAGCCCCGAAGCCAACTACCGCTATGCCCTGCTGCTACAGCGACTGGGACGTCAGCGCGAGGCCATCGAACTGCTGCAACAGATTCAGACCCACGCCCGCCGCTCCGCCCGGCACTATCGAGTGCTACACAAGGAGTGGCTGGACCTGAGCCAGAAGGCGCTGCTCGAGCTGCAGCGCGGCTGAGCGGCCCTACTCCCAAGCCTCCCGCTCGCCCGTCCAGGCATGCAACTCGCGCTTCTGCGCCCCCGACCATAACCAGCCGCCGCGTGCACCGACCAGCGTGCTGACAGCATGCTGGCGGCCGAAGCGGTTGTGCCGAGCCAACATCAGGGCGATATCGCGTAACACCGCCAGAGTATTGCTGTTGGACTGGAACAGCGGCGTCAGCAAGCGGCTGGCCTGGCGGTAGTAGCGCAGGTGGTCACGGCGCGTATCACCGTAGCGAGTGAAGATGGCGTTCCAGTCGAGCGCGTGCTGATGCTGGTCACCGGCATTGCCGAGCGCATCGGCCAGTGCAGCGGCATCGACCAAGGCCATATTGGCGCCCTGCCCCAGTTGCGGGCTCATGGCGTGGGCGCAATCACCGATGGCCAGCACGCGACCATCGTTCCAGCGCTGCATGCGCACGTCCGCATAGGCCGCCAGGGTGAGTTGTGAGGGGTCATCGATCTGCTGCAGATAGACCTCCGAAGCCTCGCCAGCGAGGTTGCGAACGCGAGTTTTCCAAGCCTGCAGGCCGCTCTTGCGCCACGCTTCATGTTCACTTAGCGGCAGGCTCCAGAACAGGCTGGTCAGCGAAGTGTCACGTGCCTGATGGGTGCAGCCGGTCGGCATCAGCCCGAACATCTCGCGGCAGCCTCGGTACCACTGGCGCAGCTCGCCGGACTCGGTCGCCGGTGAGGTCGGCAACATGCTCCACAGCGCACCCCACGGATAAGGCCGCGACCACTGCCGCACCTGCATCTGCGCGCGCAGGGTCGAACGTGTGCCATCGGCCAGGATCAGTGCGGCGAAGTCGCCCAGGGGTTGTTCACTGCCATCCGCCTGCTCCTGCAGCAGGCGAACATGGCCGCTGGCCTGCTCGAAGCGGCTCACTACCACACCGGTGTCCACCTGCACACCGGCGCGCTGAGCGGCCTTGAGCAATGCCGTCATCAACACGCCGCGGTGAATGCCAAGGCCGAAACTGCCTGGCTGCCAGTCGTGATAACGAGTGTCGAGGATCACCCGACCCTGGCAACTAGTGCCGTACAGGCGGCTGACCGGAGCTCCTAGTGCGGTGCATTCGGCGAGCAGACCCAGGCGTTGCAGCACAGCCAGACCGGAAGGCTGCAAGAGGATACCGGCGCCCACCGGCTGTAGTTGCTCAACCCGCTCCAGCACGCGCACCGCATAACCCTGGCGGGCGAGGAATATCGCCGTGGCGAGACCCGCGGTACCCGCCCCTACGATGGCTATCGGCAATCCATTCACGTTCATGCTCCCTGTTCGGATGCAGGGAATACTAACCGCCTGGCGTCATGCTCGATATGACCGATCGCACAGCGGCAAAGCGGTCAGGGCTTGTCCGGGCGAATATCGAAGCCACCCTTGTTCTGGCTGACGATGCGCAGGTGCTGGGTTTCCCCGGCTTTCACCGGCACCGCCACTTCGCGTAGCAAGCGGCCCATGCCGCACAGGGTGTCATCCATGCGATCCGGCGTGATGCCGACCACACGCGTGCCTGGCGGTACCTGGAAGGTTGCGACCTCGCCGACGCCGATGCGCGCTGCGACCTTGCGATCCACCTCGATGGCCACGAAGCAGCCGCCGCCCATCACCCCGAAATCGCGGTTGACCACGATCTGCGCGCCGTTCGCCTGCGCCTCCTGAAACGCCAGCAGGCGATCTTCCGGTACCGGTTTGACGTTCTCGGGGTCACCCCGGTATGACGAACAACCGGCCAACAGCAACAGCGGTAGAGCGATGAGGATCGAACGCATGAAGCCCTCCATGGGCAGATAAGTGCTGCCTGAGTATTGGGGTTGGCGAGCCGGCGGGCAAGGTATCGATAACATCGATGCCCAAAAGCAAAAGCATCGATTTCTGTAATGATCGGCGCAATGTTTTCATCTCTCTCGACCCCAGCGCCAACTTCTTCGGCGCAACTGATCGGAGATTACCCAGATGAAATTCACAGCGCTCAACGCCACCCTCCTCGCCGCTTTCACTCCTATCGCATTCGCCAGCGAGAAAGCGCCAGACAGCACCAAAGTGAACGTACAGGAATATCAGTACGGCATGCAGCTGGACATCGACCAGGTTCTGCAGCGCACCGACAACAGCCGCAAGAGCGGTGTCGTACCCAGCGTCATGGTCTACCGTGACAGCCAGGGCGAAGTGCACGCCGTGCGTTTCGTGGAGTGGGGCGGCCTGAGCAACCAGAACGGCTAAACCACAGGTTGCCTGATGCCCCGGCCGAGTCACTCGTCCGGGGCAATGCCGTTTCAGCCTTGCAGGCGCTTGACCAGTCGTGCCTGCAGCGCTTCCAGCTCGGCCGGGTCGGCCTTGCTCGCCGCGTGAACACCCAGGCCTTCGCCCTCGAAACGCGGGATCACGTGCATGTGGATGTGGAACACCGTCTGCCCGGCAGGCGCGCCGTTGAACTGCGCGACTTGCACGCCAGCCGGCTGTAACTCATCGACCACGGCCTGGGTGACCTTCTTCACCACGGCCATGACCTTGGCCAGGCTGGCATCGTCGATTTCCAGGATATTGCGCGCGGCCGCGCGCTTGGGAATCACCAGGCTGTGACCCTTGGATTGCGGGAACAGATCGAGGAAGGCAAGTACATCGTCGTCCTCATAGAGTGTGTAGCAGGGCAAGTCGCCACGAATGATCTGGGCGAAGATGTTCTGGGAGTCGTAAGTACCGTGCAGGCTCATGCCGATGGGCTCCGGGCCGGGTGGATGAAAAACCGCACCATACCGCCTCGTTCACGTACAGGGAACCGGGCAGGATTGCTCGAGTCGATGACTACTAGCAGCTGGATCGATTTCCTGCGCTCAGGCTACTCGTGTTCTGATCGCTCCTTTCGTAGAGGCTGTTCAGGATCTCGCGAGCTAGAGCGATACAAGGCAAAAACAAGCGAGGAAGCAGAGTGTACTTTTGTACATGAGCATTCCGACCGGGCTGGCGATCCAGCTTGTTTTTAACGCAGTAGCGCCGACGCGCAGCAGATCGTGAACAGGCTCTTTGGCCCATTCGACATGGAACCCCACATGACCGACCTCAGCCCATTCCACATCACCCGCAAATGGCCTGCCCAGCATCCCGAGCACCTGCAGCTGTATTCGCTGCCCACACCCAATGGGGTCAAGGTCTCGATCATGCTGGAAGAAATCGGCCTGCCCTACGAACCGCACCTGGTCGACTTCGGCAGCGATGACCAATTCAGCCCCGAGTTTCTCTCGCTGGCGCCGAACAACAAGATTCCCGCCATCCTCGATCCCGACGGCCCCAATGGCCATCCGCTGCCGCTGTTCGAGTCCGGCGCGATTCTGATCTACCTGGCGGAAAAGACCGGCAAGCTGCTGCCGCAGGATGCCGCTGCACGCTACGAGACGATTCAATGGCTGATGTGGCAGATGGGCGGCCTGGGGCCGATGTTTGGCCAACTCGGTTTCTTCGTCAAATTCGCCGGCAACCAGTTTGAAGACAAGCGTCCACGCGACCGTTACGCCGCTGAATCGGCACGCCTGCTGGGCGTACTCAACCAACACTTGCAAGGCCGTGACTGGATCGCTGGCGAATACAGCATCGCCGACATCGCCGTATTCCCCTGGATTCGCACCCTGGCGGATTTCTACCAGGCCGGTGATCTGGTGCAACTCGAGCGCTTCACCAACGTGCGCCGCGTGCTCGATGCCTTCCTCGCTCGCCCGGCGGTGCAGCGCGGCCTAAACATCCCCGCACGAGGCTGATGCAGTTGTGGGAGTCGGCCACCGACTCCCACATCGTTTCTCTCGCACTTGCCTCAGGTAGCCGCCGCCACCTTTTTCTCGGCACTGCGCTGATCGGCCTGCCCGCCCAGGTACCAACCCAGCAGTCCCCACAGCGCCGCACTGGCAGCCCCCACCAACGCCACCAGCCAGGCGCCCTGGGCCAGCATGTCCAGCAGGCTCTTGAGCCAACCACTCATGGCGTCGCCCGCGCGATAGATCACGGTGTCGATGAAGTTTTTCGCCTTGTACTTGCTCTCGGCATCCAGCGGCGCGAAGAGCATCTCCCGCCCAGGCCGCACGAAGGCATATTCACCGATACGCCGGACGATCATCAGCGCCGCCAGCATGGCGAAGGTCGGCATCAACGCCAGGCCGATGAAACCGACACACACCATTAGCGGCACACAGGCCAACAACACTCGCACGCCCATACGCCGCGCGATACGCCCGGTGATGAACAGTTGGGCAATCAACGCGCCGGCCTGCACCACAAAATCGATCACGCCGAACACCCGCACCTGCGCCGCGCGATCCGGGAACAGCTCGGCCATCAGACGCGCCTGCTCGAAGTAGAGAAAGGTGCTGGCCGTGGCCAGAAGAATCACGAAGCCGGCGATACCCAGCAGATAGGGCGAAGCCAGTACCCGGGTCAACCCGCTGAACGGATTACCCGGCACGGGCCGGCGTGGGCTCTCGGCCTGAACCGCACCGGCACGTCCCGCACCACCCTGCTCTCGCCAGCGCATCAGCACCTGCTTGAGCGTCAGCGCGACAGCCAGCAATACAGCGGCCAGCAGAATCAACCCGGCCTGACCAAGCGTGCCGATCAACAGCGTACTGAGCGCGGGTCCTGCCAATCCGCCGACACTGGCTCCCGCGGCGATGAAAGCGAAGAGCCGCTTGGCCTGTTCGCTGTCGAATACATCCGCCATCAGGCTCCACGCCACCGACACGACGAACAGGTTGTAGACCGAGATCCACACGTAAAAGCTACGCGCCAGCCATACACTTTCATCAGCGCTGAAAAACAACAGGGCGAACAGCGCGAGGTTCAGGGTGAAGAAACCGTACACCCAGTCGATGAAATGAATCCGCGGCACCCGCGAACTGAGCCAGGCGAACAAGGGCACCGCGATCAGCATCACCACGAACGTGGCGGTGAACAACCATTGCAGGTTCTCCACGCCGGAGACGATGCCCATCGCCTCGCGGATCGGTCGCAGCATGAAGTAGCCCGAGAACAGGCAAAAGAACAGGGCAAAACCGGCCAGCGCCGGCCACAACTCGTTGCGCTGCGCGTTGATGGCCACGGCCACGCGCTGCGCCATCGTTGACGATGACATGGGAAATTCCTCGAACGGGCGCGCCAGCACGGCGCGCCGGCATCACTCAGCCGTATCTGACGCCAGTCAGACGCTCGGCTACCGACCACAGGCGCGCCGCAGCGTCCGCATCGGCTGCCGCATCCGGCACCTTGGCCAGGCCTAACGGGCCGCGTTTTTCATCTTCGCCGGTCGGGCCGTAATAACGACCGCCCTCGGCTTCGGCCGCCGTCGCCGCGAACAGCGATGACAGCGCACCTTGCGCTGCCGAGTGATAGACGTCGCGGTCCTTCGCCCACTCGCGAGCGAACTCGCTTTCCAGTCCAGGACCGCGTTCGACCAGTTCGGTGACAGCCACGCCAGGATGCGCGGCCACGCTGCGGATGCCCCAGTCATTGGCCAAACTGCGCCGTTGCAACTCGAAGGCCATCATCAGGCAGGCCAGCTTCGACTGGGCGTAGGCGACATAGGGGTTGTAGTTGTTCTGCGACTGCAGATCATCGAAATTGATGCTGCCACGGTTCACGGCGATGCTCGCCAGGGTCACCACACGCGGATCGGCCGACTTTTGCAGCGACGGCAGGAGCAAACCGGTCAGGGCGAAATGGCCGAGGAAGTTGGTCGCCAACTGCATCTCGAAACCATCGCGGGACACGCCACGCTGTGGTGGCGCCATGATCGCCGCGTTGTTGATCAGTACGTCCAGTACCTCACCCTCGGCATTCAGGCGCTGAGCCAGGCTGCGCACCGAGGCCAGGTCGGCCAGATCCAGCTGTTCGAAGCGCAGACGCGCATCCGGCACCTGCGCACGAATACGCTCGATGCTCTCCGCACCGCGCTGTGAATTGCGCGCAGCGATAATCACCTGAGCACCCGCGCGGCTCAGGGCCAGGGCATCCTCGAAGCCCATGCCGCTGCTGCCGCCAGTGACCAGCATGCGTTTGCCGGTCAGCGAGGGCATGTCGCTCGCCTGCCACCCCGGTGAGGTACTGGCCCAGGCGAATGTCGGTACACCGCCCAACACCCCATGCAAGGCCAGGCTGCCGCCCACCATGCCGAACAGTTTCAGGGCATCACGACGCGAATGGCCTCGCCCCACAGCATTCTTCTTGTCCATCGGCTGATTCCTCGTGTCCGTTGACTCAATGCGCCAGACCCGGCGCACGTACAGGACATAGGGTGCAGGCAGATGGCACGTACGATAAGCCGGCCAAAACCGAACAACGCATACGGTCAGGCGGACAGTTACCAGGTGTTTCGCGGACGCGAAGCGTAATCCGGGGATGAGTGCCGCCACAGCGAAGAGCGCGGCTGAAGCCCCTCCCACGCGCTCCCAAGTCTCCACTCAGGATTGGCAAAGTGGCCGCTGCGCCGCATTATCGGACCCTTCGTAATAATCCAGCCGCCGCCCATGCGCCAACCGAATCTATCCGATGTTGCCCTGTTCGCTGCCGTGGTCGAGGCCGGCGGCTTTCGCGTTGCCGCGCAACGCCGCGGCATGTCGGCTTCGTCGCTGAGCGATTGCGTACGCCGCCTGGAAAAGGAGCTGGACGTGCGCCTGCTCAACCGCACCACGCGTGGCCTGACGCCGACGGAAATCGGCGCGCGCCTGCTTGAACGTCTACGCCCCGCGCTGGACGAGATCAACACGGCGCTCAACGACCTGCAGGAAGATCCGCAGAACCCCGTCGGCTCACTGCGCCTGCATGTGCCCGGCGTGATCGCGCGGCACATCCTGCCGCAACTGCTGGATGGCTTTCTCGCTCGCTACCCCGGCATCGCGCTGGAGGTGAACATGGACAACACCTTCATCGACGTCATCGGCGCCGGTTATGACGCCGGCATCCGTTACGAGGAAAGCCTGGCCAAGGACATGATCGCCATCCCCATCGGGCCGCGCCGGCAATGTTTCATGGCAGTGGCAGCACCCAGCTACCTGCAGCGCCATGGCACGCCACAACACCCCAGCGAACTGAGCGAGCACCGCCTGCTCGGCTACCGTTTCGCCAGCGGCAAGCTCGGCGTATGGGAGTTCGAGCAGGATGGACGCACCCTGCGCATCAGCCCCGAGGGTCGCCTGGTCAGCTCGTCGCAGGACCTGCTGATCGCAGCAGCCTGCGCCGGCCACGGCATTCTCTACACCTTCGAGGAATACATCGCAGCGCCCCTGGCCAGCGGCCAGTTGCAACCCTTCATGCAGGACTGGTGGCAGCACTTCAACGGCCCGTACCTGTACTACCACAGCAGGCGCCAGGTGCCAGCGCCGCTGCGCGCCTTCGTCGACTACGTGAAGGACTTGAACAACGCCGACCATTCGTCTCAAAGCCCGATATAGAGCGGCCGCCAATACCCAAGCAAGGCGCTGGGAGATTATAATTGCGCGCTTGCTTTCCCCCCTCCAGGTCACTCATGAACAGCTCTGCATCAGGCGCCGCGACCACTCTGTCGCCGGGCGCGATCCTTCTCATTCAACTCGCCCTGGCCCTTGGCGGCTTCGCCATCGGCACCGGCGAGTTCGCCATCATGGGTCTGATGCCCAACGTCGCCGCCGACCTTGGCGTCAGCGAGCCGCAAGTCGGCCACGTGATCAGCGCCTACGCTCTCGGCGTGGTGGTCGGCGCACCGGTGCTGGCCCTGCTCGGTGCGCGCCTGCCACGGCGCATTCTGCTTCTGCTGCTGATGGGCTGCTTCGCCCTCGGCAACTTCGCCAGCGCCCTGGCACCCAGTTATGAGCCGCTGCTGATTTTCCGCTTCATCGCCGGCCTGCCACATGGCGCCTACTTCGGTATCGCCATGTTGGTGGCGGCCTCCATGGCGCCGCCGCACAAACGCGCCAAGGCGGTGAGCCGGGTGCTGGCCGGCCTGACCGTGGCCATCCTGATCGGCAACCCGCTGGCTACCTGGCTCGGCCAATTCATGAGCTGGCGCTACGCCTTTGCCCTGGTCGGCATCATCGCCATCACCACCATCGCCATGGTCGCGATCTTCCTCCCGGCTGACCCCAACGAGCAGCGCAGCAGCCCCTTGGGCGAGCTGCGCGCCTTCAACCGCGCGCCTATCTGGCTGGCCCTGGGCATCGGCTCGATCGGTTTCGCCGGGATGTTCTGCGTGTTCAGCTACATGGCGCCGACCCTGCTTCACGTCACCCAGGTAGGCCCCGGCTGGATTCCGCTGGCCATGGGTGTGTTCGGTGCCGGATGCATCGTCGGCAACAGTGCCGGCGGCTGGCTGTTCGACCGCCTGCGCCTGCGCGCCGTGGCCTGGATTCTGGCCTGGAGCACACTGGTGCTGCTGGTCTTCCCGTTCGCCGCGCACAGCCTGTGGACGATCCTGCCGGCGATCTTCGCCCTCGGCACCATGATCGCCCTCGGCCCGGCGCTGCAGACCCATTTGATGGACGTTGCCACGGGCGCGCAGACACTCGCTGCCGCGTCCAACCACGCCGCGTTCAACGTCGCCAACGCGCTCGGCCCCTGGCTCGGCGGCCTGGCCATCAGCGCCGGGATGGGCTGGACGGTGACCGGCTACATCGGCGCCGCGACCGCCATCGGCGGCCTGCTTTTGTTTGCCTGGGCGTGGCAGGTGCAGCAGAAGAACGCCGCGATCTGAACAGGTGCGTGAGGTGACTCGGGCAAGGTATCTTCTACCTCCCGAGCCACCAACGAACCCGCCCGATGATTGTTCAGCGTTTACGCGTCGCCCTGATCGCCACCACCTTGTGCACCGCCCTGAACGTCCAGGCGCAGGTCGAAGTCGAGGCCAATGCCGGCCTGCTGGCAGCGAAAATTTCCGAAGAGATCGTTCCCGGCGACTACGAGAAACTGCTGCAGGGTTTGCGCGCCAACCCAGGCAAGCACACGCGCAAGATCGTGCTGCTCGACAGCATCGGCGGCAGCGCCCCGGAGGCCATCCGCATGGGGCGCCTGCTGCGCGAAACCGGCTTCGAGGCGCTGGTGCCTTCAGGCGGCATGTGTCAGGGCAGCTGCATCTATTTGCTGGCGGCTGGCAGCAAACGCACGGTCAACGGCCACGTTGCCCTGCGCCGTCCACCCTTCCCCGCCGGTGACTCGGCATTGGCGCAGGCCGCCCATGGTAGCCAGGCGTTCAGCCCGGCCAAGTACTTTCGCGACATGGGCGTCGACGTAAGCCTGGCCGAAGCGATCTACCAGGCCCCACCAGGTCGCTTGCGCCTGCTGAGCCAGGATGATTTGCGACGCTATCGGCTGAAATAGCGATACGGACTTGCGGGGATAAAGCCCCGGCATCGCGCGATGCCGGGGCTTTTTTCAGATTCTTAGCACTCTCGCGGGGGGATACGCCGGCACCGGGCTGGTAAGTGTGTGTGCGTATTGCTCACGGGCTTAGCACTATCCATTACCGAGTCCACTGAACGTTTGGGTTGCGCCCCTTACGGGCGCCACACCTTGATTCGCTGCGCTCACCCTGCGGGCCAGCCTGCGGCTGTTACTCCGCTTCGCTGCGTTTCCTCGCTCCGGCGCTGCTCCGGGGCCGGCTTACAAGGGCCATCCATGGCCCATTAAGCGGGGCCGCCATCGGTATTTCGCCGCATCCATGCGGCTCGCTCCCCTACGCAACACCTCTGCTCGGCCTCCTGAAGGGGACCGGGTCGCGAGCTTGCGTAATCTTCGCAAAATTGAAATTAACGGCGTCTGTGCTTTGCCTTTGCTCTTCAACTGCGATGGTACAGACGACGCCCATGCCCCTTCAGGAGGCCGAGTGGAATCGCCGCGTAAGGGGTTGAGCGACATGGATGTCGCGAGAGCCACGATGGGCCAGGGATGGCCCTTCGTGGCGTGCCCCTGGAGCGGTGATGGAGCGAGGGAACCCCGGCGCAGCCGGGGCCGGATGGTGGGGTGCCCTTCTCTTTGGTTACTTTCTCTTGGGCAAGCAAGA
>NZ_RHQP01000025.1:0-33176 GCF_003935465.1 Pseudomonas sp. o96-267
CAATTCAACGATGGGCTACCGCCTGCGGTGGCCGAGGAAAAACTTAACCCACTGTCCGGGATGGGTTGACCACTACACGGTAACTAACTGCGCGTACAGGACAGCAGAAACCAAGGGATGTGGAAATGACAAACTTCAGCGTGGAAGGTCTGCTGGCATACCGCTCTTTTAAGGCGGGCACGGCAAGCTCCGTTATTCAGTACAACGTCGATCAACCCAAATCATCACCTGGCCTACAGGGTATTGGCACTGATATCGGCGTGAAGGTAACCCTCTCTCCCGCAGCCACGAAGATATCCTTGCTACTCAAGAGCGAGTCCGCGGGTAAGGCCAGCGCGGCAGTTGGCTTCGACGAGTTTCTGGAAAGCAACCACCAGCAGATCAAGGCTCATGGCAAGAATGCCGACCTCTTCAAGGAAGTACCTCAGGACCCGAGCCCAGAACGGCAAACGCTGGCCCAGCAAGCGGCCAACTATCTTCTCAGCCATCATTACGGTGAAGAGAAAATCCATAGCCGTCGCTCGGCAGAAAACCCGTTCGCAGCACTGGACCGGGTCACGCTTTCAAAAATCTCCTTCGATGACTCAGGGCTGTTTACTGCGGCAGAGCGCCAAGTCGCGTTTCTGGAAATGACCAATCGCGACCTACAGCACCGCAATGCCACCTATGACCTGGCCGACGAGCTGCAACGGCAAGACGGCTCCGTCCCATGGGCCCAGGTAACCGCCTTTCTGCGCGACGCGCAGTTGATCGGCACCATGAGCGAGGGAGAGAAGGCCTGGAGAGACTGGCCACCAGCAGCAGAGTTGGAGGCCTATGCAGCGTCGATGCTGCGCAATGACCCCAGCCGGGAGCCAACCCTACCGGAATATCAGAACCTGAATAATCAGGACAAACCCATCCTGGCCTTCATGGTTGGCAAAGATGGCTCAGGGAAATGGAAGAACGTCGCGATTGAAGAACTGGCCTCGGACACCTTGCCCCTCAGGCTCATCCATTCCCTGATTGAAAAGAACAAAGCCACCCAGCCCGAACACCCGTGGCTATCGCTCTATCTCAGTATCGACAATCTGGGGAAATAAGGGGTTCGCGCGGCAACATAGCCCGAATGCAATCGGGCTTGTTCGAGGCGAACCGCCGTGATGTCCCAGCCAGATCATCCGTAGGGTGTGCCGCGCGCACCGATGCAACGGCGCCATTAGGCTAATTCCCGGTGCGCAAGGGGACGACCCCGCGCCTCGTTCTCACGCCTGCATCGTCCAACCATGCACACCCATCGCCGCCTGGCGCCCTGCCTCCGAGCGGGTCGGGTGGGGGTGGCAGGTCAGCGCGATGTCCTCGGCCGAGGCGGAGAACTCCATGGCTACGCAGTACTCGCCGATCAACTCGCCAACGCTCGGGCCGATCATGTGCACGCCGAGAATCTGGTCGGTGTTGGCGTCGGCGAGGATCTTCACGAAGCCTTCGGTCTCGTGGTTGATCTTTGCCCGGCTGTTGGCAGTGAAGGGGAACTTGCCGACCTTGTAGGCGCGGCCCTCTGCCTTCAGCTCCTCCTCGCCCTTGCCGACACTGGCCACTTCCGGGCGCGTGTAGATCACCCCGGGTATGACCCCGTAGTTGACCTCTGCCGCATGCCCGGCGATGCGTTCGATGCAGGCCACGGCCTCGTCTTCGGCCTTGTGCGCCAGCATCGGCCCGGAGGTGACGTCGCCGATTACCCACACGCCCGACACGCCGCTCTGGTGCCTTTCGTTGGCGAGCATGCCGCGTTTGTCGGTGTTCAGGCCGACGCTCTCCAGCCCGAGTCCTTTGGTATACGGACGCCGACCGATAGCCACCAGCACGTAATCTGCTTCCAGCACTTCAGCCGCGCCGCCTGCCGCCGGTTCCAGCGTCAGGGTCACACCGGACTTGCTCGTCTTAGCGCCGGTAACCTTGGCACCCAGCTTGAAGCTCATGCCCTGCTTGCCCAGTGTGCGTTGCAGGGTCTTGGCCGTCTCACCATCCAGGCCGGGGCAAATGCGGTCGAGGTATTCCACCACGGTCACCTCGCTACCCAGCCGACGCCATACCGAGCCAAGCTCCAGGCCGATCACCCCGGCGCCGATCACCACCAGGTGCTTCGGCACCTCGGGCAACGACAGCGCGCCGGTAGAGTCGAGGATGCGCGCGTTATCGATGCTTACGCCCGGCAGCGGTGTCGGTTCGGAGCCGGTGGCGATGACGATGTTCTTCGTCTCCAGCAGGCGCTCGCCGCCTTCGCTCAGTTTGACCTGTACACGCCCGGGGCCGTCGATACGTCCCCAGCCCTTGACCCATTCCACCTTGTTCTTGCGAAACAGGAATTCCACGCCCTTGGTCAGCGCTTCGACGCTGTCGGCCTTCTGCTTCATCATCTGCACCAGGTTGAGCGTCGGCGTGACCTCAACACCCAGGGCACTGAGCTCACCACCGGCAGCGGCCTCGTAGAGTTCGGACGCATGCAGCAACGCCTTGGACGGCATGCAACCGACGTTCAAGCAGGTGCCACCGAGGGTTTCGCGGCCCTCCACACAGGCCACCTTGAGCCCCAATTGGCCGGCACGAATCGCCGCGTTGTAACCGCCAGGGCCGGCGCCAATGATGACCACGTCATAGCTGCTCATTGCTTTGTCCTCGAATCAGGGAAGTTTGCCGGCCACCGCAGCCGTGACGACCTGGCGGGTGCGCAGAAGGTGGAAGAACAGAAACGCCAGCACGGCGAACAGTGCGTTCAAGGCAACCATAGGCCAGGCCGAGCTATCCTGCAGGGCGCCCAGCAGCAGGCCGGCCAGGGTGGCGCCGGCCATCTGCGAGAAGCCCATCAGCCCCGCCGCCAACCCGGCACGCTGCGGATTGGGAATCACCGCACCGGCCACGGCGGCCGGCAGCAACATGCCGCCGCCCAGCGTCACCAATACCTGCGGCAGCGACAGCCCCAGAAGCGACAGGCCAAACAGCAGGTAGATCGCCAAGGTCAGCAAGGATCCGAACAGCACGAGCGCGACACCGATGCCCACCACCCGCTGCGGCCCCAGGCGCTGCACATTGCGCAGGGTGAACAGCGCACCGCCGAGCAGGCCGGAAACGACCAGAGCAAAAGTCAGCCCATATTGCGCGGCGCTCAGCCCCAGCAGGCCGATGTACACCGACGACGAGCCGGCCACCACGACGAACATCGAGCCGTAGGTGCAGGCAATGGTTAGTGCCAGCGCGCGGCAACTGGGCCACACCAGCCGGTAACTGGCCCACAGGCCGTTGAGCCGGCCAGCCTGGGGATCGCGCTGCAGGTGCGTCTCGCGGTAGCGGGTGAACACGGAGAGCAACGCCAGGCTACCAAGCACCACGGTCGCCAGCAGTGGCGCGCGCCAGCCGCCGTATTGGGTCAGCAGGCCACCGACCACTGGCGACAGCACGATGGCCGCAAACATGCCCCGCACCGTCAGCGCCAGGGCCGGCCCCGCCTGCTCCTGCCACACGTCACGGACGATGGCGCGCGCCAGCGCCAGCACCCGCGCCGCACCGGCGCCCAGCCCCTGCAGCACACGCATGCCGATCAACACCTCGATGTTCCGCGCCAGCAGCATGCCCAGGGTGGCCAGCAGATAAAGGCTCAAACCGCTGAGCAACACCGGTCGCCGCCCGAGCCGATCCGACAGCGGGCCCAGCACCAATTGCCCCAAGCCGAAAGCGCCGACGAACAGCGACAGCGCCAGCAGGCTGCTGCCAGGCTTGGCCTGCAGCCCACGTTCCAGCTCACCCAGGGCGGGAATCAGTAACTGCGTGGACGTCTCTCCCAGCGCGGTGAGCAGCATCAGAATGATCAACAGGACGCGGGAAGGCTGCATGACAAGGCTCCGATCGACAGCGACTGGCGGTTGTTTATATTTCAACCATAATATGAAATATTAAATGTCGTCCATCATATATATTCGGAGCCCGTATGACTGCTTTATCTCGAGACGCCCGCCTCGCCACCTGGATCGCCGAAGAACAGGCCATTCGCAATCAACTCGCTGCCCCGGGCACCCTCAGCCTGACGGAAGTGGCCGCCATGTCGCCGATGGATTTCTTCGACGGCATCGGCCGCGGCGACCTGCCCTCCCCGCCGATCAACGCCGTGCTCGACTTCACTCCGGTGCAATGGGCCAGCGGCCTGTTCGTGTTCCAGGGCTCGCCGGATCAGCGCCACTACAACCCGCTGGGCAGCGTGCACGGCGGCTACATCGCGACCCTGCTCGACTCCTGCATGGGCTGCGCCGTACATACCTTGCTCAAACCGGGGCAGGGCTACACCACCGCAGACCTGCGAGTGAGCTACATCCGCGCGCTGCGCAGCGAGACCGGACCGGTGCGCGCGGAAGGCCGGATCATTCATGTCGGTCGCTCCACCGCCTTGGCTGAAGGGCGTCTCTATGATGTCGACGAACGCCTGTATGCCGTTGCCTCCACCACTTGCCTGATTCTCGATATGAATGCGCCGCGCCAGAACAGCGACGCCAGTGTAAGATGACAAGCACCATTTGATAGACAGACGAGGCCCGCCATGCGCTATTCGGAAGACCACAAGGCCAAGACTCATCAACGCATCATCGAAGAAGCGGCCCTGCGTTTTCGCCGCGATGGAGTCGGGGCCACCGGCCTGCAGCCACTGATGAAAGCGCTCGGCCTGACCCATGGCGGTTTCTACGCGCACTTCAAATCCAAGGACGACCTGGTCGAAACCGCGCTGCAGCACGCCGTACAGACGCTGGAAAGCAGCACAGCCGAGTCGCTGGAAGGGGCCGAAGCGCCGCTGCAGACGTTCATCCAGCATTACCTGTCCAGCCTGCATCGCGCCAACCCTGGCGCTGGCTGCCCACTGCCGACCATCTCTGCAGAGCTCGGCCAGCGCGGCGAACCCAGTGCCACTAGCGATGTGATCGTGCGCAACCGCCTGGCGCTGATCGAGAACAACCTGAAAGGCGAAGACGCGAAAAACGAAAGCGTACTGATGCTCTCGGCCATGGTCGGCGCCCTGCTGCTGTCGCGCAGCGTCAAGGATCCTGAGCTATCCGACCGCTTGCTGAAAACCACCCGTCGCCTGCTGATCGAGCAGGCGCAGGACGCGTAGTGACAAGGCTATGCCTGAGTTAACTGTGCACCCGTAGGAGCGGATTTATCCGCGAAATTCGCGGCTGAAGCCGCTCCTACAACGTCACTCACGTGCACATAGCCAATAACGAGACTGCTTCAGACTCACTTGTAGCGCGCAGCCGCCTGGTTGCGCGACAGGTTCGGCCCCAAGGCAGCGCGGGCAGCGACGAAGGCGTCCCAGTCGGCTGCATTCGGCAGCGAGGGTATGGTCACCAGTTCGCCCTGATCGAAACCAGCCAGCGCTGCATCGACCATCTCGCCCACCTCCATGATCATCGACGGCGGCAGCGCCGACGCATCGGTGCCGCTGCGCTCCCAGATTTCGGTGCGAGTCACGCCTGGCATCACCGCCTGCAGCTGAACACCCGAACCGCGCAATTCGCCAGCCAGGGTCTGGGTAAGGCTCAGCACATAAGCCTTGGTCGCGCTGTACACGGCGTTGAACATTTCCGGTGCCAGCGCCACCACCGAACCGAGGTTGATGATGCCGCCACGCCCAGCTGCTGAGAAATTGGCTGCAGCTGCGGCCGCCAGACGCGTCAAGGCCACCACGTTGAGCTGGATCATGGTCTCGGCCTGGTCAAGATCGGCGGACGCCAATGGACCGTTCATGGCGACCCCAGCGTTGTTAACCAGCAAAGCGACATTCGAGTCCTCGCGCAGACGCTTTTCTACCTTGAGCACATCGGCCTTGAGGGTGAGATCCGCCGGCATCACCTCGACCGCAATGCCGTACTCGGCGCCCAGGCGCTTGGCCAGGGTCTGCAGGCGCTGAGCATCACGCGCCACCAGCAGCAAGTCATGGCCGCGCCGGGCCAGGCGCTCGGCATACGTGGCGCCGATGCCAGACGAGGCTCCGGTGATCAGGGCAGTTCCGAGGGCGGATTGGGCATTCATGGCAAGTCTCCAGGGGGTGTGATGAGTGAGAGGGCATCCTCTCACCTATAAGATTACAGTCGTAATTTAAAAATCATATTACGACCATAATCAAACTAATCAAGCACAGCGTTGGAAAAGCATCACAGCAGCCGCCAGACGGTTGCGCACCAAGTTATGGCTGTTTTTGTCCTTTTGGTCAGAAAAAGGTGCACCAATAGCACTGGAGCGAACCTGAAAATTCCGCGCATCCTTTTGATTTGCAAGGGATATGCACAATCAAGAGAATTGGCGCCGTTTTTGCTCTAGCAGCACCAGCCTGACCAGACGGACAGGTTTAAAAACGCCGGGAGCGATTTTTGACGTCGGCTCCGCAAGGGCAACCGCCATGAATGGCAGGCAAAAAAACCATAACGACACGTCTTAACCACCAGGAGCTTTCATGAATCGCACTCTCTCTTCGCTGGCACTGGCCGGCGGTTTGCTGGCCGGCGGCCAGGCCATTGCCGGTGACCTGATGCAGTGGCAGAACAACAGCCTGACCTACCTCTATGGCCAGGACTTCAAGATCGACCCGGAAATCCAGCAGACCATCACCTTCGAGCACGCCAGCGGCTGGAGCTTCGGTGACCTGTTCCTGTTCGTCGACGTGATCAAGTACAACACCGACGCCACCAACGGCGCGGGTGACGGCCATACCTTCTATGGTGAATTCAGCCCGCGCTTCTCGCTGGGCAAGATCACCGGTGCCGACTTCTCCTTCGGGCCGATCAAGGACGTGCTGATCTCCACCACCTACGAGTTCGGTGAAGACGACGTCGAGTCCTACCTGATCGGCCCGGCGGTCGACCTGGACATCCCCGGCTTCGATTACTTCCAGCTCAACACCTACCTGCGCACCACCGACGGCAGCCGTCCCGGCAGCAACGTCTGGCAGATCACCCCGGTGTGGAGCTACACCATCCCCGTCGGCGAATCGGACATCCTCATCGACGGTTTCATGGACTGGGTGGTGGACAACGACAGCAACCGCCGTGGCGACTACCACGCCAACCTGCACTTCAACCCACAGATCAAGTACGACCTGGGCAAAGCGCTGAAGTGGGGCGAGAAACAGCTCTACGTCGGTATCGAATACGACTACTGGAAGAACAAGTACGGCATCAAGGACGGCGGATTCGTCAGCGAGAACTTCGTAGGTTCCACCGATCAGAACACCGCCAGCCTGCTGGTCAAAGTGCACTTCTGATCGTTTGCCCCCCGCCTGAATGGCCAAGGTCGCAGCCACTTGCGACCTTCTGCCAATGCCATCGACCAGCCTGGCGTGGTTAGCTGCACGGCATCACCAGACCTTCACCCAAGGATGGACGATGCCACCGCGTATCCTGCTGCTTACCTGCCTTGCCATGCTGGCCTTTGCCGGCAACTCGCTGCTGTGCCGTCTGGCGCTGCGTGAAACCGACATCGATGCCGCCAGCTTCACGGCTATCCGCCTGCTCGCTGGCGCGCTGACGCTCTGGCTGTTGCTCAGGCTGAGGCAGGCCAGGCAACCCATCGCCGGTAACTGGCCAGGCGCACTGGCGCTGTTCACTTACGCCGCGACGTTTTCCTTCGCCTATCTGCAACTGGATACCGGCATCGGCGCCCTGCTGCTGTTCGGCTCGGTGCAATTGAGCATGCTGCTCTGGGGCTTGCTGCGTGGCGAACGCCTGGGGCTGGGCGCCAGCCTCGGCACGGCGCTGGCGACGGCCGGCCTGCTGGCGCTGCTGCTACCCGGCGCCAGTGCGCCACCACTGCTGGCGGCCTTGCTGATGCTGCTGGCCGGCATCGCCTGGGGAGCGTACTCGCTGTTTGGGCGTGGCCAGGGTGATCCGCTGGCCGTGACCGCCGGCAATTTCCTGCGTGCAGCCCCCTTGGCCCTGCTGCTGGCGCTGGTGCTGCTGCCACACCTCGACTGGGACGGGCCAGGCCTGTCCTACGCCGTGCTGTCCGGCGCCCTGACCTCCGGCGTTGGCTACGCCATCTGGTACAGCGCCCTGCCAGGACTACGCGCCAGCCAGGCCGCCACGGTGCAACTGAGCGTGCCGATTCTCGCCGCTCTCGGCGGCAGCCTGCTACTGAGCGAAGCGCTGTCTCTGCGCCTGACCTTGAGTGCCGTCGCCGTGCTCGGCGGTATCGCACTGGTGCTGGGCAGCCGGCAACGTGCCGGGAGCTAATGGCGCGCACTGCGGTCTTCTATCCTGAACCCATCAAGTCCAGGGAAGATCGTCATGCCTCGCCTGCTCCGTCTCTGTCTGATCAGCCTGCTCGCGGCCAGCCTGGGCGCCTGCGCCAGCCTGAGCAATCGTGATCCGCTACGGGTCGACCTCGTCGGCCTGGAACCTTTGCCCGGTCAGGGCCTGGAAGTGCGTTTCGCGGTCAAGCTGCGAGTGCAGAACCCCAATGACAGCGCGGTGAGCTTCAACGGCGTGGCGTTGGATCTGGACGTAAACGGCCAACCGCTGGCCAGTGGCGTCAGCGACCAGAGCGGCAGCGTGCCACGCTTCGGCGAGACGGTACTGAGCGTCCCGGTGAGCATTTCGGCGTTTTCAGTGGTGCGTCAGGCCTGGGGCGCGGCCGGCTATCAACCCGGCCAGGAAGTGCCCTACGTGCTGCGCGGAAAACTCGCCGATGGCCTGTTCGGCACGCGTCGCTTCAGCGACAGCGGCACCCTGAACTGGCCGCAACCGCCAAGCCCCTACTGATGCAGGGGCCAGCGGCGCGTTTGGCGCGGATCAGGCAGCCTGACGGCTGTTGCGCGAGGCGACTCGGCGGTGACAGGCGTCACCGAAAGCCTGGAAGATCTTCACCGAATCCGGGTTCTTCGCCGCCTGCCATTCCGGGTGCCACTGCACCGCGAACAGGAAGGGCGACAGGCTCGGCGCGTGGATCGCCTCGATCAGACCATCCTCGGCGGTGGCCAGCACTTCCAGCCCCTTGCCCAGGTTGCGAATGGCCTGGCCGTGCAGGGAGTTGACCTGAATCTCTTCCTTGCCCATCAGCTCGGCGAACCAGCTGCCAGCCACCGGACGCACGCTGTGGCTGGGCGCGTACTGCACCTCGACCGGGTCATCGGGATTCTCGCGATGGTCGTTGAAACCCGGCTCGGCGTAGACCTTCTGGTAGATGTCGCCACCCAGCGCCACGTTGATTTCCTGCATGCCGCGGCAGATACCGAAGATCGGCAGACCGCGAGCGATGGCGGCACGGATCAACGGTAGATCGAACAGGTCGCGATCGCGGTCCTGGCCTTTGTTCGGCGTCTCGTTTTCCTGGCCATAGAGCGCCGGGTCGATGTTGCTGCCGGCACCGGTCAAGTACACGCCATCAGCCATGTCCAGGTACTGTTCGAGGTCGTCGATGCCACAGCAGGTGGGCACCAGCACCGGCACACAACCGGAGAACTCAACCAGGGGCTGAATGTATTTGTGGGTCATTACCTGATAGTCGTGGCCCTTGCGCTCTTGAGCGCCCATGGACATCAACACGACGGGCTTGCGGAGATTGTTCTTGCTGGGGGTGTTGCGGATCTTGTTGTCGGACATACGTCACCTTGGGACAGGCCGGGCCTATCGTTGCTGTGCAGACCGCTGGCCAGCAGAACACTCTGCTGTAACACGTGCGGCCTGTTTGGCTAACCCCGCGCACCGAGACTCATCCTGAGCCTGAGTGCCGCCTTCCGACGGCGGCTCGAACCGGGTCAACTCTATCCAGAGAGGGGCTGCAGCGATGCTGCCCGTTACCCGGTTCGGCAACGGAATCTGCAGCCAGTCTGCCCGAGCCGTAAAATATGTCAAACAAATCTACTCGAGATTTTCTGATACCTCATTGTTTGCATATCAAGTGAACGCCCATAAAATGGCGTTTCAAGGGTGATTCAGGCAAACCACCCCCGGCAATAAGTCCAATATTTAAAACACCCACATCTCAGTGGTTCCAAGTCCTAGAGCGGCGCCAACGCACAAAACCCTATATAATCTGCGGTTTATTCCTGCTCACCGAGGACAAGCCTTGACCGCTCTGCCGCCCTGCCCCAAATGCAACTCCGAATACACCTACGAAGACGGCACGCAGCTGGTCTGCCCCGAATGTGCCCACGAGTGGAAAGCCGGCGAGAGCGCCGAGAACAGCGATGATGCGCGCGTGATCAAGGACTCGGTCGGCAACCTGCTGCAGGACGGCGACACCATCACCGTGATCAAGGATCTCAAGGTCAAAGGCTCGTCGCTGGTGGTCAAGGTGGGTACCAAGGTGAAGAGCATCCGCCTGGTCGACGGCGATCACGATATCGACTGCAAGATCGATGGCATCGGTGCGATGAAGCTCAAGTCCGAGTTCGTCCGCAAGGTCTGATTTACACCTGCCCTGAGCAACTGGTGTCGATGCTGCTGGACGGACGCTCGACACCATTGCCGGCGATCCCACCCAGCGAGCGCGCCCAGGGACAGGGGCGCGTGCTACTGCACCGGCAGGAAATTCAGCAGAAAAAGGCTCTGGGCGTAGTTGGCGCCCATCCGCCGGTAACGCTCTTCCAGCACATGGGTGAGCAGATCGAGGCGCGCCACCATCTTGCCGAACTCCACTGCATAGCTGAGGTTGTTGCCCTGCTCGGAGAACTCGTTGGATAGCAGCATCGGCTGGCCCGTGGCGTCACGCCGTTGCGAGAGCATCCAGCCGGCCTTCTCCAGATTGCGCGCGGCGTTGTGGATGAACTGCGCATTGAAGCTGTCGGTCAGGTAGAACTCGGTGCGCCCACCGTGAGCCGTCACCAGCATGCTGCCGATGGCATAGGTGAAAGCTGCCACGCGGTCGCCCTGAAATGCCGGGCTCAGCGAATAATCCAGCGCAGCGACATCACGTCGGCCGCCCAAGGTTGGCCAGTCCTGGTTATGTTCGATGGCGTACTGGATAGCGCGCTCGGCAGCAGCGGCGTCGGGCAGGGAATTCTTGCGCCACTCGCGTGGGTTACGTTGATACAGCTTGTTCATCAGCCGATAGAGGCTGTTGAGGTTGTTACGCATGGCCAGGGTTGCCATGCGATCGACGTCCGTCTGCAGCACCTCGGCAGGTTTGAGCGGATTGCGCGTGTGCAGGATGGAATCGTTATCCAGACGACCACTGCAGCCGCTGAGCAGCAACAGCACAGCCAGCCCTGGCAGCACTAGCCGCTGCAAAAATACCGAGTTGTTGATTGGCCTGCCGTGTGCAGCAGACGCTGGCCTCGCTCCCATGCAGAGGTTCCCTGGCTGGCACGCGCCCCAATGGCGCGCGCAACACTCAGAACCTCAGTAAAGCGCAAAAATTCCACGCTGCCTGTGCCCTGGCGCATAAATCGTGCCGATCAACGCACGACACGGCAGGAAAATGCGCCTGCTCAGGCCGGATTAGCGGCCCATTGCTCCAACCGCGTGACGCTTTCGCGGTACGGCTTGAGGCTCTTGGCCAGGAGGATGATCGACGTCGACACTGCCAGGGTGGTGATGATCAGCAGCGAATAGCGCAGCGCGGCGTCATCGGCGAAGACGAAGTCGGTGACCAGCGCCACGGCGGTCGGCCCCACTCCAAGGCCGATCAGGGTGATGACGAACAGATAGATGGCCGACGCCTGGCCGCGCATCGAATTGGGCATGATTTCCTGGATCGCCGCTGGCGCCACGCCGAACGGCATGCTCAGGCAGAACACCGTGGGGGCCATCAGCACACTGGCCCAGAATGCGCTGTCCACCAACGGATACAGCACCACCATGGGTAACGCACCCAGGGCCGCGTAAAGGCCGACACGCATGTTGGCATCGCTGCGCCCGCGCTTGGCCATCCAGTCAGCCAGTCGCCCACCGAAGACGATCCCCAGGCAACCGAACACCGCAACGATACTGCCGTAGACGATGCCGACCTGGCCGGCATCCCAACCGTGGGTACGGATGAAGAAGGTCGGTATCCAGGCGGCGCTACCGTAACCGGCGAAGGCCAAACCGGCGAAGCCGAAATTGTGCAGCAGCACGGTACGTCGATTGGCACGAATGTAGCGCCCCACTTCACTGAGCGGCACCGCCACCCCAGCACCGGCGCCACGCCGAGCAGGCTCCTTGACCGCGAACATCAACAACGTGAACAGCACGCCAGCGATACCCAAGATAAGGAAGATCAGTTGCCAGGGGCGTACCTCGCCCAGCAGCGGCAGGGTCACATCACCCTGCGCCGAGGCAAACTGGATGACCAGGCCGCCAACCAGAAAGGCCAGGCCCGAGCCGAGGTAGACGCCCATGGAATAGACGCTGATGGCCGTGGCCCGGCGCTCGGCGGGAAAGCTGTCGGCAATCAGCGAATAGGCGGCGGGCGACAACGCCGCCTCGCCCACACCCACGCCGATGCGGCACAGGAGGAACTGCCAGTACAGCTTGGCCATGCCGCAGGCGGCGGTAGCGGCGCTCCAGAACAGAATGCCGACAGCGATCAGCCCGCGCCGGCTGCGGGTGTCGGCCACACGGCCCAGCGGAATGCCGCACACGGTATAGAACAGAGCGAACGACAGGCCCATCAGCAGGCTCATCTGCGTGTCATTGATCGCCAGATCGCGGCGAATGGGCTCGACCAGCAAGTTGAGAATCTGCCGATCAACGAAGGACAGGACATACGCCACCATCAGGATGGCAACAGTGGTCCAGGCTCGGGCACTGGAGGGATAGCCGTTATTGTTGTTATGCACGGACGCTCTCCTCGGCACCGCTTAGGGGTGCTTCTAAAAACGTAGGCGAGGCAGTCAGCGCAATACCGATGGCGGCCCCGCAAAAACAGGCGAAAAACGCTCGGAGTCGCGCTCGACTTTACGAGTTGTAAATGAGCATTTGACCGGGCTGGCGTTCCAGCCTGTTTTTAACGCAGCGATGACAACGCAGATAGTTTTTAGAAGTGCCCTTGACGCGATGCGCGACGGTTGAAAGAAGCGCCAGCTTAGGACGATATAAACGGCAGTGAGTATCGCTCGAAGGTGTTATCAGATCGGCGAATGCTTCATACCCGCCGAGGCGAATGGCTCACCCCGACGGTCAACGAGCCCTCAGACCATGACGGGCGCGCGCTCGCACAACACCTTCAACGCCGCCGCCCAGTCAGGATGATCGTTCAGGCAGGGAACCAGCTGCAGGCTTTCGCCACCGGCCTCGACGAACTGCTCGCGGCCACGGTCGCCGATCTCCTCCAAGGTCTCGATGCAGTCGGCGACGAAGGCCGGGCACATCACCAGCAGCTTCTTCACGCCCTGCGCCGCCAACTCGTCGAGACGCGTCTCGGTGTAGGGCTCGATCCACTTGGCGCGCCCCAGGCGCGACTGGAAGCTCACCGACCACTGCTCCGGGCGCAGGCCCATGCGCTGAGCGAACAGCTCGGCGCTGCGCAGGCATTGCGCGCGGTAGCAGTTGGCGAGTACCGCGGGCGAAGCGCTGCGGCAGCAGTCGTCGCCTTTCAGGCAGTGACCGCTGGGATCGAGCTTATGCAGGTGACGTTCCGGCAGGCCGTGGAAGCTCAGCAGCAGGTGATCGAATTCCTGCTCCAGGTAAGGCTTGGCACTAGCGACCAGGGCGTCAAGATACTCCGGCTGATCGTAGAACGGCGGCAGCGTGGACAGGCGCATGTCCAACCCACGCTCACGCACCACCCGCTTGACCTCCTCGATCACCGTGGTGGTGGTGCTGTCGGCAAACTGCGGATACAGCGGCGCCAGGGTCACTTCACGAATCCCCTGCGCGGCCAGACGCTGCAGGGTCGACTCGATGGACGGTTCGCCATAACGCATGGCCAGTTCCACCGGACCCTGGGTCCACTGAGCCTTCATCGCTTCCTGCAGACGGCGGCTGATCACTACCAGCGGCGAACCGTCTTCCCACCAGATCGAGGCATAGGCGTGCGCCGATGCCGCAGGACGCTTGATCAGAATCAGCGACACCAGCAATCGACGCAGCGGCCAGGGTAGGTCGATCACGTAGGGATCCATCAGGAACTGATTGAGGTAACGGCGAACATCGGCTACTTCGGTGGACGCGGGCGAACCCAGGTTAACCAGCAACAATGCGTGATCGGTCATGCGAAATCCTAGCTATTGGTGGCCCAGTAGATCGGCTAGTGCCACATCCAGATGGGTGAAACGAAAACTGAAACCTGCCTCCAGCAGACGCGTCGGCACGGCGCGCTGACCGCCCAGCAGCAACTCGGACATCTCGCCGAGTGCAGCGCGCAGGACGAAGGCCGGCGCCGGGAAAATGGTCGGGCGGCTCAGCGCCTGGCCCAGCGCTTTGCTGAACTCGGCATTACGCACCGGTAGCGGCGCGCAGGCATTATAAGGACCGCGAGAATCTCCGTGCTGCAAGAGAAAATCGATCAGGCCGATTTGATCGGCGATATGAATCCAGGGCATCCACTGCCGGCCATCACCAATCCGGCCGCCAACACCAAGCTTGAACGGCAGCAACAAACGCTTGAGCATGCCGCCGTCAGGGCTCAGCACCAGGCCGGTGCGCACCAGCACCACACGAACCCCCAACTCCTCGGCGCGTTGTGCAGTTTCTTCCCAGGCCCCACACAGCTGCGCGGCGAAATCATCGGTGACCTGCGGCGTATCTTCACTCAGCTCACGTTCACCGCCGTTGCCGTACCAACCCACTGCCGAGCCCGACAGCAGCACTGCGGGGCGCTGCTGGCGCCGTTGCAGCCAGGTCAGCAACTGCTCGGTCAGACCGATCCGGCTCGACCACAGCAACGCCTTGCGCTTGCTGCTCCAGGGACGGTCGGCGATGGGGGCACCGGCCAGGTTGATCACCGCGTCCAACGGCTCTTCAGCCAGCTCCTCGAGCCGGGCAATGCCTCGAACATTGGCCCCACAAAGGCGCGCGACCTTGCTTGGCTCACGGCTCCAGACGGTCAGGCGGTGGCCCTGCTCGGCCCAGTGTGCGCAAAGCGCTCGCCCGATCAGACCGGTACCGCCGGTCAGCAGGATATGCATGGCATCGTCCTCGCATGGCAATGGAAGAAACTTCACCTTTAGTCTGGTTCATGACGCGCACACGTGCCTTTATTGATTGCCGTGTTTGTCCTAAACCTAAAGCAAGGGAGCGCCGCTTTCGGCGACAGCTGTACATGAAAACACTCTTGTATAGCTTTTGTCCAAGTCTTAGCCTGTAAAGCATTCAGCGCTGACGAGGTAACCATGAACGCACCCATCGCCATCATCGGCACCGGCATCGCAGGGCTATCGGCCGCTCAGGCCCTGCACGCCGCTGGCCGGGACATCGAACTGTTCGACAAGAGCCGTGGCAGTGGCGGGCGCATGGCAAGCAAGCGCAGCGACGCCGGCAGCCTGGATCTTGGCGCGCAATATTTCACCGCACGTGACCGCCGCTTCGTCGAGGCGGTACAGCAATGGCAGGCCCGCGGCTGGGTCGCCGAATGGCAGCCGAGCCTGTATAACGCCCAGGACGGCCAGCTCAGTGCCTCGCCGGATGAGCAAGTGCGCTGGGTCGGCTGCCCACGCATGAGCGCCATCACCCGCGCCATGCTCGGCGCGCTGCCGGTCAAATTCAGCTGCCGCATTACCGAAGTGTTCCGTGGCGACCGCTACTGGAGCCTGCTCGATGCCGAAGGCAACAGCCACGGCCCTTACAGCCACGTCATCGTTGCCACCCCCGCCCCACAAGCCAGCGCCCTGCTGGCGGCCGCACCGAAATTGGCTGGCGCCGCAGCGAGCGTGATCATGGACCCTACCTGGGCGGTCGCGCTGGGTTTCGACAGTCCCCTGGACACTCGCGACGAGGGCTGCTTCGTGCAGGACAGCCCGCTTGGCTGGCTGGCGCGCAACCCGAGCAAACCTGGCCGCGACAACCATCTCGACACCTGGGTGCTGCACGCCAGCAGCGTCTGGAGCCGGCAGAATCTCGATCTGCCCAAGGAAGCGGTGATCGAACAGTTGCACGGCGCCTTCGCCGAGCTGATCGGCTGCGCCGTGCCGCCGCCGAGCTTCACCCTCGCCCATCGCTGGCTGTATGCACGCCCGGCACAGGCGCATCAGTGGGGGGCACTGGCCGATGCCGATCTGGGCCTGTATGCCTGTGGCGACTGGTGCCTGTCGGGGCGGGTCGAAGGCGCCTGGCTCAGCGGCCAGGATGCTGCGCGTCGTCTGCTCGAGCATCTGCAATGAGCCAACCCAACAACAGGCATGAAAAACGCCGCCTCAACCCGCGCAAACTGCTGCTGTCGAAATGGACAGCCGCGCAGCCGCAGAACCGCGAGCGTCATTTCCTGGTGACCGAACTGATCCGCGACGAGCAAGACAACATCCTCGGCGTCGAGCTTCAGGCGGTGCTCACGCAACGCAGCCAGCAACTCGACTGGCGCCAGTTGCAGGACAGCGAACGCTGGCTGCAAGGCTGGCGCTGACCCTCCCGTGATACCTGGCGGCAGCACCCTCGGCTGACGCCGCCTGCATGCACAGAAAAACCAATACCAAACCTATACGAAGTATTTGACTTGTATAACTGCGCACCTATGATAGACACAAGTTGTACATGGATCACTTCATGTACAAGGTCTAATGAGGTCAGGTTATGCAAGCGAGCAAAGCCAAACTGGGCATCAGCGCCTGCCTGCTGGGCGCCGAAGTCCGCTACAACGGCGGCCACAAGCTGTCACGCCTGTGCAGCCGCAGCCTGACCGAACACTTCGATTTCATCCCGGTCTGTCCCGAAGTCGGCATCGGCATGTCGATCCCTCGGGAGCCGATTCGCCTGGTCGGCGATCCACAAGCGCCGCGCGCCGTCGGCACCGTCGACCGCTCGCGAGACGTCACCGATGCCCTGGCCGCTTATGGCGAACGCATGGCCAACGAGGTGCAAGGCATCAGCGGCTACATTTTCATGCAGCAGTCGCCCTCCTGCGGCCTGGAGCGGGTCAAGGTCTACCAGGAAGGCGGACGCCCGAGCGAGCCGGGCCGCGGCATCTTCGCCGCCGCCTTCTGCGCGCGGCATCCAGATCTGCCGGTGGAAGAAGACGGTCGCCTCAACGACCCGGTCCTGCGCGAGAACTTCATCACCCGCGTTTACGCCCACGCCGAATGGCAACGCTTGCTGCTGCAGGGTCTGACGCGCCGTTCACTGATCGCCTTCCACTCGCGCTACAAGTACCTGCTGATGGCCACCGATCCGGTGCGCTACAAGTCGCTCGGGCGCATGCTCGGCGACCTCAGCCAGCACGACCTGGGCGAGTTGGCGCCGCGCTATTTCAGCGAACTGATGAGCGCGCTGAAGAAATGCGCCACCCGTGGCACCCACAGCAATGTGCTGCAGCACCTGAGCGGCTACCTCAAACGCACCCTGAGTGCCGATGAGAAGCAGGAGATGCAGCAACTGATCGGTCAATACCGCGAGGGCATCGTGCCGCTGGTGGTACCGCTGACGCTGCTCAAGCACCACTTCCGCCGTCACCCGGATCGCTATATCGCCGAGCAGGCGTATCTGCAGCCGCACCCCGAGCCACTCAGCCTGCGCAACGCGCTGTGATGCCATGACCAGCGAAACCATTGCCGAAGAAGAAACCGGCCACGACTACCGCCAGGCGCTCGATGAGGGCTACCTGCCGATCCGCGAGGTAGCCCGCAGCACCGGCATCAACGCCGTGACCCTGCGTGCCTGGGAACGCCGCTATGGCCTGATCGTGCCGTACCGCACACCCAAGGGGCACCGCCTCTACTCGCCGGCCAACCTCGTGCGCATCAACGCCATTCTCGCCTGGCTGGCGCGCGGCGTTGCAGTCGGCCAGGTCAAGGCGCTGCTCGACCATGAGCAGGTGTCGCAAGCCACTCATACCGATACCTGGTCACGTCAGCGCAACGAACTGCTCGGCTGCATCGCCCAGCTCAACGAGCGACGGCTCGACGACCGCTTCAACTCGGCACTGGCGCTCTACCCAGCCAGCACTCTGGTGGAACAACTGCTGTGGCCGCTGCTCGGTGATCTGCGCCAGCGCTGGCAAGGCCAATTCGGCGCACGCGCCGAGCAGGTGTTCTTCCTCTCCTGGCTACGCAGCAAGCTGGCCACTCGCATTTATCACTGCAATCGCCAGGGCGGCGGCGCGCCGCTGCTGCTGATCAACCTCGGTGAGGCGTCAATGGAGCCGGGCCTGTGGCTGTGCGCTTGGCTGGCCAGCGCCAGCGATTGTCCGGTGGAGGTCTTCGATTGGCCGCTGCCGACCAATGAACTGCTGACGGCGCTGGAGCACATCGCCCCGCGCGCCGTGCTGCTGTACGCCGAAGAAGCGCTGGACGGCGCCCTGATACGCCGCCAGTTACCCCGTCTGGCCGAACAATGCCGGGTGCCGCTGCTGCTCGCCGGCCCCGCCGCTCACATTCACCGCGACTCGCTGACTGACCTGGAGTCGGCCAGCGACCCGCTCGCCGCGCACGCCTGGCTGCTGCGCCATGGCTTGCTCGGCACCCAAGAGGTAACCCCATGCAGCAACTGATGTGGTTTCGCAGCGACCTGCGCACCCAGGACAACACCGCCCTGAGCCGCGCCATGAGCAGCGGCGCGACCATCGCCCTGTATCTCGTCACGCCCGGCCAGTGGCAGCGCCATGACGATGCCGCGAGCAAGGTGGACTTCTGGCTGCGCAACCTGGCGGAGCTGGGCAAGGCCCGGGCGGCGCTCAATGTGCCGCTGCTGGTGCGTCATTGTGACGACTGGAGCGAGGCGCCGGTGCAGGTCGCCGAGGTCTGCCATGAACACGACATCAGCGCCGTGCACGTCAACGAGGAGTACGGCGTCAACGAAAGCCTGCGCGATCAGCAGGTCTGCGCCTACCTCGGCCAGCAGGCCATCGCCTGGCACAGCCACCTCGATCAGCTGTTGTTCAAACCTGGCAGCGTACTGACCCGCTCCGGCGGCTACTTCCAGGTCTACAGCCAGTTCCGCAAGGTGTGCTACGAGCGCCTGCACACGGCCCTGCCGGCATTGATCACCCCACCGAAGGCGCAAACGCCGCTGGCCATCAACAGTGAGGCGATACCCGAAACCACAGAGGGTTTCGCCACACCCAGCGCCAGCCTGCGCCTGCTCTGGCCCGCCGGAGAGGAGGCTGCCCTGCAGCGCCTGCAGCGCTTTAGCGAGGAGCAGGTCACCTACTACAAGGACGAACGCGACTTCCCCGCCAGGCCTGGCACCAGCCAGCTGTCGGCCTATCTGGCCGCCGGCGTCGTATCGCCGCGCCAATGCCTGCATGCCGCGCTCGCGGCCAATCAGGGCGAGTTCGACAGTGGTAACCCAGGCGTCGTCACCTGGATCAACGAGCTGCTCTGGCGTGAGTTCTACAAGCACACACTGGTCGGCTACCCACGGGTATCGCGCCACCGTGCCTTCCGCCTGGAAACCGAGGCGGTGCCATGGCGCCACGCCCCGGAAGACCTGGCCGCCTGGCAAGAGGGCCGCACCGGCCTGCCGATCATCGATGCGGCCATGCGCCAACTGCTGGAAACCGGCTGGATGCACAACCGCCTGCGCATGATCGTCGCCATGTTCCTGACCAAGAATCTGCTGATCGACTGGCGCGAGGGCGAGCGCTTCTTCATGCGTCACCTGATCGATGGCGACCTGGCGGCGAACAACGGCGGCTGGCAATGGAGCGCCTCCACCGGCACCGATGCAGCGCCGTACTTCCGCATTTTCAACCCGATCAGCCAGTCGCAGAAGTTCGACCCCGAAGGCCAGTTCATTCGCCAGTGGGTGCCAGAGCTGGCCGGGCTGAACAAGCGCGATATTCATGACCCATCCGCACTGGGCGGCTTGTTCGCGCCCGCCGGTTATCCACGCCCGATCGTCGATCTGTCGCGCTCGCGTGAACGCGCGCTAGCGGCGTTCAAGAACCTGTCTGCGCGGGAGGTTCCGGCATGAGTGCATTCCTTCACGATTTCGCCGAGCGCTTCGCCGCGCTGAACAAGGACAACCTCGATCTGCTCGGCGAGCTGTACAGCGATGACGTGCTGTTTCGCGACCCGCTGCATGAGGTGCACGGCCTGACGGCGGTACGCCGCTATTTCGCCGAGCTGTACGCCAATGTGGAAGCGCTGCATTTCGAATTTCACGGCTTCGATCAGGTCGCCGAAGGCGAAGGCTACCTGCGCTGGACCATGCGCTATCGCCATCCGCGCCTGCGCGGCGGCGCCGAGATCGCCGTCGAAGGCTGCTCGCACCTGCTCTGGCGCGAGCGCGTCTATCAACACCGTGACTACTTCGATGCTGGCGCACTGCTCTACGAACACCTGCCGCTGCTCGGCAGCGTGATCGCCTGGTTGAAGCGGAGGCTGGCATGAAACGTATCTGGCTCACTGGCGCCAGCAGCGGTATCGGTGCCGCACTGGCCGAGGAGTTGCTCAAGGCCGGCCATCAACTGGCGCTGAGCGCACGCAGCAGCGGCCCATTGCAGGATTTCGCCGCGCGCTATGGCGAACAGGTGCTGGTCGCTCCCGGCGACCTGACCGACGCCGAGCAGGTGCGCGCGATTGGCGAGCGCATCGCTCAACAGTGGGGCGCGCTGGATTGCGTGATCCTCAACGCCGGTACCTGCGAATACATCGAGGTGCGCCAGTTCGAGGCGGCGATGATCGAACGCGTGGTCAACGCCAACCTGTTCGCCGCCAGCTACTGCATCGAGGCTGCCCTGCCCTTGCTGCGCCGAGCGAACCGCCCGCACCTGGTCGGCGTCGGCAGTTCGGTCACTTTCCTGCCGCTGCCACGCGCCGAGGCCTACGGTGCGTCCAAGGCGGCGATGCGCTACCTGATGCAGACATTGCGCATCGACCTGGCGGCAGAAGGCATCGACGTCACCCTGGTCAGTCCTGGTTTCGTCGATACCCCGCTGACGCAGAAGAACGACTTCCCCATGCCCATGCGCTGGCCGGTGGAGCGCGCCGCACGGCACATCGCCGCACGCCTGGACAAGCGCCCGCACGAGATCGCGTTCCCCACCCCCTTCATCGCCATCCTGAAACTGCTCGGCAGCCTGCCCAGCAGCCTGCAACTGGCCATAGGTCGCCGCTTGGCGCGTAACGAGGACAACGCATGAAAATCGCCATCGTCGGCAGCGGCATCGCCGGCCTGACCTGTGCCTACCTGCTCAACCGCCAGCACGACATTCAGGTGTTCGAAGCCAGTGACTGGATCGGCGGCCACACCCACACCGTCGACGTAGAGGTGCAGGGCCGCAGTTACGCCATCGATACCGGCTTCATCGTCTTCAATGACTGGACCTACCCCAACTTCGTCCGCCTGCTGGGACAAGTCGGCGTCGGCTTCAAGCCCACCGAAATGAGCTTCTCGGTCAGCGACCCCACCACCGGCGTGGAATACAACGGCCATGACCTCAACACCCTGTTCGCCCAGCGCAGCAACCTGCTGTCGCCGGCGTTCTGGGGCATGCTGCGCGACATCCTGCGTTTCAATCGCCAGTCGCTGAACGACCTGGCCAACAACCGCATCGACGCCGACACCACCCTCGGCCAGTACCTTGAGCGCAACGGCTACGGCCGCCGCTTCATCGAGCATTACATCGTGCCGATGGGCTCGGCCATCTGGTCGATGTCGCTGGCCGACATGCTCGGTTTCCCGCTGCAGTTCTTCGTGCGCTTCTGCAAGAACCACGGCCTGCTCTCGGTCAGCGACCGCCCGACCTGGCAGGTGATCGAAGGCGGCTCACGCAGCTATGTGGCACCGCTGACCGCCAGCTTCGCCGAGCGCATTCGTCTCAACTGCCCGGTCAGCCGCGTCGTCCGTGATCAGGACGGCGTCACCCTGCACAGCGCAGCCGGCAGCGAACGATTCGACAAGGTGATCTTCGCCTGCCACAGCGACCAGGCCTTGGCCCTGCTCGATCAGGCCAGCGAAAAGGAATGGGAGATTCTCGGCGCCTTGCCCTATGCCAACAACGACGTGGTGCTGCATACAGACACGCGCCTGCTGCCCAAGCGCAAGCTGGCCTGGGCCAGCTGGAACTATCGTCTGGGTGGGCCGTGCGGGTCGCTTCAGAGCGTAGCGAGCGAAGGTCAGGCAAGGCGAAATCCGGCGAGGGAGCGCAGTTTACTCGGCGTAAATGAGCATCCCGAGCCGGATTTAAACGCAGCATGGCCGAGCGCAGTAGCTCTGCAGCGATCCGCCGATCAGATGGCGGCCGTGACCTACAACATGAACATCCTGCAGGGCATCGACAGCGATACCACCTTCTGCGTCAGCCTCAACCAGACGGCCGCCATCGACCCGAGCAAGATCCTCGCACGCTTCCAATACGCTCACCCGCAATACAGCCTGGCCGGCACCGCCGCGCAGGCGCGCTGGGAAGAGTTGCTCGGCGCCCAGCACAGCTATTACTGCGGCGCCTACTGGGCCAACGGCTTCCATGAAGACGGTGTGGTCAGCGCGCTGCGCGTGGCGCGCGCCTTCGGAGAGACGCTGTGATGCACAGCGCCCTGTACAGCGGCTGGGTGCAGCATCGTCGCTTCGCCCCGCGCGCCCATGCCTTTCACTATCGCATGGGCCTGCTGTATCTCGATCTGAGTGAGCAGGCGCAGCTGTTCGCGTTGTCGAAGCTGGCCGGCTCCGGTCGCTTCGCGCCATTCGCCTTTCGCGAAACCGACTACCTGCCCGAGTCCACCCGCCAGGGCATTGCACTGCACGAGGCGGTGCGCAATCGCGTGGAAGAAGCACTGGGCACACGCCCGCAAGGCCGCATCTGCGTGCTGACGCAACCACGCAGCTGGGGTCTGGCCTTCAACCCGGTGAGCATTTTCTACTGCCATGACAGCGAAGAACGCCTGGTGGCGATTCTCTGCGAAGTCAGCAACACGCCCTGGCGCGAGCGCTATCACTACGTACTGCCGGCTGAGGGCGACGGGCGTCACCAGGTCAGCGTGGACAAGGCCTTCCACGTGTCGCCCTTTCTGCCGCGCGAGATGGAATACCGCATGAGTTTCAGCCCTGTCGGTGAACGCCTTGGCGTGCACATGGCCGACTGGCAAGGCGCAACCAAGATGTTCGATGCCAGCCTCAGCCTGCAGCGCCAGGCGCTCGACCGCGCCAGCCTGCACCGCTATCTGCTCAGCTTCCCCTGGATGACCGGCAAGACCGTGGCCGCCATCTACTGGCAGGCCCTGCGCCTGCTGCTCAAGCGCATCCCGATTTTCGACCACTCCCCCGCGGAAGGCAGCTTCCGCGTTGCCCGCCCGTACGTGAAGGACACGCCCCATGAAGAGCTCTAGCCTGACCTCCACCCGAAGCCTGGTACGCAGTGGCAATGGCATCGGCGCCGGCCTGCTGCGGCGCGCCGTACTGCGCCAGCTGGAAAACCTGCGCCATGGCCTGCTGCTGATCCAGGAAGGCAGCGATACCCTGCATTTCGGCACGCCGCAGAGCGAGCTGCGCGCGGAGATCCGGGTGAGCGATCCTGCCGTCTGGGGGCTGGTGGCCGGCAATGGCTCCATCGGCGCCGGCGAGGCCTACATCCACGGCTACTGGAGCACGCCGGACCTGACGGCGGTGATCCGCATCTTCGTCGCCAACCTCGACGTACTGGATGCCATGGAAGGCGGCCTGGCGCGCCTGGGACGGCCGCTGATCCAGGGTCTGCACTGGCTCAATCGCAATACTCGGCAAGGTTCGCGGCGCAACATCGCCGCGCACTATGACCTGGGCAACGACCTGTTCGAGCAGTTTCTCGACCCGACCATGATGTACTCGGCAGCCATGTTCAGGCGCGAGGATGACAGCCTGGAGAAGGCGCAACTGAACAAGCTCGAACGCATCTGCCAGAAGCTGGCCCTGCAGCCGTCCGATCATCTGCTGGAAATCGGCACCGGCTGGGGCAGCATGGCGCTCTACGCCGCAACCCACTACGGCTGCCGGGTGACCACCACCACGCTGTCGCGCGAGCAGTACGCCTACACCGAGCGGCGTATCCGCGAGCTGGGCCTGGAGGGCCGCGTAACCCTGCTGCTGGAGGACTATCGTGACCTCGAAGGCCAGTACGACAAGCTGGTTTCCATCGAGATGATCGAAGCCGTTGGCCACCGCTACCTGCCCACCTATTTCGAGCAGTGCGCGCGCCTGCTCAAGCCCGAAGGGCTGATGCTGCTCCAGGCCATCACCATTCGAGACCAGCGTTACGAGCAGGCCTGCCGCTCGGTGGACTTCATCCAGCGCTACATATTCCCCGGTGGCGCCCTACCCTCGATGCAGAAGATGCTCGACGTGGTCACCCGCCATACCGACTTCAACCTGCACCATATGGAAGACTTCGGTCTGCACTACGCGCGCACCCTGCGCCTGTGGCACGACAACCTGCGTCAGGCCCGCCAGCGCCTGGAGCAGCTGGGCTACGACGATTACTTCTATCGCCTGTGGGAGTTCTACCTCTGCTATTGCGAAGGTGGCTTCCTCGAACGCACCATTGGCACCGCGCAACTGCTGCTGGCCAAACCGGCCGCTCGCCCTGCGCCACTGTTGGGAAACTTCGATGCCTAAGCTGATCGCCAATGCTCTCCTGTTCCAGCTCGGCTGGCTCGTCTGCGTGTTCGCCGGCGATGGCCCCTGGCTGCTGGTAGTGGCGGCGATCATCGGCGTGCACCTGCTGTGGGTCAGTAGCTGGGCGGCGGAAGGCAAACTGCTGCTCAGCGTATTTCTCGCCGGCAGCGCGCTGGACAGCTTTCTGCTCAACCTCGGGGTGTTCGACTTCGGTGAACCGCGCCAGTTGATCCCGCTATGGCTGGCCCTGCTCTGGCTGTTGCTGGCCAGCACGCTCAATCACTGCCTTGCCTGGACCGCGCAGCCCTGGTGGCGCGGCAGCCTGCTGGGCGCGCTTGCCGCACCGCTTTCCTACTATGGCGGTGCCAAGATCGCAGGCGTCACCCTGCCGCTCGGCACCTGGCCGACCCTGGCGATACTTGCGTTGGTCTGGGCGCTGGTGATGCCGGTGCTGCATGGCTTCGCCAAGCTGTACCGCGGGCAATACGAGCAGAGCCTGCGTAGCCGGCGCTCGGCCTAGGGTGGCGCTGTGCGCCTGTCAGCCCAAGCCCCTGATCGCCACGGCGTGGCGTACACTGCCGCGCCATGAGCGAGACCATCCCCCATACCCAACTGCCGACCACTCCCGAAATCAGTTGCAGCACCTGCGCAGCCTGCTGCTGCCAACTGGAAGTGATGCTGTTCGGCGACACCGGCGTGCCACAACGCTACATCGATACCGACGACTGGGGTGGCGAGGTCATGCGCCGCCTGGACGACGGCTGGTGCATCGCACTCGATCGCGACACCATGCGCTGCACCATCTACGCACAACGCCCGCTGATCTGCCGCGAGTTCGAACTCGGCGCCGCCGAATGCCTGGAAGAACGGCGCGGCATTGCCACCGCCTACAGCCAGTAACATTTTATGTATGAATTTTAATGCTGAGTAAGTGCATTTCTATAAATACATAACGATCAACCATGAAGGAACACCCTGGCTCAACGCCGAGCCATTTCAGTGCGCCAGCACCAATCCAGTGCGTTGCTTGGCCGCACTTTATGGCTTGATATCAAAAAAATAGAATAAAAGCGTATTTATTATTAATTAGTCGAATCCATCGCCGTCCCGCACACTTTCGGTGCTCTCTCCTTCGCCCCCGCCACGCTCTCGCGAACCCGCCGACAGCCCGTTACGAGCGACAGGAGAGGCACGCCTGAAATTTCTCAGCAAGACGGAATCATGATGGCTACCCTTGCGACTGCCCCTCACTATTACAACTACGAGATCGTTCGCCGTTTCACCCTCACAACCCTGTTCTGGGGCATCCTCGGAATGGCCATGGGTGTATTCATCGCGGCCCAACTGGTCTGGCCCGAATTGAACTTCGGTATTCCATGGCTCAGTTTCGGGCGCATCCGCCCCGTCCACACCAATCTGGTGATCTTCGCCTTCGGCGGCGGCGCGCTGTTCGCCACCTCGTTCTACGTGCTGCAACGTACCTGTCGAGTACGGATCATCTCCGACGGTCTGGCCAACTTCCTGTTCTGGGGCTGGCAGGCAGCCGTGCTGGCGATGATCGTCAGCTATCCGCTGGGCATCACCTCCTCCAAGGAATATGCCGAGATGGAGTGGCCGATCGCCTTGTGGGTCACCCTGTTGTGGTTGATCTACGCCTACCTGTTCTTCGGCACCATCGCTCGCCGCCAGGTGCGCCACATCTATGTGGGCAACTGGTTCTATGGCGCATTCATCATCGTTACGGGCATGGTGCATGTGATCAACCACATCGCCGAACCGGTCTCGCTGCTTAAGTCCTACTCGGTGTACTCCGGCGCCACCGACGCGATGATCCAGTGGTGGTACGGCCATAGCGTGGTCGGCTTCATCCTTTCGGTAGGCTTTCTGGGGATGATGTACTACTTCGTGCCCAAGCAGGCGGAACGGCCGATCTACTCCTATCGCCTGTCAATCGTGCACTTCTGGGCGATTATCACCCTGTATATCTGGGCCGGCCCGCATCACCTGCACTACACCGCTCTGCCGGACTGGGCGCAAACCCTCGGCATGGCCATGTCGGTCATCCTTCTGGCGCCCAGTTGGGGCGGCATGATCAACGGCATGATGAGCCTGTCCGGCGCCTGGCATAAGCTGCGCACTGATCCAATCCTGCGCTTTCTGGTCGTTTCGCTGGCGTTCTACGGCATGAGCACCTTCGAAGGCCCGATGATGGCCATCAAGACCGTCAACGCGCTGTCCCATTACACCGACTGGACCATCGGCCACGTACACGCGGGAGCACTGGGATGGGTGGCGATGATCTCCATCGGCGCGCTCTACCACATGCTGCCCAAGCTCTACGGCCGTACGCAGATGCACAGCGTCGGCCTGATCAATACGCACTTCTGGCTGGCGACCATCGGTACCGTGCTGTACATCGCCTCGATGTGGGTGAACGGCATCACCCAAGGCCTGATGTGGCGCGCGGTGAACGAGGACGGCACGCTGACCTACTCCTTCGTCGAGGCGCTGGAAGCCAGCCACCCCGGTTATGTCGTACGCCTGCTGGGCGGGGCGGTCTTCGCCAGCGGCATGCTACTGATGGCCTGGAATACCTGGCTGACAGTACGCAACGGCGAACGCATCGATGCCGTACCCGCCACTCCGGATGTGGGAGCTGCCGCCCATGCCTGACGCTCTGACCTTGCCGGTACTCGCCACGCTGGGCTGCCTGCTCGGTTGCTGGCTGGGCTGTCGCACTCCGTCGACGCTCGACCAGGCCAGCCTGCTGCCCTTCGCCGATGATCCCGACGCCGCGGCACGCATGACGCAAGCCACGGGCCGCCCTTGCGAGGTCACCACGCAGCCACTCGAAGAGCCCGACAATCCGTCCGAAGAGTCTCTGCTCGCTTGACGTTCCTTCGCCCACGGACGGGCGTCCAGAAGTGCCGCTTGCGGCACCCTCAGGGCTTTTAGTAGTGAAGAGCCCTCTTTTTTTGACCGGATACCATGAACACACCATCACGCCTGCACCAATGGTGCATCGCCTTTCTCCCCGAGGCTCCACACACGCGCCCACGCGAATGGCTGCGCGCGGCACTCGGCGCCAGCCTGGGTTTTGTCTTCACCACCTGGCTATGCAGCCAGCTTTTCGGCCCGCAGCTGGCCGTGCACTTCTCCGGCCCGCTGGCCGCCTCAGCGGTACTGCTATTCGCCGTCTCTTCGGGCGCACTGGCGCAACCCTGGTCGATCCTCGGCAGCTATCTGTGCGCCACGCTGGTCGGCGTGCTGGTCGGTCATCTGCTCGATCACAGCCTGCTTGGCGCCGCCCTGGCGATAGGTCTGAGCCTGTTGCTGATGTGCCCGCTGCGTTGCCTGCACCCGCCAGGCGGTGCCATCGCCTTCTGCGTCGTATTCGCCCCCGTGGCACCGGGCATACCCGCCTGGCACCCGGCCATGACGGTGGTGATCGCCGCGCTGGGCCTGCTGAGCAGTGCTCTGATCTATAACAACCTCACCGGCATGCGCTACCCACGCCAGACAACGCCACCTGCCGATGCACACCATACCCGCGACCCGTTGCCCGGCGAGCGCGTGGGCATCCGCGATACCGACCTCGACCAGGCGCTCGACGAACTCGGCGCCTTCGTCGACGTGACTCGCGAAGACCTGGCGATGATCGTCAAAAGCACCGAGCGCTATGCGCTGCGCCGCAGCATGGGCGATATCCGCGCCGGCCAGGTGATGTCACGCGACCTGATCTGCGCCACGCCGGGCACCAGCATCAAACAGGGCCTGCACCTGCTGCGCCACCATCACCTCAAGGCGCTGCCAATCCTCGACCATAATCAGCAACTGGTCGGCATCGTCAGCCTCAGCGACCTGATCGCCCCCCTGCATCGCCGCCCGGCCAGGCGCTTCGGCCTGTTCAGGCGGCGCCCTCGCCCGCGCCTGGGCGAGCTGATGAGCAGCCCGGTACGCTGCACCGAGGTCGATACGCACGTTGTCGACCTGATCGACGTGTTATCCGACCGCGGCCTGCACTGCCTGCCGGTACTGGAGAACGAGAAACTGGTGGGCATCATCACCCAGACCGACGTGATTGCTGCGCTGCAACGAGATCTTTTGGCCCACTTCGATTGAGACGACGACCTACTGGACACCTCTAAAAACTACCTGCGTTGCCATCGCTGCGTTAAAAAAGCTCGTGCGCGAGTCCGATCAAAATACTCATTAACAGCTCGTAAACTCCGCTTTTTCGCCTTTTTGGCCTTACGCTGGCTGCCTCGCCTACGTTTTTAGAAGCCCCCATACTGCGACTCAAGCTCGTTACCCCAAATGCGGCTGCTCATCGAAAAGTGCCAGAGCAGCCCTTACACTGCCCGCCTGCCCGCTTGCTGAGCCCTGCCACGACATGGACATCGATCTGACTCGCACCTTTCTGGAAATCGTTCGCAGCGGCAGCTTCATCGCCGCCGCCGAACGCCTACACGTTACCCAGACGGCCGTTACGGCGCGCATCCAGAAGCTCGAAGGCCACCTCAACTGTACGCTGTTCGTACGCAACCGAGCCGGGGCCAAGCTAACGGCCGACGGCGAAGCCTTCGTCGCCTACGCCAATCAGATACTGCAAACCTGGGAGGCAGCGCAGCGCGACCTGCCGCTACCGGACGGCTATCACAACGTCATCCACATCGGCGGCGAGGTCAGTCTGTGCAACCCGTTGATGCTGCGCTGGGTCAGCCGCATCCGCACCCACATCGACCAGTACGCCGTGCACTCCCATATCGGCGCAGGTCAGGAGCTGCTGCGTCAGCTTGAACTGGGCGTGCTCGATGCAGCCTTGGTTTATCAGCCGAACTACTGGCCGGGCATGCAAGTGGAGCAGTTGCTGGAAGAAAAGCTGATCCTGGTACGCGCGAAGAATCCCGAACCCTATGTGTACGTCGACTGGGGCGAGGCCTTCCGCCTGCAGCATGACAGCGCGCTACCGGATCGGGCAAAGGCGCCAGTATCGTTCAACCTCGGGCCGCTGGCCCTTCAGTACATTCTCGAGCACGGCGGCTCTGGCTACTTCCGCACGCGAGTGGTGCAGAGCTACCTGGACAAGAAGGTGCTAAAACGCGTGCCGCGCGCCCCCGAGTTCAGCTACCCGACCTACCTGGTGTATTCCCGCGAGCGCGACTCGGTAGTGCTGCAGCAGGCGTTCGATCTACTGCGCGGAATCATCGCCGAGGACACGGACTGGTCGCAGCGCTGGGACCCGATGATCTAAGTACCATCTGAAACGAAATCGCCCCTCGTATAGAGGGGCGATTTCTTCATAGCCATGTCAATGACTGTTCAGAAGCTCATGCGGTAATGCACGGTGTAGGCTTCGGCGCCATCGTTTGGCTTCTTCAGACCAGCGTTGGAATAGTGGATCGCACGCAGGCCGATTTCCTGCCCGGCGAAACGCAGGCCGACGCCGATGCGGTCTTCGAACTGAAACGACGAACCCAGTTCGTTGCTTTCCAGCTCGGTGCTGGAGAAAGCGGCAACGCCGATACCGGCTTCGATGTAAGGACGCACGTTCTGCCCGGCGAACTCGTAAACGAATACTGGCGCGAAGGAAACGCTGTGGTTGCTCGCCGTGTCGTCACCGTCCCAGTAGGTGTAACCCAGGTCCCAGTAGCCAGTCAGACGGCCGTAGCTACTCTCCAGCCAGCTGTGGTTCCAATCCCACTGCGCGCCCAGGCGATAAACCATCGTTGAATCACCGCTCTGACCAATAGCCGCGGTTACATCCGCAGCCTGTGCAGCACCCATAGTTCCGAACGTGAGGGCTGTTGCTGCGGCAAAGGCGTACAACTTCTTCATGAGTCATTCCTTTTTAGCGAGGGTTTTTATCAGGCTGTGACAAAAATATAGAAGCATCCGATAACAGGGATAGCCTGATCGGAAAAAAATTCACTATATCGAAAGAACCTGGGCCTTTTCACCTAGTAAAATCGGCAAAACCCGGCGAAGTTGCGCTGGCTCCCCACTGCTCCAGTAACGCGTTTCCCTGGCCTGCAGCGTCGCCAGCAGATCGTGACGCGAGAGCAGGCGTTGCAACTGCCGCGCCACTGCCGCACCGGTATCGATCAGCGTTACCGACGCCGGCACCAGCTCACTCAGCAATGGACGCAGGAAGGGGTAATGCGTGCAGCCGAGAATCAGCGTGTCACAGCCCTCGGCCAACAGCGGCGTGACATAACCTTGCAGCAACTCTCGCGTGGCGGGCGCCTGCAGCTCGCCCGCCTCGATGCATTCCACCAACCCCGGGCAGGGCTGAGTGATCACCCGCACGTCATTGGCGAAGCGATCGAGCAGCGCGGCGAACTTGGCGCTCTTCAGCGTACCGGTGGTCGCCAGCACGCCGACCACGCCACTGCGCGTGGCTGCCGCGGCGGGCTTCACCGCAGGCTCCATGCCGACGATGGGCAGGTTCGGATAACGTTCGCGCAACTCTGCAGCCGCAGCGGCAGTCGCGGTATTGCACGCCAGCACCAACGCCTTGGCACCTTGTGCCAGCAGATGTTCGGTGATCACCACACAGCGCTCGCGAATGTACTCCGGGCTTTTCTCGCCGTAGGGCACATGGCCGCTGTCAGCGACGTAAAGCAGCGACTCGTTCGGCAGTAGCTGACGAATCTCGCGCAGCACCGACAGGCCGCCAACGCCGGAGTCGAACACGCCAATCGGCGCCTGCGACTGATTCATCTCAAATCATCCTCGTAGGCGCGAGCTTTGCTCGCGAATGGTGCTGTCGACGCAAGAAGCTTCGCGAGCAGAGCTCGCTCCTACAGTTCTGCAGCCTATTCTTAACGCCCACCGCACACCTCGCAGGCCGGATCACGCTTGACCCGCAACTCGCGAAAACGTGTGCCCAGCGCGTCGATCAGCAGCAGGCGGCCCACCAGTGGCTCGCCAAAACCGGCCAACAGCTTGAGCGCCTCCAGTGCCTGCAGGCTGCCGACCAGGCCAACCAGCGGCCCGACCACACCGGCCTCGCTACAGGTCAGCTCGGCTTCGCTACCGTGGCCGTACAGGCAGTGGTAGCAAGGGCTGGCTTCATTGCGCGGGTCGAACACCGACAGTTGCCCTTCCAGGCGGATCGCAGCACCGGAGACCAGCGGCTTGCCCGCCACGACGCAGGCAGCATTGACCGCCTCACGGGTGAAGAAATTATCCGAGCAGTCCAGCACCAGATCGACGGCACTCACGGCGGCGGCCAGCGAATCGGCGTCCAGCGCCTGACGATGCGGCACCAGGGTGACCTGCGGGTTGATCGCCGCCAGGCGCGCCATGGCCGAGTCCACCTTGGCCTGGCCGATGCTGGCTGTGTCATGGGCGATCTGCCGTTGCAGGTTGGTCAGATCCACCGTATCGAAGTCAGCCAGGTGCAACTCGCCCACACCGGCGGCCGCCAGGTACAGCGCCACGGGCGAGCCCAGCCCGCCCATGCCGACGATCAGCACACGCCCCTGCTTCAGGCGCAGCTGGCCTTCCACATCGATCTGTTTCAGCAGAATCTGCCGACTGTAACGCAGCAGTTCATCATCGCTCAGCATCTGATCACTCACGGTCGAAACGTCCCAAACTGATGCGCTCGTGGTTGCCCAAGTCACGCCGGCTCTCGACCTCGACGAAGCCGCCCTCGCTGAGCAAGTTGCGTACGTCCCCGGCTTGATCGAAACCATGCTCCAGCAACAGCCAGCCTCCGGATAGCAGATGGTCCGGCGCGGCCTGGATGATCGCACGAATATCGTCTAGCCCGTCGCAGCCGGCGACCAGAGCGCTGCTCGGCTCGAAACGCACGTCACCCTGTTCGAGATGCTGGTCGTCCGCACGGATATAAGGCGGGTTGCTCAGGATCAAGCCATAGCGCTGCCCAGCCAGGGCGGAAAACCAATGGCTGTGCAAGAACGCTGCGTTAGCCAGTTGCAGGCGCTGACGATTGCGCTCGGCCAAGGCCACGGCGTCTTCGACGCGATCCACGCCGGTCACTTGCCAGACCGGGCGCTCGCTGGCCAGGGCCAGGGCGATGGCGCCGGTGCCAGTGCCTAGATCGAGCACGGCCAACGGCGCTGCAGGCAGCAGCTCGAGTGCAGTTTCCACCAGCAGCTCGGTGTCAGGGCGAGGAATCAGGGTATGCGGCGCCACTTCCAGATCGAGGCTCCAGAAGCCCTGATGACCGAGGATATAAGCGACCGGCTCACCCTCGCGGCGGCGCTGCAGATTCGCCTGGAACAGCGCAAGTTGATCGGCCCCCAGCTCGCGCTCCGGCCAAGTGCGCAGGTAGCTGCGCGGCTTGTTCAGCGCGGCGGCCAACAGCAGTTCCGCATCCAGCCGCGGCGTAGGCGAATCGGGCAGGTCAGCGGTGTCGAGCAGGGATTCGATGGTGGCCATGGTTCATCCTGGCGGCATTCTTCTCCCCTCTCCCGCTTGCGGGAGAGGGGCCGGGGGAGAGGGTGTACCATTGCGGGGGGGGGGCGACCCGCGCCCCCCCCCCCCGCCGAGCCGGCGGCGGGGGCGGGGGGGGCGGGGGGGGAGAGCGGA
>NZ_RHQP01000025.1:33186-74460 GCF_003935465.1 Pseudomonas sp. o96-267
CCCCCCCCTCGCCGTCGCCCTCCCCAACCCACCATAATCTTCTGGCGGGCGGCTCTTTTGGGGCCCCCCCCCCCCCCCCCCCCCCCCCCCCCCGCGGCCCCCCCCCCCCCCCCCCCCCCCCCCCCACCATTGCGCCCCCTCTCCCTAACCCTCTCCCCGTGGGGAGAGGGGACTGTTCGGCGCTAAGTTAGCGCTTGCTGTCAGCTCCTCCCGGATTGCTCCGGGCTACGGTGCGCACGGCGCACCGCAACGAGATCAAGCGAAACTCAATCGCCCAGTGCCGCCAACTGATCAGCCTGGTATTCGGCAAGCAAAGGTTCGATCACCGCTTCCACGCCACCGGCAATCACTTCATTGAGCGAATACAGGGTCAGGTTGATGCGGTGGTCGGTCACCCGGCCCTGCGGAAAGTTGTAGGTGCGGATGCGCTCGGAGCGGTCGCCCGAGCCCACCAGCAGCTTGCGCGTTTCGGAGATTTCCTTGTGCGCCGCCGCTTCCTGTTGGTCCTGCAGCTTGGCCGCCAGCCAGGCCATGGCCTTGGCGCGGTTCTTGTGCTGCGAGCGCTCTTCCTGACATTCCACCACGGTGCCGGTGGGAATGTGGGTAATGCGGATCGCCGAGTCGGTGGTGTTGACGTGCTGACCGCCGGCGCCGGAGCTGCGATAGGTATCGACGCGCAGATCGGCCGGGTTGATCTCGATGGCGGCCTGTTCGTCCGGCTCCGGCAACACCGCTACGGTGCAGGCAGAGGTATGGATACGGCCTTGGGATTCGGTCTCCGGCACGCGCTGCACGCGATGTGCGCCGGACTCGAACTTGAGCTTGGCGTAGACGTTGTCGCCCTCGACGCGGGCGATCACTTCCTTGAAGCCGCCGTGCTCGCCCTCGTTGGCCGACAGCACCTCGACCCGCCAGCCCTGCCTCTCGGCATAGCGCGAGTACATGCGGAACAGGTCGCCGGAGAAGATCGCCGCCTCGTCGCCGCCGGTGCCGGCGCGCACTTCCAGATAGACGTTGCGGCCGTCATTGGGGTCTTTCGGCAGCAGCATGCGCTGCAGTTTGTCTTCCAGACCGACCAGCACCTCCTTGGCCTGATCCACTTCCAGCTCGGCCATCTCACGCAGATCTGGGTCGCTGTCCTTGAGCAGTGCCTGGGCACCCTCGAGGTCACTCTGTACCTTGCGCAGCTCGCGGAAGGTGGCGATCACCGGCTCGATTTCGGCGTATTCCTTGGAATAGGCGCGGAACTGCGTCTGCTTGGAAATCACCTCGGCATCGCCGAGCAGCGCCGTGAGTTCCTCGAAGCGGTCGCTGAGGTTGTCCAGCTTGTTCAACAGTGAAGCTTTCATTGCAGACCTTTGTCCTGCGGCGCGCTCTCGTCGAGGGCGAACAATTCCTGGGCCAGGCTGAGCGCGTCGACGCGCCCCTCGGCGGTGAGTTTCTTCATGCGTACGCTGGGCGCGTGCAGCAGCTTGTTGGTCAGGCCTCGCGCCAGTTGCGCCAGCACGTCCTCGGGATTGCTGCCATTGACCAGCATGCGCTGGGCCTTGGCCAGTTCCTCGTCGCGCAGGCGTTCGGCCTGCTGGCGGTAGGCCTTGAGCACATCGACCGCAGCCAGCTCGCGCAGGCGCTGCATGAAGTCGTCGGTGCCGGCAGCCACCAGTTCCTCGGCAGCCTGCGCTGCGCCCTGGCGGCTCTTGAGGTTTTCCTCGATGACTTCGTGCAGGTCATCGACGGTATAGAGGTAGACGTCATCCAGCTCGCCCACCTGCGGCTCGATATCGCGTGGCACGGCGATGTCGACCATGAAGATCGGCTTGTGCTTGCGCTTTTTCAGCGCGCTTTCCACCGCACCCTTGCCGAGAATCGGCAACTGGCTGGCGGTGGAGCTGATGACGATGTCGCTGTGCGCCAACTCGTCGGGAATGTCCGAGAGCAGCACGGCATGGGCACCGAATTGCTCAGCCAGCTGGCTGGCACGCTCCAGGGTGCGGTTGGCGACAACGATGCGCTTGATGCCCTGATCGTGCAGATGGCGCGCTACCAGGCTGATGGTCTCGCCAGCACCGATCAGCAACGCCTGGCTGCGGTGCAGGTCGGCGAAGATCTGCTTGGCCAGGCTCACCGCAGCAAAGGCCACGGATACCGGGTTCTCACCAATGGCGGTATCGGTGCGTACGGTCTTGGCGGTACTGAAGGTGGCCTGGAACAGACGCCCGAGCAGCGGGCCGACGGTGCCGGCCTCACGCGCCACGGCATAGGCGGACTTGAGCTGGCCGAGAATCTGCGGCTCGCCCAGCACCATCGAATCCAGCCCGCACGCCACACGCATCATGTGCCGAACCGCATCGTCCTCGCTGTGCACGTAGGCGCAGGCACGCAGTTCGTCGACGCTCAGTCGGTGATAATCGGCCAGCCACTGCAGCACTTCGTCGCTGCTCAGCTGATCCTGCTCCAGGTACAGCTCGCTGCGGTTGCAGGTGGAGAGGATCGCTGCCTCACGGCTGGGCGTCAGCCGACACAGCTGCTGCAACGCCTCGACCAGTTGCTCAGGAGTAAAGGCAACGCGCTCGCGCACCTCTACCGAGGCGGTCTTGTGGTTGATACCGAGGGCGATAAAGGCCATGCAGGGTCGCTGAGGGGCAATACGGGAGCCGGCAATTGTCCTACTTCGCCCCCGAGAGAACAACTCCCGCGACCTATTGTCCCAATAGACAGTTCGCCGCATCGTCCTGGCCAGTGGGCTTGCTCCAAGGCTTGTGTCATGATGCCGCGAACGTCGCAGGGCACGCGCCAGCACGGCCCCCGCCCCGGAATAACGCACGACAAGGCACTATGAACAGACCCCTCGCGTTGCTCACTGCATTCGCCTTCCTCAGCGGCTGCCAAACCTTCGCCCCCAGCGAGCCGGACGGTACGCCGCCGGTACAGGAAGCCGACCAGACCACCCAGCTGGAGCCGAGCGAATACGGCTCGTTCAGCCAGGAAACCCTGTTCGCCCTGCTCACTGCGGAGCTGGCCGGGCAGCGCAATCGCTTCGATATTGCCCTCGGCAACTATGTGCAGCAAGCCAACGCCACTGGCGATGCCGGCGTTGCCGAACGCGCCTTCCGCATTGCCGAGTACCTCGGCGCTGAACAGCCTGCGCTCGATAGCGCACTGATCTGGGCCCGTAACGCGCCGAGCAACATCGATGCGCAACGCGCCGCCGCCGTGCAGTTGGCCCGCGCCGGCCGTTACGACGAATCCATGACCTTTATGGAGCAGGTGCTGCAGCGCCAGGGCGACACCCACTTCGATTTCCTCGCCCTGTCCGCCGCAGAAACCGACCCGGACACCCGCGCAGGGCTGCTGCAAGGCTTCGACCGCCTGCTAAGCAAGAACCCGGACAACAGCCAGTTGCTGTTCGGCAAGGCCATCCTGCTGCAACAGGACGGCCGCGCCGAAGAGGCCCTGGAACTGCTCGAAGACAGCGCTGCGAGCACCAACGAGGTGTCGCCGATCCTGCTGCGCGCTCGCCTGCTGCAGAGCCTCGACCGCGGCAAAGAGGCCATGCCACTGCTGCAGAAAGGCATCCGCAACAACCCCGAAGACAAGCGCCTGCGCCTGACCTACGCGCGCCTGCTGGTCGAGCAGGATCGCCTCGACGACGCCAAAGGCGAATTCTCCAAGCTGGTGCAGGAAAACCCCAACGACGACGACCTGCGTTTCTCCCTGGCCCTGGTGTGCCTGGAAGCCGAAGCCTGGGAAGAAGCCATCGTTTATCTGGAAGAGCTGGTCGAACGCCGCAGCCATGTCGATGCCGCGCACTACAACCTTGGCCGCGCTTATGAGGCGCTGAACGACAACGACAGCGCCCTGCAGGAATACGCCCAGGTCGGTCCGAGCAACGACTATCTGCCGGCCCAGCAACGCCAGGCCGAACTGCTGTTCGCCCAACAGCGCATCGACGAAGCCAGCGCGCGCCTGGCCCAGGCACGCGCCGCGCAGCCCGATTACGCCATCCAGCTGTACCTGATCGAAGCCGAAGGCCTGAGCAATCGCCGCCAGGTCGAGCCGGCCTGGAAAGTGATCAACGAGGGCCTGGAGCAGTATCCCAACGACCTCAATCTGCTCTACACCCGCGCCATGCTCGCGGAAAAGCGCGACGACCTGGCCCAGCTAGAAACCGACCTGCGCTACATCATCCAGCGCGAGCCGGAACACGCCATGGCACTCAATGCCCTCGGCTACACCTTGGCCGACCGCACCACGCGCTATGAAGAAGCGCGCGAGCTGATCGAGAAAGCGCACCAGCTCAACCCGGACGATCCGGCGATTCTCGACAGCCTTGGCTGGGTCAACTACCGCCTGGGCAACCTCGACGAGGCCGAGCGCCTGCTGCGCCAGGCCCTGGAGAAATTCCCCGACCACGAAGTCGCCGCGCACCTCGGCGAAGTGCTCTGGACCCAGGGCAAACAGCGCGAAGCCAAACGCGTTTGGCGCGACGCGTTCGCCGATGCGCCAGACAGCCCCATTCTGCGTGACACGCTGTTGCGCCTAACCGGTTCCGAGACTCTTTGATGCTTCGTCACCTACTCGTATTCAGCCTTATCGCCCTGCTTGCCGGTTGCGCCGGCCTTACCTCGCACGAAGCGCTGGAAGGCCAGGGCGACCCGGCCAAATGGAAGGCTCACAAGCAGCAGATCACCCAGCTCGATGGCTGGCAGATCAACGGCAAGATCGGCATTCGCGCCCCGCAAGACTCCGGCAGCGCCACGCTGTTCTGGCTGCAGCGCCAGGATTACTACGACATTCGCCTGTCCGGCCCGCTCGGTGGCGGCGCCGCCCGCCTGACCGGCCGCCCGGGTGACATCCTGCTGGAAGTGTCCAACCGTGGCCGCTACCGCGCCGAATCACCGGAAGACCTGCTGCGCGAGCAACTGCGCCTGGACCTGCCGGTGTCCAACCTGCTCTGGTGGATTCGCGGCCTGCCCGCCCCGGAAAGCCGCAGCCGCATCACCCTCGATGGCGAAAGCCACCTGGCGCAGCTGGAACAGGACGGCTGGAAGGTCGAGTACCAACGCTACACCGAGCAAAACGGCTACGCCCTGCCCGAACGCCTGAAGCTTTACGGCCAGGACCTGGAAGTGACCCTGGTGATCAAGGACTGGCAGCCGCGACAGTTGGGGCAGTAACGCCCCATCGCCCTCTCCCCCGGCCCCTCTCCCATAAATGGGAGAGGGGAGCTCAACGCATCACGCTAGTTCTCTTGCAGCACCGTAGCCCGGATGAAATCCGGGAAACCCGGCGCCCCTCTCCCCGGATTGCATCCATGCTACGAACTGAGCATTTCGCGGCTAAAGCCGCTCCTACAGGGGGAGGCTGCGCTTTTGTAGGAGCGGCTGGGCGGCATTCCGTTTTAGCCGCGATGCTCCTCTGACGCACCTGCCGATGCATTTCCCGAATACAATCGCCCCCATCTCGCGACGACGCCCAGCCCTGACCATGACCGCCATCCCCACCCACGCCGAACTGATCCTCCCCGCCCCTGCCAAGCTCAACCTGATGCTGCATATCCTCGGCCGTCGCGCCGATGGCTATCACGAGCTGCAGACCCTGTTTCAGTTTCTCGACCACGGCGATGAGCTTGGCTTCAGCGTCCGCCAGGATGGCGAAATCCACCTGCATACGCCCATCGACGGCGTGCCACATGACAGCAACCTGATCGTGCGCGCCGCCAGGCGTTTGCAGGAAGTTTCAGGCACCGCGCTGGGCGCCGATATCTGGCTGGACAAACGCCTGCCCATGGGCGGCGGCATCGGCGGTGGCAGTTCGGACGCTGCCACCACTCTGCTCGGCCTCGACCACCTGTGGCATACCCAATTGGGCGAAGATCGCCTGGCCGAACTGGGTCTGGCCCTGGGCGCCGATGTGCCGGTATTCGTGCGCGGTCGCGCGGCCTTTGCCGAGGGCGTTGGCGAGCGTCTGACGCCCGTCGAACTGGAGGAACCCTGGTTCCTCGTCGCCGCGCCGCAAGTCTTTGTAAGCACAGCAGAAGTTTTCGGCTCGCCCGAGTTGACACGGGATACGCCGCCCATTAAAGTTCGCAGCCTTCTTGCGGGGGGTGGTCGAAACGACTGCCAGCCGGTCGTAGAGAAGCGTTACCCTGAAGTTCGTAACGCTTTGATCTTGTTGAACAAATTTGTTCAGGCTAGATTGACCGGCACTGGAGCTTGCATATTTGGGAGCTTCCCAAATAGGGACGATGCTGATAAAGTCGCCCGCCAACTTCCAGGCACTCTGCCGAGTTTTGTCGCTCAAGGTCGCAACATTTCGATGCTGCACCGCAGGCTCCAAGCATTGGCCAAGAAGTGAATGCTCAGCATTCGGTTATACGATACAGGGGCGTCGCCAAGCGGTAAGGCACCAGGTTTTGATCCTGGCATGCGTTGGTTCGAATCCAGCCGCCCCTGCCATAACCTCCTCCGGGAGGCATCGCAAACCGAGTCAAGCAGCATTCGATACTGAATATAGGGGCGTCGCCAAGCGGTAAGGCACCAGGTTTTGATCCTGGCATGCGTTGGTTCGAATCCAGCCGCCCCTGCCATTTTCCATACCCATCCAGGTATACCCCCAGCCGGCAGGTACTGCGCGTGTCCAAGATGATGGTCTTCACGGGGAACGCAAACCCCGATCTGGCGCGACGGATCGTTCGTCAGCTGCACATTCCCCTCGGCGATGCGTCGGTCGGTAAGTTCTCCGACGGCGAAATCATGATCGAAATCAACGAAAACGTCCGCGGTAAGGACGTCTTCCTGATTCAGCCGACCTGTGCACCCACCAACGACAACCTGATGGAACTGGTCGTGATGGCTGATGCCTTCCGCCGTTCCTCGGCGACTCGCATCACCGCAGTCATTCCCTACTTCGGCTACGCCCGTCAGGATCGCCGCCCGCGTTCTGCACGTGTGGCGATCAGCGCCAAGGTAGTGGCCGACATGCTCACCGTGGTCGGTATCGACCGCGTGCTGACCGTCGACCTGCACGCTGACCAGATCCAGGGCTTCTTCGACATTCCGGTGGACAACATCTACGGCTCCCCGGTCCTGGTCGATGACATCGAAGACCAGCGCTTCGACAACCTGATGATCGTCTCCCCCGATATCGGCGGCGTCGTTCGTGCCCGCGCCGTGGCCAAGAGCCTGGGCGTCGACCTGGCGATCATCGACAAGCGTCGTGAGAAAGCCAACCAGTCCGAAGTGATGCACATCATCGGTGACGTCGAAGGCCGTACCTGCATCCTGGTCGACGACATGGTCGACACCGCCGGTACCCTGTGCCACGCCGCCAAAGCGCTGAAAGAGCGCGGTGCCGCCAAGGTCTACGCCTACTGCACCCACCCGGTGCTGTCCGGCCGCGCCATCGAGAACATTGAAAATTCGTCGCTGGACGAGCTGGTGGTCACCAACACCATCCCGCTGTCCGCAGCAGCGCAGTCTTGCTCGCGTATTCGCCAGCTCGACATCGCCCCGGTCGTCGCCGAAGCGGTTCGCCGCATCAGCAATGAAGAATCGATCAGCGCGATGTTCCGTTAAGGAACCCGCTGACGTTAAGCGCCCCGCCTCGTGCGGGGCTTTTTGCCCTACCGCCCGAGGCTGGTCGCAAGCCAGAAGGCGGTTTGGTTATTTTGGAGAAGTGAAATGACTGTTGAATTTGCCCTGAATGCCGAAGTGCGTTCCGACCTGGGGAAAGGTGCGAGCCGCCGCCTGCGTCGTAACGTGTCCATGGTCCCTGCCGTGATCTACGGTGGCGACAAAGCCCCGCAATCCATCAGCCTGCTGGCCAAAGACCTGGCCAAGCTGCTGGAAAACGAAGCTGCCTTCAGCCACGTCCTGAGCCTGGACGTTGCCGGCACCAAAGAAAACGTACTGATCAAAGCCCTGCAGCGCCACCCGGCCAAAGGCTTCGTTCTGCACGCTGACTTCGTTCGCGTCGTTGCCGGCCAGAAACTGACCGCCCACGTACCGCTGCACTTCATCAACGAAGCCAGCTCCGTTGGCGTCAAGCAAGGCGGCGGCGAAGTTCTGCACGCCCTGAACGAAGTCGAAGTTTCCTGCCTGCCGAAAGACCTGCCGGAATTCATCGAAGTCGACATGGCTGCGGTCGCTGTTGACCAGACCGTTCACCTGTCCGACATCAAGCTGCCGAAAGGCGTTGAGCTGGTTGCTCTGGCCCACGGCAGTGACCTGCCGGTAGCCAGCATCCACCTGCCGCGCGTTCGTGAAGAAGCTGCCGGCGAAGGCGCTGCCGAGTAATCGTCAGTAGCTGGCCCGGCATGCGATCACGCCGGGCCATGTTCACGAAAGGGCTCCTGTATGACTGCCGTACAACTGATCGTTGGCCTGGGTAACCCCGGCCCCGAATACGACCAGACCCGGCACAATGCAGGGGCCCTTTTCGTTGAGCGCGTGGCCGCCAGCCAGCGCGCCAACCTCTCCGTAGATCGCAAATATTTCGGCCTGGTGGGCAAGTTCGTCCATCAGGGGCGCGAAGTTCGTCTACTCATCCCCACCACCTACATGAACCGCAGCGGCCAGTCCGTGGCGGCCTTGGCCAATTTCTTCAAGCTCAAGCCTGAAGAGATCCTGGTGGCCCACGACGAACTCGACATGCCACCCGGCGTCGCCAAGCTCAAACAGGGCGGCGGCCACGGTGGGCACAACGGCCTGCGCGACATCATCGCCCAGCTCGGTAACCAGAATAACTTCCATCGCCTGCGGCTCGGCATCGGCCACCCGGGGCACGCCAGCCTGGTCTCCGGCTACGTACTCGGACGCGCCCCACGCAGCGAACAGGAACTGCTCGAGCAGAGCATCGACTTCGCCTTGGACGTCCTGCCGGAAATACTCGCCGGCGACTGGACCGTGGCCATGCGCAAACTGCATAGCCAGAAGGCCACCAAGTAACCACCTTTCCCCCGAGGGACACATCATGGGATTCAACTGCGGCATCGTCGGCCTGCCCAACGTCGGCAAGTCCACCCTGTTCAACGCCCTCACCAAGTCCGGCATCGCCGCAGAAAACTTCCCCTTCTGCACCATCGAGCCGAACAGCGGCATCGTGCCCATGCCCGACCCGCGCCTGGATGCCCTGGCCGAGATCGTCAAACCCGAGAAGGTCATCCCCACCACCATGGAATTCGTCGACATCGCCGGCCTGGTAGCAGGCGCGTCGAAAGGTGAAGGCCTGGGCAACAAGTTCCTCGCCAACATCCGCGAGACCGACGCCATCGCCCATGTGGTGCGCTGCTTCGAAGACGAGAACGTCATCCACGTGGCCAACAGCGTCGACCCCAAGCGCGACATCGAGATCATCGACCTCGAACTGATCATGGCCGACCTCGACAGCTGCGAGAAGCAGCTGCAGCGCGTGGCTCGTACCGCCAAAGGTGGCGACAAGGAATCCGTGGCGCAAAAGGCCCTGCTGGAAAAGCTCATCCCCCACCTCACCGAAGGCAAGCCGGCACGCAGCCTGCTCAAAGACCTGGGTGACGACGAGAAGCGCCTGGCCAAGACCTTCCACCTGCTCACCACCAAGCCGGTGATGTACATCGCCAACGTCGCCGAAGACGGCTTCGAGAACAACCCGCTGCTCGACGTGGTGCAAGCCATCGCCGACGCAGAAGGCGCCATCGTCGTACCGGTGTGCAACAAGATCGAAGCCGAGATCGCCGAACTGGACGATCTCGAAGAGATGCAGATGTTCCTCGAAACCATGGGCATGGAAGAGCCTGGCCTGAACCGCGTGATCCGTGCCGGTTACTCCCTGCTCAACCTGCAGACCTACTTCACCGCAGGCGTGAAGGAAGTACGCGCCTGGACCGTCAAAGTCGGCGCCACCGCCCCGCAGTCGGCTGCCGCCATCCACACCGACTTCGAAAAAGGCTTCATCCGCGCCGAAGTCATCGCCTACGACGACTTCATCCAGTACAAGGGCGAAGCCGGCGCCAAGGAAGCCGGAAAATGGCGCCTGGAAGGCAAGGACTACATCGTCAAAGACGGCGACGTGATGCACTTCCGCTTTAACGTTTGATCGTTGTAAGCAGTGCGTGAACAGAACCCCGCCTTGGCGGGGTTTTGTTGTTTTTGGGGTGGGGAATTGATGGATTAGGGCTGGCGGGAGCTGGGCATTATGAAAAAGCGCCACCTCCCTCGGTAGAAGCTGGAAGCCTGTAAAAACGGGGCTTTCGCCAGTGCCGGCTATTGGCTAGTATCCATTGCATGGTGTTTTGAGGCAGAAAGGGGACACCCCTTTGCCTGATCCGTGGCGCTCCTGGGTCAGCCAGCACGCCCTCCCCTGCATGGAAGCTGCCGCATGACTCGACTCCTCCTTGCCCTGTTCGCCATCCTACCGCTGATCTGCTCTGCGGAAATCTACAAGTGGACGGATGAGAGCGGGCGCGTTCACTTCGGTGACAAGCCAAAGGACAAGGATCAAGCCGAGCAGCTCTCGCCCAAGATCAACTCCTACGAAAGCGTCAGCTACGAATCCTTCACGCCAGCCCAAGGCGCGACATCGCAGCGCGTCATCATGTATTCAGCTGCTTGGTGTGGCTACTGCAAGCAGGCCCGCCAGTATTTCCGGCGTAACGGCATCAGCTTCGTCGAATACGACATCGAGAAAAACCAGAATGCTCGCAGAGCCTATAACGCTATTGGCGGTAATGGTGTGCCCGTCATATTAGTCGGGAGCAAGCGACTGAATGGATTTACTACTGTAGATTTTCAGAGTATTTACCCGTGACACTCTACAAGAGAAACATATTTCTCCCGACTTTCACCTAGGACTTCTTGTGACTATAAAAATAGCAATAACCCTTATTGACGCAACGAAAAGAGAGTGGGAATTCACAAACATAAAAGAACTAAGGGCCTTCATCCAGAAAGAGTTAGGTTTCTGGACAAATAGCAGTTCATCCTCGTCATTAAACCAGGGCAACACTAGAAAACACCCTTACTTTGACTGTATAAACTTTTTTCAAACTGCATTAGATACAACATCAACATGGGAAGAAAAGCTTGACTCATGGGATGACCAAGCTTATAGAGCTGCATACCAAGAACTGTATAGAAATTCCTTGCAGCATCTATCTCCAAGATGGATATGGAGCGGGCATCCATTCACAGCTCAATTTATTGACTGCCAAGCAACCTATGGATTACAGGCCGCATCAGCATTCTCTAGCTTTGTAATCGAGAAGAAGATAGTAGACACAACTACTCAAGCAGGTTTCATAGGAACAGTTATAGCATATGAATTTCTTCTTCAAGGCTCAGAAATAGCAAAGCGTCGAACTGGCGAGAAGAAATCTATATCTCAGCTCAGGAACAATCTAGATTCAGCAACTTCCAGCGTAATACGTGAGACAGACGAACTAAAGACAGGATTCAAAGACTGGCTTGAAAACAAAAAAACGGAACTAGAAGCCGTATTAGAAGAAGAAAAAACAGCTCACACAACGCAACTCGGTGATCAGAGAGATAAATTCTCCGACTACATGGACACATGCAGCTCTAGAATTCAAGAACTAGAGAACTTATACCAAGAAAAACTCAGACTAGAAAAGCCAGCCCAATACTGGCGAGATTCAGCAAAAAAATATGGCCTACATGGAGCACTATGGGCTCTAGCACTAATTGCAGCGATTTTACTGGGCCTAGTTTACTTTCATGACTTCTTCACCACTTGGCTACAGGGAAAAGAGGTCAATTTAAAACTAAACACCCTTCAAGGCGTTGTAATTTTCGGCTCAATAGTAGCGGTATATGCATTTCTTGCTAGAACTTTAGCAAAGCTCACGTTTAGCTCATTCCACCTAATGCGAGACGCCGAGGAACGCGAGCAATTGACTTACTTATATTTATCTCTAAGTGAGAGCGGAAAAATCGATGAATCTTCTAGAGACATTATTCTTCAGGCTCTATTTAGCAGGTCTGACACTGGGCTATTGTCATCGGATTCAGGCCCAACGATGCCAGGAATCGTCGAGGCAATCCGTTCAGGCGAGCGACCCAATCGGTAGACTGTTTTTTATTTAATCAGCAGGACTGACCGCTTAAAGGGAAAAAGGGGCGGGTTTATTCTCTGCCCCCATTAGTTAGCGCTTTGATGAACAATAGGGGACAAACAATAGGGGACAGACCACGATTAACTGTATGCGCCACCAAGCAACCACCACTCAAGTTACTAATCCCTCACCCGCTTTCTACGGGCCGACACCACTGGGGCGGTCATACATACCGCCGTCCACACAGCTACTAATAGCTTGTTACCAAGCACCACCACGCTATTGGTCATAAACCCAGCTATAAGCGCTACAACCACCCAATCGTACAGATAGGGCTGCCTTAGTCCTAGAAGCGGATTCCAGCGTTTTGACAAGAGGCTTAGCCAGATAATGGATGCGAAACACGTGAGGCAGTAGAAACCTGTGTAGAGGCTTCCGTAAAAGCTGAACCCGATATAAAGCAAGCCGCTTACAGCGCTGCCTGCCACGATTGAAAAGCCTAGGTTGTTACGCCTTTCGAGAGCTTCGAGTGTGATCATTGCTTGCCGTCCTTGACCTGCTTGTGGGCGTCGCACCGCTTAGCGAAATCCTGCGTAATCATTGCCCGGCGTTTGGATTGGTGAGATACCGGCTTGTCTGTTGAGAAGAAAAGGGGACAGATTTATTTATCCCACTGTCAACCATGCTCAGATATCACGTCACCATAAGGCGACGTGATCATGCTCTGACCCAGATTCATCGGATGATAGCGCTCGGCCAGCCCCAAAACCAACACGCACTCACCGCTCAACGCATCAGCCTGCTGGAATGGCAAGGCGATCTGTGGATCGCCCTGCGTGACATGCCGCGCTTCGCCCCGCCCTCCCCACCCGGCGAGCGCTCGTTGTGCGCCCTGCTCAATCGCTGGTGGCGCTGATGGCGAACCTGACCATCCGCATCGACGAAGAGCTCAAACAACGCTTGCGTCCCGCAATGGGCGCTCGATGGCGGAGGAGGTGCGGCAGATGCTGCGTGAAGCACTCATGCACCAGCAACCAAGCCCACCGGCCGTCGCGCCTGAGTTTTACGGGACTTGCCCTTGCAGCGCGAACAACCTAATATCTCCCAAAATGGGAGAAAGCTAGTGCATGTCATTTCGAGAGGGACACTCAGAACATTCTGGGAGAGCAGCCCTGCTTATGCCGATGCTCAGTCACCCATGGTCGAGTGGTACAGGCATATGGAAAAGGCTACATACCGCACGCCACAGGAGCTGAAGGCCGAATTGCGCACAGCCAGCATTCTCAAGGGGAGTCGAGTGGTGTTCAACATTGCGGGAAACAAGTACCGGATAATTCTTGCCATCGACTATCAACGACAATTGGCCAAGGTGCGCTTCGTTGGCACTCATGCCCAATACGACCAAATTGACGCGGAGACTGTCTGATGAACATCAAGCCCATTCGCACCGAGCAAGACTACACAGCGTCGATGGCGCGCATTGACGAGCTGTGGGGCGCAGAGATCGGTACGCCTGAAGGTGATGAACTCGAAGTGCTGGCTCTACTTGTGAGCAAATACGAAGACGAGCACGCCCCGATGCCGCCGTCCGACCCTATCGAAGCCATCAAATTTCGTATGGATCAGCAAGGCTTGACGCCGCGCGACCTCGAGCCGTTCATTGGCTCCAGCGGTCGAGTTTCCGAAGTATTGAACCGCAAGCGAAAATTGAGCCTGGCTATGATCAGGCGCCTGCATGACGGCCTGCGTATCCCCTATGAAAGTTTGCTGGCGGACGTGGCCTGACGGCTCGGGGTGAAGGATTTTCATCAGTTCTTTCACAGTGAACGGCCACTGGCGGCTGACGTTCGAGCTTCGCGACGGAAACGCTTATGTCCCGGACTATGAGGATTACCACTGATGAACATGCCCCCCATCCCGGTGAGTTCATCACCAATTTCTACCTGGAGCCCAACGGCATTAGCGGCCGTGAGTTGGCCGAAAAGCTAGGCGTAGCACCCTCGACACTGAGTCGCACAAACGAAAAGGGGACAGATTTATTTAGCGCTCATGCCGATGGACTCACCACGCCTCTAAACACCATCGACAATCTGAATGCGAGCAACTAATCTGCCGGCCTTTCGCCATCAAGGATGAACCACGTGAAAACACTGCTACTACTGATCGCCATCGCCGCCGGTGGCTATTACGTCTATAACGAGCACTTCTCCGTTGCCGCCATCACGGTCGATAGCTACCAAGCTTTGCTGAAGAAGGCAGAGGCCACAAGCGTAAGCCTTGATGAAGTGAAGCTCGGCGCCAACAACCTTGCGGCATTTATATGCAGCGACCCCAGCTATCAGGTTACAGGCGGCTCGACGCCTGCAAACTGCATGGCGCGTTACGAGAACTATCGGGAAATGTGCGAGAACCGCATCTTTGGCCAGTCCCCTCAGAGCTTTGCCAGCAAGGCCGAGGTGATCACTATCGCCAAGCGCTACACCTCATGCGTGGGAGCGATCGGCAGCTAAGCGAAAAAGGCGCCATTCTGGCGCCTTTTCATTGGGCAAATAAAAAGGGGCTAGCTTGCGCTAACCCCTTGAAATTTATGGTGGCTACACCGGGACTTGAACCTGGGACATCAGCATTATGAATGCTGCGCTCTAACCAACTGAGCTATGTAGCCAACGGCGCGCATTGTCCGCGTCTCGCCTATCGCTGTCAACCCCAGATCATCGATAAATTTACGTTTTATCAAGCGGTTAGGCTTCGCGGGTAGCGACTCGCTGAATCACTCGTTTCTGAGCCTGCGGCTCGCCCCTCAACCGCTCGGACGGTGCTTGCGGCGCTGTCGGACGATGCCGGAAAATCCGCCTCCAGCAGGCTGCAGCGCCGTCGCGCGCTGGCCCATGAACCAGGAGAGCACCTTGAGAGCGAGAGACGACTTCGACGATCTGCGGGCGGAGCGTGATATGCCGACGCATTACCGCAACGAACCCAACCGCCATGCCGGGCTGTGGAAGCAGATCGCGGTTGGCATCGTCGTCGGCTACAGCGTGTTGGGCATCCTCAGCGCGGTTGCCTGGATGCTTGTCGCCCAGGTTGCGATGAGTGGTATGTCGATCACCCTGCCCTGACAGGCTGTTGAAAAACTACCTACGTTGGCAATACTGCGTTAAAAACGCCCTCAAAATGCTCATTTACAGCACGTAAACTCCGCTTTTTCGGTCGTTTTTGCCTTGTCTTGCCTACCTCGCCTACGTTTTTCAACGGCCTGCTAGCGCCCGCACCATTGCCCTTCACAGGGCACGCCATCGTTGTCGCCGTCCATCTTGGTGCCGGGGCAGTTGCGCAGGAAGAAGGTGGCTTCGTCGCAGGAGGTCATCTGCGAGCAGTGGGTGCGGCCATCGCAGCGATATTGCTTGCTGGCGACCTGGGTTGCGGGTTGGCTGATCGAGGGTGAAGGGCGCAGGCTGTCCAGCGAGAAGCTGGACGAGCCGGGCTGAGTGACCACCGGGTTGTCCATCACCGAGCCATCGCTGGCGATGTTGCTGATGATCGGGCTGCCAGGCTTGCTCAGGTAGAACTGCCAGAAGGCGGCGCCCAGCAGCAGAATGATGATCAGCTTCTTCATTGCACAGTCCCTTGCCGGTTTCGGTGTTTGCCAGTATTGGCTCGCCGCGCAGACAAATCCAGAGCGGGGCATTGGCACTTGCCATCCCCTGCCCGCCTCTTCATCCTGCCCCATTGTTTACCCTGCGAGCCCTGTCATGACGCCCATCCAGAATCTCGGCCTGGCGCTATTCGTTGTGCTTTCCATCGGTTTCGCCATCGGCCACAAGACCGAATGCAGCGATGGCCGCGTGGTTGAAACCTATCTTGCCAAAGGGTTGGCTTCGCAGTTGCTGGGGCATGATCTTTGCCAGCAACCCTGAACAACCGTCATTAAGGAATGATGTGATGAAACAGTTCGCCTTGCTTGTCAGCCTTGGCCTTCTCGGCGCTTGCGCCAACCTGGGTTCGCAGCCACCGGTGCCGGTCACTTCGCCCGTGGTGCAGGCCTTTCGCGATATCTGCCTGCAGACGGCGCCGAGCTTTGCCGAGGCGCATCGCGTGGCGCGGCAGCATGGCGTTACCGAGATGACCGATATGGGCTTCGCCACCATCGGCTTCAATGCGGACAAGAGCCTGAGCATTCAGGTGAAGGTCAGCCATGAATGCGTGGTGACCAGTGAGGCGCAGGAGGATGACAGCCTGACTCGCCAATTGCTCAGCGCAGCGGCGATCAACGCCGGCACCACGTTGCCGCGCAAGGTACCGGTGAAGCTGATGATCGCCGGGCAGCCGTTCATCCTGATGCACGATCGCGAAGGCGGAGAAGCCTTCGTGATGCTGAAGCCGGAATAATGAAGGGATCGCCGTAGGGCGGATGACGCCTTTTTCATCCGCCGCCGCTGCCATCCTCTCCCCAGAGCCGCGTTCGGCGGGGTGCCGGCAGACTTACGGCGTTTTCAGCCCTCTCCCCCAACCCCTCTCCCATAAATGGGAGAGGGGAGCAAAGCGCGCAGGACCTTATGTGAACAGCGTTTCGCTAATCGGGGGTATTTTCAGGCGCTTTTGCCTGGCCGCGTGGCGAGCAGCAGGCCGCCGAAGATCATCGCGGCGCCCAGCCAGTGGTAGACCTGCAGGCTCTCATTCAACAGCACCCAGCCCAGCAATGCGGTGAATACCGGCATGACGTAGTTGGTCAGCGCCGCCTTGGCCGCACCGATCACGCGGATACCGTGGTTCCAGGCCAGGTAGGCCAGCAACGAAGCGAATACAGCGGTGTAGGCGACGGCCGAGAGGTTGGCGACGTTGAACGCCAGGTGCGCGCCCTGGCTCAGCTCGTAGAGATAGAACGGCAGGATCAGCGGCACGCCGAGCAGGATGAATGCCCCCAGCAGCGCCAGCGGTGGAATCGGCTGCAGATATGCCGCCCAGCGCCGCAGCAGCAGCGAATACAACGCCCAGTCGACCACAGCCAGCAGCATGATCAGGTCGCCCTGATTGAACGACAGGCTGGCCAGGCGGCTCCATTGCCCCTGGCTGATCAACACCGCCAGCCCCGCCACGGCCACCAGCATGCCCCACCAGGCACGGCGCGCCGGCCATTCGTTGAGCAATAGCCCGGCGCCGATGAAGGTCACCAGCGGCAGGCAGGTGTTGACCAGCGAGATGTTGATCGCCGCAGTGGTCTGCGCAGCGCAGTAGAGCAGTGAGTTGTAGCCGGCGATGCCCAGCGCCCCGAGCACTAGCAGGCGCCAGGCTGCATGACGGAGGGCTGCGCGGTGACGCCACAGCGGCACGGCAACGAAGGGCAGCAGTAATGCCAACGCCAGGCACCAGCGCCAGAACGACAGGGTGAACGGCGCGATTTCACCGGCAAAGGCGCGCGCCACCAGGGCGTTGCCGGACCAGCAAAGGTTGGCCAGCAGCAGGCCGAACAGCGCCAGCGGGCGCGAATGATTGAGTGTATTCATAAGGCGAGCACCGCGCCGTTGGCGCGGCCTTTATCCGGGCGAGGGTTGGACGGTTGAGCACGGTCACCGAGCAGGCAGTGCTGAGCGATCATTGCGTAGCTTCCGAATCAGGCGGCTTTGCACGATACGGAGGCACGCAAGGCTTGGCAAGGTGGCGGACCCTCGGGTGCGCCATGCGCACCAAGCCAACGGAGTCATGACGTTCAGCCGGGCGCGCCCGGAAACTATGGGCGCGTTGTGCGAGCTTGAAGGCCGAGTAGCGCGTCATTCCCGCTGCGCGCGGCGCTCCCTGCGGCCGTCAACGCCGACTGCGGCAGCGCAGCGGGCGGCTTAGCAACCAGAGAATCAGCAGCACGCAGGCCAGAATCACGGCACTGGCGCCCCATTGCATCGGCCCGGCCAGGCGGAACATATCGGCCGGATGCAGGCTCGGCGCGCGGATCATGCGCGCTTCGGCTGCCGCGCCGGTGGTGGGAATGTCGGCCAGGCCGTCACCGTCGAGATCCGGCAGGCTGCGGATATGGTCGAGCAACACCTGCCATTCCTTGAGTTCCTGCACGCCTTCTTTATTCGGGTCCTGGTCGACGATGGCGTCTTCGATACGCGGCAATGGGCGGCCCTCGGCGTCCTTGGGGATGACGTCGAGCAAACCCTTGGTCAACTCCGGCACCAGCCAGGTGAAACTGCCAACGTAGCTGGTGGCACCGATGCTGTAGAGACGCGTGTCGTCAAGATCCAGGTCGCGGTAACCCTTGACCGCATCACCGATCTCGATGCGGCTGACGCGGTCGAACGGCACGCGCCAGGGGTTGTAGGTAAAGCGCACGCCGGAAACGCGCGGGTAATAGCTCTGGCTGTCACGCAGTTGATAGGCGAGTAGCAGCACTTCCAGCAGCGACTTGATTTCGCGCGCGCTGACGTAGGCCTTGATCATCGGGTAGCCGGGCTCGTCGTCGAACTCGCCGATGCCCAGCGGAGCGATACGGAACAGGTCGGAGACGTCCTGCACGCCGTTGCGGCCCTTGAGCAGGTCATCGCGAATGGTGCCGTTGCCGGTGAACGCCAGGTCGGCATCGACTGCATGACGCAGCGCATCGGTCACCAGATTTGCCAGGGTCTGATCGGTGAAATCGCGACCCAGGCTCTGGTCGACCTTGGCCAGCGGCTGGTCGAATCGGTAGCCCTTGGGAGTGAGCATCCGCTCGCTGACCACCTGCTTGAAGTCTTCCACCTTGGCGGTGATGGCGGCGTCGCCGGCGATGCTGTCGTTGACCGGATGCAGGCGGTAGTCGCGCACACGCGGTACGCCGTCGTCGCCAAGGGTCATGCGCAGTTCGCCGAGGTACTGGATTTCCGAACCGGCCTGCACCACCGGGGTGTGTCCGTTGACCAGCACCGGCTGCGGCAGGGCCACGTGCGAGTGGCCGCCGACGACGATATCGATGCCCGGCACCTGCTCGACCAGCTCCACTTCCTCACCGCGCCAGTTGCCATCGGCCTGCTGGGTAACGCCCATGTGCGACAGCAGAATGACCACCTCGGCGCCGTCCTCGCGCAGCTTGGCCACGGTATCCCTGGCAGTGGCGACCGGGTCGGCGAAGGTCAGCGGCTTGATCATCGGACTGACGGCCACGGCATCGTTGCCGAGCAGGCCAAACAGGCCGAAGCGGATGCCACCGCGCTCGATCAGCTTGTACGGCAGGATGCGCCCGGCGTCGGCTTGTGCCTGGAGGCTGTCGTCGGCCTTGCTGGTCGGATCGAAACGCATGTTGCTCGACAGCAGCGGCACCAGCGCGTCGCCCTTGGCCTTGTGCGCGGCGCTGATCATCGCGGCGAGCCCGGCCGGGCGGAAGTCGAATTCGTGGGTGCCGATCACTGCCGCGTCGTAGCCCAGCTCACTCATCAGACGCAGTTCGCTGCCCATTTCGCGGGCGATGGTGTGAAACAACGTACCCATGGTGAAGTCGCCGCCGTCGAGCAGCAGCAGAGGCTCTTCGCCGGCTGCCGCGCGGCGCTCGTTCAACAAGGTGGCCAGGCGCGCGACGCCGCCAACGGTGTCGTCATCGTTCACCGTCGCCGGGGTGTATTCGTTATTGGGGCCGAAACCGAGCAGGCGCGACTGCCAGTCGTTGCTGTGCAGGATGGTGAAGCTGCGCTCGGCAGCGGTCAGCGGCGTGGCGGCCAGCAGGCCGGCGAGCAGGAGTGAGGGGAACAGGCGCATGGACGATCCTTGACGATGACTGCGCACAGTATGGAGCAGGCCCTGGCGCCAGACAGCGACCAATCGAGACGCCCTTTGTCGCCAATCGAGTCAGGCAATTGATTGCCCCAGATCAGCGCCCAAGCCAGGCGGCGAGACTAAGCTGTAATCAGGACGGCAACGTGGAGAAGCGCCATGGACCACTATCACCTGATGCTGATGCTGATGCTGCTGATCGGTGGCTTTCTGCTGTTGGGCGTCGGCTTCAACTTCCGCGAGCACGAATGGGGCGTACGCGTGCTGGGTTTGGGCGTATTGCTGATGCTGGTACCGATTGCGTTGCGGGTGCATCTGGCGCTGGCGTAGAACCGCTCTTGTAGGAGCCAGCACCGTAGGGTGCGCCATGCGCACCGAGCGATGTTGATGATGTCGCTGTCTATTCGAGCGCGGTGTAGCGAAGGGTCGGTGCGCGCGGCGCACCCTACGGGCGCTGCCAACGCTCGGCGGCGCTCTGGTCGCTGCAGCGGCCTTCGACCCAGCGCGGGCCTTGGCTGGTGTCTTCCTTCTTCCAGAACGGCGCGCGGGTCTTCAGGTAATCCATGATGAAGTTGCAGGCATCGAACGATGCCTGGCGGTGAGCACTGCTGGTGCCGACGAAGACGATGGGTTCGCCAGGTTCCAGACGACCGATGCGGTGGATGATCTCGATGCCCAGCAGCGGCCAGCGCTCGCGCGCCTCATCGGCGATCTTGCCCAGAGCCTTTTCGGTCATGCCGGGGAAGTGCTCGAGGAACATGCCACCGACTTCGCGGCCATCATTGAAATCGCGCACGTAGCCGACGAAGGTGACCACCGCGCCGATGCCGAGGTTGGCGGCATGCAGGGCGTTGAGCTCGCTGCCGGGATCGAAGGGTTGGGCTTGGACGCGGATGGTCATGAGGATCTCGTTTGCTCGAAATGGTGGGCTAAAGCCCACCCTACAGAATCGAAGCGCATCGCTGGTAGAGTCGCCCGGCGATCAACCGCCGGTAACGGTGGGGAAGAAGGCGACTTCATCGCCCTCGGTCAGCGGCTCGTCGAGGCTGCACAGTTCCTGGTTGCGCGCGCACATCAGGTTCTGCTCACCCAGCACTTCCCATTCGCCACCACGGGCCACCAAGTGCAGGCGTACGTCGTCGAGGGTGGCGAAGTCGCCGCTCAGTTGTTCATCGTCACGGCCCAGGGCTTCACGGTAGCGGGCGAAGTATTGCACGCGGATCATGCTTGTTCCTCCAGCTTGTAGTGACCGCTCTTGCCGCCGAGCTTTTCCAGCAGGCGCACCTGCTCGATGACCATGCCACGATCCACGGCCTTGCACATGTCATAGATGGTCAGCGCGGCGACGCTGGCGGCAGTCAGTGCTTCCATCTCGACACCGGTTTGCCCGGACAGTTTGCAACGGGCAGTGATATGCACGCTGGCGTCGCCTTCGGCGCGCAGCTCGACCTTGACGCCGGTGAGCATAAGCGGATGGCAAAGGGGGATCAGGTCGCTGGTTTTCTTCGCGGCCTGGATGCCGGCGATACGCGCCACGGCGAATACGTCGCCCTTGGGGTGCTCACCGGCAACGATCATCTGCAGGGTGGCGGGCAGCATGCGCACGCGCGCTTCTGCGGTGGCTTCGCGGAAGGTGGTCGCCTTGTCGGTGACGTCGACCATGTGCGCGCGGCCTTGGGAATCGAGGTGGGTCAGCACGGGAAAGCTCCTGGCGGGAATCGGCCGATTGTAAACCTGCAGGTCAGGATTTCGTAGCCCGGATGAAATCCAGGGCCAGAGTGGCAAAACTCCCCGGATTTCATCCGGGCTACTGGCTAGATTCGGCTACACAACTGCAGCGGCGGATTTATCCGCGATCATCGCGGCTGAAGCCGCTCCCACGGGCCCTGCAGAAATTCGTTGATGCAGACTAAAACGCCCCTGCTCTTGCGAGCAGGGGCGCCAGTGTTTCACAGCTGAAGGGTTACATATGGGTTTCCGCGTACTCCGCGAGGATCGAGCGCGGTACGCCTTGCAGGGTGATGTGCACGCCGTGCGGGAAGTCCTTGAAGCGTTCGGTGAGGTAGGTCAGGCCCGAGCTCGGCGCTGACAGGTAAGGGGTGTCGATCTGTGCCAGGTTGCCCAGACAGACCACCTTCGAGCCGCTGCCGGCACGGGTGATGATGGTTTTCATCTGGTGCGGGGTGAGGTTCTGGCATTCGTCGATGAGGATCAGGCTCTGCTGGAAGCTGCGCCCGCGGATGTAGTTGAGGGATTTGAACTGCAGCGGCACCTTCTGCAGGATGTAGTCGACGCTGCCGTGGGTGCTCTCGTCCTCCATGTGCAGCGCTTCGAGGTTGTCGGTGATTGCGCCGAGCCAGGGTTCCATCTTCTCCGCCTCGGTGCCGGGCAGAAAGCCGATCTCCTGATCCAGCCCCTGCACGCTGCGGGTGGCGATGATGCGCCGGTAGCGCTTGCTGACCATGGTCTGCTCAATGGCGGCGGCCAACGCCAGGATGGTCTTGCCGGAACCGGCGGCGCCGGACAGGTTGACCAGGTGGATGTCCGGGTCGAGCAGCGCGAACAGCGCCAGCGCCTGGTGGATGTCGCGCGGTTTCAGGCCCCAGGCCTCCTGATGCAGCAGGGGCTCCTGGTGCATGTCGAGAATCACCAGCTCATCACCCTTGATCGCCTTGATCCAGCCGACGAAGCCCTGTTCATCGAGGATGAACTCATTGACATGCACGGCCGGCAGGTTGTCGGTCAGTTGCACGCGGTGCCAGGTACGGCCGTGGTCCTGACGGGTGTCGACCTTGCTCACGCGATCCCAGAACGAGCCGGGCATATCGTGATAACCCTTCGACAGCAGCGAGACGTCATCGACCAGTTGGTCGGTGTGGTAGTCCTCGGCGTCGATACCGCAGGCGCGCGCCTTCAGGCGCATGTTGATGTCCTTGGTCACCAGCACCACGGACAGGCCGGGGTTGCGCGACTTCAGCTCCACCAACTGGTTGATGATCTTGTTGTCGTTGAGGTTTTCCGGCAGCCAGGTCACCGGCGCCGCACTTTTACTCATAAGGATGGAAAGACGACCGCAGGGGCCGCTCTTGCCGCGCTGGATGGGTACCCCGTACTCGACGTCCTCGGGCTCCGCCCCGGCGAGAATCTGATCGATCAGGCGGATGGCCTGGCGACATTCAGCGGCGACGCCGTGCTTGCCGGATTTCAGTTTGTCGAGTTCCTCCAACACCGTCATCGGGATGGCGACGTGGTGTTCTTCGAAGTTGAGCAAGGCGTTGGGATCGTGAATCAGGACGTTGGTGTCGAGAGCGTAGAGGGTTGGAGCGGTGGGCTTGGAGCGTCCGTGGTCATCCATACGTCGGTCACCTTCTTGTAGTAGCCAGGCGACGCAATACCAGAGGCGGTGCTGCGCCGGACAGAGACCGCCGACTTTTTCAGGTCGGGGCCGAAAGGTGGCAAGCAAGGTGAGGGCCAATGGCCGCCACCCGTATGCAGGTTTCGGCGGTCTTGCTTTTTTATTACTCCAATTCACATGACAGAAAAACGTTTTTTTATCGTCATGCAGGTTTTATTTGCAGACGCGACAGATAGTGCTTGGCGAGCCGCCAGCACCCCGTTACAGTCCGAAGTCCTACCTGCTGTCACTCTCTTCGCTACCCCGCCCCCTCTTGCAGCATGCCGCGCCAATCAGGTGCAGGTAACGCGTCGCGCCTGCTCATTGCTGGCAACTGCTTCGCGAGCAGAGCTCGCTCCTGCAACGGCAGCGCCTCGGTTCCTCTCAATCACTCCGATAGGTGGTCTTGCCGATCCCTGACCTCTAGAATCGCCGTCACGCTTTCTGGAGATTCCGCACATGCTGATGGTGATTTCACCGGCCAAGACCCTCGACTACGAGACGCCACCCGCCACCCCGCGCTTCACCCAACCCGAACACCTCGACCACGCCCAGGAACTGATCGCCCAACTGCGCGACTTCAGCCCGACGCAGATCGCCGAGCTGATGCATCTGTCGGACAAGCTTGCCGGCCTCAATGCCGCGCGCTTTGGTAGCTGGGAGCGGCCGTTCAACCCGTCCAACGCCAAGCAGGCGCTGCTGGCGTTCAAGGGCGACGTCTATACCGGGCTGAACGCCGAGGATTTCTCCGAAGAGGATTTCGACTTCGCTCAGACTCACCTGCGCATGCTTTCCGGCCTGTACGGCGTGCTACGCCCGCTGGACCTGATGCAGGCCTACCGCCTGGAAATGGGCACCAAGCTGGCCAACGGCCGCGGCAAGGATCTGTACGCCTTCTGGGGCGAGCGCATCAGCGGCTGGCTCAACGAAGCGCTGGCAGCCCAAGGCGATGACGTGCTGCTCAACCTCGCCTCCAACGAGTACTTCGGCGCGGTCAAACGCAAGGCACTGAACGCGCGCCTCATCGACACCGAGTTCAAGGACCTGAAGAACGGCCAGTACAAGATCATCAGCTTCTACGCCAAGAAGGCCCGCGGCCTGATGGCGCGCTACGTGATCAAGGAGCGCCTGACCAACCCTGAAGGCCTGAAGGACTTCAACTATCAGGGCTACCGTTATTCGGCCGAGCATTCCAAGACCGACAGTCTGGTTTTCCTGCGCGACCAGCCACAAGACTGACCCCTCCTCCAGCCAAGCCCATGCACCGCTCATCGGTTGTCGCATGGGCTTGGCCGCTGCGCTTGCTCTCTTCCGCCTCTCTCTCGTCCGCCGCTTCGCTATAGCGCGAGCGTTGCGCTTGCCCGTGGTTCCTGCGACCACATTCCTGCATCTGAAAACCTGCTTGGCGTCACACTTTCAGCGCAACTGCACTTCTTCGCGAACTTATTGCACGACTTAGTTATCCGATAGTTTCAAGCATATTAATGAACATATTGCCATCATGCATTTTGCAACTTGCCATTATATTGCAATCAAATTAGTCGTTCAGCTCCGGTTCAGCTTCAGGACGAACGGTAGGAACTATCCGAAAGGGCCGCCACTCATACAGCCCGTAACACATTTCAATACATAACTTTCTGAACACTTGAACCTGCCAGATAGCGAATTAAGTTTTGCCGAACAGTTTCACCCAAAAGAAAGTTTGTGCGCGTCAAAGGGAGAGATGGCAACCCGCCACAGTACCGATATAGAGGCCTCAAGCGAGGCGACAGCGACAACATCAAAGGGCCAGCCTTCAATATAAAGGCCCGCACTTGGTGCCACTTCCGGCGCCCACTCTACTTATGCCTGAATGAACTCAAACCTATTAAAACGGTGAGTTCACGGACGAGTTTTGGCCATAAGGCCAGTATTTAAAACTGCATCAAACGGACGAGGTTAATACCATGCGAATCAGTATCTTTGGTTTGGGTTATGTAGGTGCCGTTTGTGCCGGCTGTTTGTCGGCACGAGGTCACGACGTGATTGGCGTGGATATCTCCGCGAACAAGATCGACCTGATCAATAACGGCAAATCGCCCATCGTTGAACCGGGCCTGGAAGAACTGCTGCAACAAGGTCTGCGTCAGGGCCGCCTGCGTGGCACCACCGACGTTGCCGCTGCCGTTCTGGAAAGCGATGTGTCGTTCATCTGCGTCGGTACGCCGAGCAAGAAGAACGGCGACCTGGAACTGAACTACATCGAAGGCGTGTGCCGCGAGATCGGTTTCGCCATGCGCGACAAGCAAGAGCGCCACACCGTAGTGGTTCGCAGCACCGTACTGCCGGGCACCGCGAAGAACGTGGTACTGCCGATTCTCGAAGACTGCTCGGGCAAGAAGGCTGGCGTCGACTTCGGCCTGGCGGTGAACCCCGAGTTCCTGCGCGAGAGCACCGCGATCAAGGACTACGATTTCCCCCCGATGACCGTCATCGGTGAGCTGGACAAAGCCTCCGGCGACCTGCTGGAAAGCATCTACAGCGAGCTCGACGCGCCGATCATCCGCAAGGACATCGAAGTCGCCGAGATGATCAAGTACACCTGCAACGTCTGGCACGCCGCCAAGGTCACCTTCGCCAACGAGATCGGCAACATCGCCAAGGCCGTCGGCGTCGATGGCCGCGAGGTGATGGACGTGGTCTGCCAGGATCACAAGCTCAATCTCTCCAAGTACTACATGAAACCCGGCTTCGCCTTCGGCGGTTCCTGCCTGCCCAAGGACGTACGCGCGCTGAACTACCGCGCCGGCAGCCTGGACGTGGAAGCCCCGCTGATCGGCTCGCTGATGCGCAGCAACGCCGCCCAGGTGCAGAAGGCCTTCGACATCATCGCCAGCCAGGATTCGCGCAAGGTCGCCCTGCTCGGCCTGAGCTTCAAGGCCGGCACCGATGACCTGCGTGAAAGCCCGCAGGTGGAACTGGCGGAAATGCTCATCGGCAAGGGTTTCGACCTGAGCATCTACGACCGCAACGTCGAGTACGCCCGCGTACACGGCGCCAACAAGGACTATATCGAGTCGAAGATCCCGCACGTTTCCTCGCTGCTCAACAGTGACCTGGACGACGTGGTGGCGAAGGCCGACATCATCGTCCTGGGCAACAGCGACGAGCGTTTCGCCAAGCTGGCCAAGCAGGCGCCGAGCGGCAAGCGGGTGATCGACCTGGTCGGTTTCATGCCCCACGCCAGCAACGGCGTGGCCGAAGGCATCTGCTGGTAAGGACCCGAACGTACCTGCGCGCCCAGCGCGCGCAGGTACTCGGAGACGCATATGGACAAGCTCAAGAACGGCCTCAACCAAGCCAGCGGCTGGATGCTCTATCTCAGCCTGCTGATGCTGCTGGCACTGGCCCTGCCACGCACGGTGTTCGACCCCGAAGCGCGGGATTTCATCCTGCTCATCGGCATCGTCGGCATCTGGCGCTATTCCATGGGCGCCATGCACTTCGTGCGCGGCTGCCTGTTCCTTTACCTGGTGTACCCCTGGTATCGCCGCAAGGTTACAAAACTCGGCAAGGACGCCGCCCCCTCTCATGTGTTCCTGCTGGTCACCAGCTTTCGCATCGAGGCGCTGACTACCTCCATGGTCTACCGCTCGGTGATTCGCGAAGCCATCGACTGCGGGTATCCCTGCACCGTGGTGTGCTCGATCGTCGAGCTCTCCGACGAGTTGTTGATCAAGAACCTCTGGGCTCAGGCCGAGCCGCCAGCGCATGTCACCCTGGACATCGTACGCATCCCCGGCACCGGCAAGCGTGATGGTCTAGCCTATGGTTTCCGCGCCATCTCGCGGCAGATGCCGGACCGCGATGCGGTGGTGGCGGTGATCGACGGCGATACCGTGCTCGAGCCGGGCGTGGTGATCAAGACCGTGCCCTGGTTCAAGCTATTCCCCAACGTCGGCGGGCTGACCACCAACGAGTTCTGCGAGGTACGCGGCAGCTACCTGATGAGCGAGTGGCACAAGCTGCGCTTCGCTCAGCGCCACCTCAACATGTGCTCGATGGCGCTCTCCAAACGCGTGCTGACCATGACCGGGCGCATGTCGGTGTTCCGCGCCAGCGTGGTGACCGACCCCGAGTTCATCCGCGACGTGGAAAGCGATCACCTGGAACACTGGCGCCTGGGGCGCTTCCAGTTCCTCACCGGTGACGACAAGTCCAGCTGGTACAGCCTGATGCGCCTGGGCTACGACACCTTCTACGTGCCGGATGCGGCGATCAACACGGTCGAGCACCCGCCGGAGAAGAGTTTCATCAAGGCCAGCCGCAAGCTGATGTTCCGCTGGTACGGCAACAACCTGCGGCAGAACTCGCGCGCCCTTCGCCTGGGCATGGGCCGCCTCGGCGCCTTCACCAGCCTGGTGCTGTTCGACCAGCGTGTGTCGATGTGGACCTGCCTGCTGGGCCTATCCGTAGCAATCATCGCCAGCATCAAGTACAGCCTGATGTACCTGCTGATCTACCTGCTGTGGATCGGCAGCACGCGGCTGATCCTGACGCTGCTGCTGATGTGCTCTGGCCACCGCATCGGCCCGGCCTACCCGGTGCTGCTCTATTACAACCAGATCGTCGGCGCGCTGGTGAAGATCTACGTGTTCTTCCGCCTCGACCAGCAATCCTGGACGCGCCAGAACACCAAGCTCAACCGCGGCCTGTCCAGCTTCGCCAACTGGTTCAACAGCTGGTCGTCGCGTGCCATGACCTTCTCTGCCGCCTCTGTCTTCATCGCCGCGCTGCTGGCGCTGGTGTGACCGTACTCGAATAGGAATTAGCCACCATGAACTCCGTCGCCAATCACAACGTCGTCCATGAGTCCGAGGCCCAGCGCCAGCATGCCCGCGTCAAGCTGCCAGGACGCTTGCGCTTTACCAATGCCAAGGGCGAACGCATCGACGCACGCCTGCAGGATGTCTCTGCCGGCGGTTTCAGCTTCACCAACGAGAAGACCACGCACAAGGTCGGTGATTTTCATCGCGGCCAGTTGCAGTTCCAGCTCGACAGCCTGGTGCTGGGGCTGGACGTGGAATTCCAGGTCAATGCCGTGCAGTCCGAGCAAAACCGCGTCGGCTGCCAGTTCCACAACATCGGTGCGCGTGAAGCTGCAGCCCTGCGCCACCTGATCAGCGCGCACCTGGCCGGTGAGCTGGTCAATGTCGGTGAGGTGCTGCACATCCTGCAGCGCGACAACTTCACCAAGGCGCGCAAGAGTGGCGCAGCCGGTGGCATGGGCATGTTCGGCCGCCTGCGCGCCGTGACTTTCAGCGGTGCGATCTTCCTCGTCGGCCTGGCCGCCTTCGGTTACATCGGCAAGTCGATCTACGGCCTGTACTTCGTTACCCACGCGCAGTCGGCGCAGATCAGCCTGCCGGCGCTGCAGGTGACCATGCCACGCGAGGGCAGCGTGCAGAGCCTGGCGCAGCCCGATGGCATCGTCGAGAAAGGCGCACCGATCGCAACCTTCACCACCAGCATGCTGGAAATGCTCAAGGGCCATCTGGGCGACGATCAGCTCGAGCCGAGCCAGATCGAAGCGCTGTTCGCCCGCGAGATGCAGGGCACCCTGACCAGCCCGTGCAACTGCAAGATCTCCCGCCAACTGGTGGCCGACGGTCAGTTCGCCAGCAAGGGCGACGTGATCTTCGAGCTGGTGCCGCAGGATGGCGTGGCAACCGTCGCCGCCAGCTTCCCTTATCGCCACCTGGAGCAGGCTCGTCCCGGCACCCCGGTGACCTTCAAGGTAGCCGGCGAAGACCAGTCGCGTCGCGGCGAGATCATCAGCAGCGCACTGCATGACGGCGGCCTGAGCTCAGACATCCGCGTGGTGATCCAGCCGGAAGAAACCCTGCCGGCCAGCCTCGCCGGGCAACCGGTGGACGTGGTCATCGACCGTGGTCCGTCCTTCGGCGGCCTGGTCGATCGCGCCGTCGCGGCAGGTCGCTAAGGAGATCGCCGTGAGCATGCCCCTTCTTCGCCCTGCCCTGCTCGGCCTCGCCGTCAGCGCCACGCTGGCCGGTTGCGCCGGCCTGCCGGATGAGCGCCTGGCGCGCGAAGCCCTGCAGAGCGGTGACCAACAGACGGCCGAATGGCATTTCCGCCAGCTCGCCGAAATGGGCTACAGCGACGCGCAGATCGGCCTGGCCGACATCTACGCCGCCAATGGCCAGACCCAGGATCTGGATGAGGCTGAGCGTATCTACCGTCAGGCCCTCGACGGCTCACCGCGCGCCAAGGCGCGCCTCGGCAAGCTGCTGGCGCGCAAGCCCGGCAGCAGCCTGGCCGAGCGCCAGGAGGCCGCCGAGCTGCTGGAGAGCGCAGCGCAGGCTCACGAGCCCAGTGCGCTGCCGCCGCTGACCGAACTCTACCTGTTCTACCCACAGGACTTCCCCGCCATGAACCTTGCGCAACGTATCCAAGACTGGCGCCAGCAGGGTCTGCCCCAGGCAGAACTGGCGCAGATTCTTCTGTACCGCACCGATGGCACCTACGACCAGCACCTGGGCGAGATCGAGCGTATCTGCCAGGCACGCCTGGCCAGCAACGACGCCTGCTACGCCGAGCTGGCCACCGTGTACCAGAAGCAGAACCGCGAAGACGACCGTCAGGCGCTGATCGAGCAACTGCTGGCGGGCTACCGCGCTGGCATCGTTTCGCCCAACCAGGTCGACTCCGTAGCCCAGGTACTCAGTGACCCTGAGGTCGGCCAGCCGCAACCGCAGCAGGCACAGGACCTGCTCGAAGCCATCGCGCCGGACTATCCCGCCGCCTGGGTGAGCCTCGCCCGCTTGCTCTACGACTATCCGGGGCAAGGCGATATCGACACCCTGCTCGGCTATCTGGAGACGGGCCGCGCGGCGGCCCTGCCGCGCGCCGAACTGCTGCTCGGGCGCCTGTACTACGAAGGCAAGCTGCTGCCGCAGCAGCCGAAGAAGGCCGAGGAGCACCTGCGCAAGGCCGCACCCAGCGAGCCCAGCGCCAATTACTACCTGGGGCAGATCTACCTGCGCGGCTACCTCGGCGAGGTCTATGCCCAGCAGGCACTTGATCACCTGCTCAGCGCCGCGCGCGCCGGCCAGCTCAGCGCCGACTTCGCTCTGGCGCAGATGTTCAGCCAGGGCCGCGGGGTCAAGCCCAACCCGGTCAACGCCTATGTCTTCAGCCAACTGGCCCTGCCGCGCAACACGCCGCCGACCTTCGAGCTAGCTCACGCGGTGGCCGAGAGCCTGACCCCGGCACAACTGGCCGAAGGCCAACGCCTGCTGCGTGAAGAGCGCGATGCCCGCGGCATCGTCCTGCAACAGCAGGCCGCCCTGCAGGTCAGCCAGCCATGAACAAGGATGCACGCATGCAGCAGAACAGGTCTTTGAAAAACGTGGCCGAGGCAGGCCAGACAAGGCAAAAGCGGGCGAAAAAGCGGAGTTTACGAGCCGTAAATGAGCATTTTGAGACCGCTTTTAACGCGGTATGGCCAACGCAGGTAGTTTTTCAACGACCTGTTAACCGAATCGTCAGTCAGTTGTGTCTGAGCGCCAGCCTACTGGCAGCCAGCGCTGCCTGGGCGGCGGATGCGCCGAAGAATTTCGGCCTGGATGTGAAGATCACCGCGCAATCGGAAGACGACCGTGACCTCGGCACCCGCTCGGGTGGTGACGTCAACGGTATCGGTCTCGACCTGCGCCCCTGGGTCTACGGCGAGCGTGGCGACTGGAGCGCCTTCGCCATGGGCCAGGCAGTTACCGCCACCGACACCATCGAAACCGACCCGCTGCAGGATGACGGCGAAGGCAGCGAACAACGCAGCGACGCGCGCCAGCCGGACAAGAGCTACCTGGCCATGCGCGAATTCTGGGTCGATTATGCCGGCCTCACCGCCTACCCGGGTGAACACCTGCGCGTCGGCCGTCAGCGTCTGCGCAGCAACGAAGGCACCTGGTGGGACACCAATATCGAAGCCGTCAATTGGCGCTTCGATACCACCCTGCTGCAAGCCACGGTCGGCGTTGCCGAGCGCTTCTCCGATTACCGCACCGACCTCGATGACCTGGCACCCGAAGACGAAGATCGCCAGCACTTCTTCGCCGGCCTCGACTACCAGTGGACGCCCGGCCACCGCATCGGCGCCAAGCTGCACCACAGCCGCGACGACGGCCGCCTGGCCAATCCTGGCGAGCGTGTCGACGAACTGAGCAAACGCTACACCGGTGACCTGACCTGGTTCGGCCTGCACGCCGATGGCGGCTTCTTCGAGCGCAATTCGCGCAACCGCCTCAACTATTGGGCGCATCTGACCTGGCTGCAGGGCGATACCGATCAGTTGCAGCAGGAAGTGGTCGGCAACGACCGCATCGCCACCGGCTCGCGCAGCCAGGATGTCGACGCCTGGGCGATGGACCTGGGCCTGCGCTACAGCCTCGATGACAACTGGAAGATCGGCGCCGCCTATGCCCGTGGTAGCGGCGGTGGCGATGAAGGCAAGTCGCGCCAGTTCATGCAGACAGGCCTGCACAGCAACCGCGCCAACTTCACCGGCGTCGAATCGCGCCTGCACCGTTACGGCGCGGCCTTCCGCGGCGAACTGTCGAACCTGCAGGTAGCCAGTGCGTTCAGCTCCTGGCAACTGGGCGAGGACTACGACGCCAGCGTCGTCTATCACCGTTTCTGGCGCGTCGATGGCGACCAGGACGTCGGCGACAGCGGCATCACCGCACCGCTGGTAGCGGGCGAGAAAGACATCGGCCAGGAAGTCGACCTGGTGCTGACCCGCTACTTCAAGCAGGGCCTGCTGCCGGCCACCGTCGCCGAACAACTGGATGATCGCTCGGCCCTGGTACGCCTGCGCGCCGGCGTGTTCCTGCCGGGCGACGCCTACGGCAGCGGCACCGATTCGGTGATGCACCGCGCCTTCGTCGACTTCATCTGGCGCTTCTGAGGGATCGGACCATGCAACCCAACGGCTTAGCCCTATCCCTGCTGCTCGGCGCGCTGTGCCTCACCGCGCCCCTGGCCCAGGCCAACCCGACACAGCACCAGTTCGACTACCGCGTGCGCAGCGCCCCGGCGGACGAACTGCATATGGAAGCGCCCAAACTGCCGGACCTCTCCGGCTACACCAAGGAGGCCGTGCTGGCCAAGATTCCGCGTGAACAACGCGGTCAGGTGGTGGTGCGGCGCATGCTGCGCCAGGACGCGCTGAAGGATTTCACCGGTGGCAACGAGCGCCTGCGCGAGTGGATCAAGCGCCAGCAGGGCATGCCTCAGGCGATCTTCATCGAAGGTGGTCTGGTCACCGCTCAGGACCTGGCCAAGGCGCTGCCTGACAGCCAGTTCGCCGAGCAGGAGCCGGGCGTGTACCTCGCCCGCCTGCCCATCGTCGTGGCAGAAGGCGCGGCGCTGCACGTCGGCAAGGAAACCCGCGAACTGCGCCTGTCGCAAGAACGCGGCTCGTTCCTGGTCAACGATGGCCTGATGTTTCTCACCGATACCCGCGTCACCGCCTGGCGCGAGGCCGACAACGGCCCGGCGATCATGCGCGACAACAGCAAGGAATTCCGCCCGTTCCTGGTGTCCTGGGGCGGCAGCGAGCTGTACATCGCAGGTAGCGTGCTGACCAGCCTGGGCTACAACAACTCCAAGTCCTACGGTGTGTCGATCACCCAGTACACGCCGAACATGCACGAGCGCCTGCAACGTGAAGAACCGACCGGCTGGCTGATCGACTCCGAGTTCGTCGACCACTGGTACGGCTTCTACTGCTACGAAGCGCAGAACGTGGTGATCAAGGGCAATACCTACCGCGACAACATCGTCTACGGCATCGACCCGCACGACCGCTCGCACGGTCTGATCATCGCCGAGAACACCGTGTTCGGGACCAAGAAGAAGCACGGCATCATCATCTCGCGCGAGGTCAACGACAGCTGGATCATCAACAACGAGAGCTACGACAACAAGCTCTCCGGCGTGGTCATCGACCGTAACAGCGAACGCAATCTCATCGCCTACAACCGCGTGCACAGCAACCATGCCGACGGCATCACCCTGTACGAGAGCGGCGACAACCTGCTGTGGGGCAACCAGGTGCTGCGCAACCAGCGCCACGGCATCCGCATCCGCAACAGCGAGAACATTCGCCTGTACGACAACCTCTCGGCGATGAACCAGCTGACCGGCGTGTACGGCCATATCAAGGACCTGTCCGACACCGACCGCGACCTGGACCTCGACCCGTTCGATACCAAGATCTCGATGATCATCGTCGGCGGCACTTTGGCCGGTAACGGCTCCAGCCCGATCAACATCGACTCGCCGCTGTCGGTCGAGCTGTACCGCGTGAAGATGCTTGCCCCGCGCAAGAGCAGCGGCATCCAGCTCGCCGGCATCCTCGGCGAAAAACAGGACGAAATCCTCGACCTCATGGTGCGCCAGCGCCTACCCGTGCTGATCGATCCGATCGAGCCCGAGAAACTGACCAATTGATGAGGCCAACGATGATCCCATCACCCTTCAAGTCCCTTTCCCTGGCCGTGGCCTGTGCCCTGGCCAGCACTGCACTGCAGGCGCAAGAGCGCCAGGCGCCGCAGTATCAGGTCGAAGACTGCTGCTCGCTGTGCCCGGCTGCGCACGACGCCAGCCGCTACACCACCAACTACATGAAGAACTTCGTCACCCTGCTCGATGCCGAGGAAGGCTGGCTGTTTCGCAGCGTCGAAGACCTGCGCACCGAATTCGGCACCAGCGAAGTCGGCTACCAGCGCCTCAAGGAACTACGCGACGGCCTCAAGCAGCGCGGCGTGGAACTGGTGGTGGTCTATCAACCGACCCGCGGCCTGGTCAATCGCAGCAAGCTGCGCCCGGCCGACTACCAGCGCTTCGACTACGACAAGGCGCTGCGCAACTACCGCCAGGCGCTGACCCGCTTCGAACAGCTGGGCATCTGGGTACCGGACCTGACGCCGCTGACCGACGAGGACAGCGACAAGGAGTTCTACTTCCGCCGTGACCAGCACTGGACGCCCTACGGTGCCGAGCGCACCGCACGCCTGGTGGCCGAGACGGTCAAGCGCATCCCCGGTTTCGAAGATATTCCGCAGAAGGAATTCGTCACCGAACGCATCGGCCTGATGGGCAAGACCGGCACCATGCAGAACGTCGCCAGCCAGTTGTGCGGCACCGGCTACGCGGTGCAATACGTCGATCAGTTCATCACTGAACCGAAGGACGCCAGCGATGGCGACGCGCTGTTCGGCGACGAGAGCAGCCCGAAGATCACTCTGGTCGGTACCAGCCACAGCGGCAAGAACTACAACTTCGGCGGTTTTCTCGAAGAGTACCTGGGCACCGACGTGCTCAACGCAGCCTTCCCAGGCGGCGGCCTGGAAGGCGCGATGCTCGAGTACCTGGCCAGCGATGCCTTCCAGAACGACCCACCGCAAGTCCTCATCTGGGAGTTCTCGCCGCTCTACGACCTGGCTTCCGACCGCATCCACCGCCAGCTGATGGCCAGCCTGAGCAATGGCTGCAGCGGCCAGACCGAGGTGCTCGCCAGCGAGAAGCGCCTGCATCCGGGCAGCAACGAAATCCTCGTCAATGGCGAGAACAAGCTGCTGACCCTGGCCGGCAATCGCCACCAGCTCGACCTGCGCTTCAGCGACCCTGCGGTCAAGCGCGTCGACGCCACCATCTGGTACCTCAACGGCCGCCGCGAACAGCTCAAGCTGGAGAAACCCAACACCGTCGATACCGACGGCCGTTTCACCGTCGAGCTGCGCGACGAGCCGGGCTGGGGTGAGCAGAACTTCTTCGCCCTGGAAATCCAGAAGCCCGAAGACAGCGCCGACGACCTGAAAGTCCAGGCCAGCCTGTGCCAACGCCCGAGCGGCGCTAGCCAGCAAGTCGCGCGGCACGATTGAGGAGGCCACCATGCCCATACGACTCGCTCCCTTGACCCTGATGGCCGTGCTGCTCAGCGGCCCGGCCTTTGCCGAACTGCAACCGCCAGCGGGCTACTACGCCGCAGTCGGCCAGCGCGACGGCAAGGCACCCGCCTGCCCGGCGGTGCCGCAGCCGTATACCGGTGAGCTGCAGTTCACCAGCAAGTACGAGGGCTCCGACAAGGCGCGCGCCACGCTCAACCGCCAGGCGGAGAAGAACTTCCGCAAGCAGACCGAGGGCATCGTCCGTCTGGAGAAGGAAGGCGGACGGATGATCACCAGCTACATGCGCACCGGTCAGCCGGAGCGCCTGGAATGCGCCATCGAATGGCTCGACCAGTGGGCCAGTGCCGATGCGCTGGAGTCCGAGCAGTTCAACCACACAGGCAAGTCGATGCGCAAATGGGCGCTCGGCAGCCTGGCCGGCGCTTGGCTGCGCCTGAAGTTTTCCAAGTCGCAGCCACTGGCCGCCTACCCGCAGCAGAGCGCACGCATCGAGGCCTGGTTCACCCGCCTGGCCGAACACACGGTACGCGAGTGGAGCGACCTGCCGCTGCGCAAGATCAACAACCACAGTTACTGGGCTGCCTGGTCGGTGATGGCCGTGGCGGTCATCGATGATCGCCGCGACCTGTTCGACTGGTCCGTCAGTCAATTCCGCATCGCTGCCAATCAGGTCGATGACGAAGGCTACCTGGCCAACGAGATGCGCCGTAGCCAGCGCGCCCTGGCCTACCACAACTACGCCCTGCCGCCGCTGGCGATGATCGCCGCGTTCGCCGAGGCCAATGAAATCGACCTGCGCGGCGAGAACCATGGCGCCCTGCAGCGCCTGGCCGAACGCGTACTGCAAGGTGCCCGCGACCCGGCTGCGTTCGCCCAGCGCACCGGCTCCAAGCAGGACATGAGCGAGCTGCGCAAGGACTTCAAGTACGCCTGGCTGGCGCCCTACTGCAGCCTCTACGCCTGCAGTGATGAGACCCGCGAACTGAACCAGGAGATGGGGCCGTTCAACAGTTTCCGCCTCGGTGGCGAGGTGACCCAGGTATTCGAAAAACCGTAGGAGCCGGCTTGCCGGCGATGCCTTTAAAAGCTGATCGCTGGCAAGCCAGCTCCTACCGGACGTAACAAAACAAACCCTCCGCTCGCGGGGGGAAAGGGGGGCGTTGCCCCGGCTGTTCACGGAGAAGCACGGATGGTCTTTTCATCCAACGTCTTTTTGTTCCTGTTTCTGCCGATCTTTCTCGGCCTGTACTACCTGTGCCCGAATCGCGGGCGCAACCTGCTGATCCTGATTGGCAGCTACGCCTTCTATGCCTGGTGGCGGGTGGATTTCCTTCTGCTGTTCGCTGCCGTGACGCTGTGGAACTACGTCTTCGGCCTGCGCATCCAGGCGCATGCCGGCACACAGGCGGCACGCCGCTGGGTGGTCGCGGGTGTGGTCGGCAACCTGGCCACGCTGGGCTACTTCAAGTACGCCAACTTCGGTGTGGCCAACATCAACGCCGTGCTCGAATCGATGGGGATGGAGCCCTTCGTCCTCACTGCGGTGATCCTGCCGATCGGTATTTCCTTCTACATCTTCCAGTCGATCAGCTACCTGATCGACGTGTACCGCCGCGATACCGAGCCAACGCGCAACCTGATCAACTTCGCGGCCTTCATTGCCCTGTTCCCGCAACTGATCGCCGGCCCCGTGCTGCGCTACAAGGACCTGGCCGACCAGTTCACCGACCGCACCCACAGCCTCGACAAGTTCAGTGAAGGCGCCACGCGCTTCATGCAGGGCTTCGTCAAGAAGGTATTCATCGCCGACAGCCTGGCGCCGCTGGTGGACCACTGCTTCGCCCTGGAAAACCCCAGCACCGGCGATGCCTGGCTGGGCATGATCGCCTACACCGCGCAGCTCTACTTCGACTTCTCCGGCTATAGCGACATGGCCATCGGCCTGGGCCTGATGATGGGTTTTCGCTTCATGGAGAACTTCAACCAGCCCTATATCAGCCAGTCGATCACCGAGTTCTGGCGGCGCTGGCACATCAGCCTGTCCACCTGGCTGCGTGACTACCTGTACGTACCGCTTGGCGGCAACCGTCATGGCACGTTCAACACCTACCGCAACCTGTTCCTGACCATGCTGCTGGGCGGTTTCTGGCACGGCGCCAACTGGACCTTCCTGATCTGGGGCGCCTGGCACGGCATGTGGCTGGCCATCGAACGCGCCCTCGGCGTGAAAGCCGCACCGATTGTGTTCAACCCGCTGAAATGGGCCTTCACCCTGCTGCTGGTGATGCTCGGCTGGGTGATCTTCCGCGCCGAGAATCTGGAAGTGGCCGGGCGCATGTATGCCGCGCTGTTCAGCTTTGCTGACTGGCAGTTGAGCGAGCTGACCCTGGCGCGCATCACCGGGCTGCAGATGGTCACGCTGGTGCTGGCCTGGGTAGTGATCGCCGTCAACGGTGCCCGCCAGTTCCTCGCCAGCCGCAACCATGAGCCGGGCCTGACCCTGGCCAGCGCCGGCGTCGCCCTGCAGGCCGTCGACCTGCGCCTGGTGGCCATGCGCGGCGCCCTGCTGCTGTTGTTCTGCGTCTCGCTGCTCAAGCTCTCGGCGCAGAGCTACTCCCCCTTCCTCTACTTCCAGTTCTGAGCGGAGGCCGACCATGAATCGCCCCATCAAGACCCTGTATGTCGCGCTGTTCGCCCTGCTGCTGTTGCCGGCCAGCCTGCTCGCCCTGACCAAGCTCACCGACTACCACATGCCAGCGCAGCCGAGCGTGCTCGACGGCGGCCTGGCCAAGAGCATCGAGCGTCACTACGACGAGAACTTCCCGCTCAAGCAGGCCGGCATCAACCTCTGGGCCGCCGTGGAATACCTGGCATTCGGCGAGGGCCGCAGTGGCCTGGTGATCGGCGAAGACGGCTGGCTGTATTCGGACGAAGAGTTCGATCCGGTGGTCGACGGTCAGCGTCAGCTGCGCGACAACCTGGCGCTGATCCGTGGTGTACAGCGTCAGCTCGAGGAGCGCGATATCCAACTGATTCTGGCCATCGTCCCGGCCAAGACCCGTCTGTACCCGGAGCACACCGGTAGCCATCGCCCCAGCGCTCTGCAGCGCAGTCTATACCCGCGTTTTCACCGCGCGGTGCGCAACGCCGGGATCGCCGCGCCGGATCTGCTCGCACCGCTGCAGGCAGCCAAAGCCGACGCCCCGGTGTTCCTGCGTACCGACACCCACTGGACCCCGGAAGGCGCCGACGTCACTGCCAAGGCGCTGAGCGATGTGGTGCACAGCGCCATGCAACTGCGTGGAGAGCCACAGCAGTTCGTCACCGAAACCGTGGAAACCCGCACACACGAAGGCGACCTGACTCGCTTTCTGCCGCTGGCACCGCTGTTCGAGAACCTGATGCCGCAGGCCGACCGTCTGCAGCAGCGCGAGACTCAAGCCGCCGAAAGCAGTAGCGACGACCTGTTCGACGATAGCGACCTGCCGGTGACGCTGGTCGGCACCAGCTACAGCGCCAACCCGGCCTGGAACTTCGCCGGCGCCCTGCGTGAACACCTGCAGCGCGACCTGGCCAACCACGCCGAGGAAGGCGGCGGCCCGCTGGTACCGATGCTCAAGTACCTGCAAAGCGACGAACTCGAGGACCACCCGCCACAGCTGGTGATCTGGGAATTCCCCGAGCGTTATTTGCCGATGGCCAGCGACTTCACCGATTTCGACCCGCAATGGCTCGCCGCACTCAAAGACGGCGGCGAGCGCCAGGGGCTGGCTGCTGCCAGTCACTGATTCATCCCCCCAAGGAGGACTATCCGATGACAACTCATACCACCCTACGCCGCTTCACCCTGGGCGCCTGCGCCCTGGCCCTGGGTCTCGGCATGTTCCAGGCACAGGCCGATGACGGCGCCCTTTACGGCCCCAAAGCACCGAAAGGCTCGGCCTTCGTCCGCGCCTACAACGCCAGCAGCGCCGAACTCGATGTCAGCGTCGGCCAGACCCAGCTCAAGCAGATCTCGCCGCTGGGCTCCAGCGACTTCAAGTTCCTTCCGGCCGGCAGCTATCAGGCCCAGGTCGGTAACGCGCAGATGGCGGTGGATCTAGAGGCCGCGCGTTACTACACCCTGGTCAGCCAGACCGGCGCCGAGCCGCGCCTGGTCGAGGAGCCGCCCTTCACCAGCCGCCAGAAAGCGCTGCTGCGTGTCCAGAACCTGACTGACAGCACCCTCAGCCTGAAGACCGCAGACGGCAAGACCGCCGTGGTCGCCGACGTCAAACCCGACGGCCGTGGCGACCGCGAGATCAACCCGGTGAAGGTCGGCCTGGCGCTGTTTGACGGCGAGCGCAAGGTCGCCGACCTGAAACCGGTCACCCTCGGGCGCGGCGAAGTCGTCAGCCTGTTCGTCACTGGCGGTCAGGGCAAGTTGTCGCCGGTATGGGTCAAGCGCCCCATCGACGGTTAAGGCAGTGCGTTTCTAGAACAAGGAAAACGGCGGGTACACGTCGCACCGACACGACACGGGCAAACCACTTGATCAATCGCTCAGGAGAGACACAACCATGACCCCCATCATCCTTTCCGGTGGCAGCGGCTCGCGACTCTGGCCTCTTTCGCGCAAGCTCTATCCCAAGCAGTTCCTCGCCCTGACCGGTGAGCAGACGCTGTTCCAGCAGACCCTGCAGCGCCTTTCCATCGAGGGCATGCAGCCACCCGTGCTGGTGGCCAACCAGGAGCACCGTTTCATCGTGCTCGAGCAGTTGGAGCAGATCGACCTGCAGGCACAAATGCTCCTGCTCGAACCCTTCGGCCGCAACACGGCACCGGCTGTGGCCATGGCGGCCCTGCAACTGATCGCCGAAGGCCGTGACGAGCTGATGCTGGTGCTGCCGGCCGACCATGTGCTGGACGATCAGCAAGCCTTCCGCCAGGCCTTGGCGCTGGCCACCGTGGCCGCCGAGAAAGGCGAGATGGTGCTGTTCGGCGTGCCGGCCGACCGTCCGGAAACCGGTTACGGCTACATCCGCGGCCAGGCCGACGGCACACTGCCCGACGGCGTTGCACGTGTCGCCAGCTTCGTCGAGAAACCCGACGCCCAGCGCGCCACCGAGTACGTGAAGAGCGGCGATTACTACTGGAACAGCGGCATGTTCCTGTTCCGCGCCAGCCGCTTCCTCGAAGAGCTCAAGCACCACGACGTGGACACCTACGACACCTGCCTGCTGGCGCTGGAACGCAGCCAGCGCGAAGACACGCAGATCGCCATCGACCCGGCTACCTTCGCCTGCTGCCCGGACAACTCCATCGACTACGCGGTGATGGAGAAGACCAGCCGCGCCTGCGTGGTGCCGCTGGCCGCTGGCTGGAACGATGTCGGCAGTTGGTCGTCTATCTGGGAAGTACACGACAAGGACGACGCCGGTAACGTGACCAAGGGCGACGTGGTGATCGAGGACAGCCGCAACTGCCTGATCCACGGCAATGGCAAGCTGGTCTCGGTGCTCGGCCTGGACGACATCGTCGTGGTGGAAACCAAGGACGCCATGATGGTGGCGCACAAGGACCGCGTGCAGGACGTCAAGAAGCTGGTTGGCAAGCTCGACGAGCAGGGTCGCTGCGAGACCCAGAACCACTGCGAGGTCTACCGCCCTTGGGGCTCGTACGACTCGGTGGACATGGGCGGCCGCTTCCAGGTCAAGCACATCACCGTCAACCCGGGCGCGCAGCTGTCGCTGCAGATGCACCACCACCGTGCCGAGCACTGGATCGTGGTGTCCGGTACCGCCAAGGTAACCTGCGACGATAAAGAGTTCCTGCTCACCGAGAACCAGTCCACCTACATCCCGATGACCTCGGTACACCGCCTCTCCAACCCGGGCAAGATCCCGCTGGAGATCATCGAGGTGCAGTCCGGCACCTACCTCGGTGAGGACGATATCGAGCGCCTGGAAGATGTATACGGTCGCAGCGATACAGTAGCCGCCGGCGCCGCACACTGAATGAACCGTGGGGGGGGGGGGGGGGGGGGGGCGCCCCCCCCCCCCCCCCCCCCCCCCCCCCCCCAAAAAAAAAAAAAGAAACACCACCCCCCGACGGGCGCGGGGGGGGGGGGGGGGGGGGGGTGG
>NZ_RHQP01000025.1:74470-85437 GCF_003935465.1 Pseudomonas sp. o96-267
CTCCTCCCCCCCCCCCCTAGCCCCCCCCCCCCCCCAACCCCCCCCCCCGCCCCCCCCCCCCCCCCCCCCCTCGGGGGGGGGGGCGCCCCCCCCCCCCCCCCCCCCCCCCCCCCCCCCCCCCCCCCCACTGCTCATGCCCACCTCCAAAGCTGTCACACCCTGCGACAGCCCACGCGGTTACCCTGACAAAGCACCTTGTGTAGGATGAACGCAGACTTCGCAAAAAGGCTGCCCTCATGCTGTTCGGTGTCGTACTCGTCATCACCTGGCTGATCCTGCTGATTCGCTATCCCACCAAGGCCCTGCCTGTGTCCATGGCCGCGCTGGTCGGTCTCGGCCTGGTGGCGACCTGGGTGCTCTGGCAGGAAAGCCAGGACGAGCGTTACCTCGCCCATCTCGAATTGCGCCTGAGCTACGACCCGCAGCGCTGCCCCGCTGATCGTCCGCTGGCCATCGACCTGAAGAACGGCAGCGATGCCGCCCTGCTGGAGCTGCGCTGGGAAGTCGCCGCCTACCGCCCAGGCAATGCCACCAACCTGGCCCAGCGCCTTTACGAGTCGCCACGCTACAGCGGCCCCGGCGAGCTGCTGCCGGACGCCAGCTGGAGCGACTGCATGCCCCTGCCCGACCTGCGCAGCGGCTATCGCCCGGCTACGCTGGAGTTTCGCGCCGAGCGCCTGCAAGGCAAATTCATTCGATAACCTGTAGGAGCGAGCTCTGCTCGCGAAGCTTGCGGCGTCATACGCGTTCGCGAGCAGAGCTCGCTCCTACAATGCTCAACATCCATCGCCAGGGAATCTCCGCCATGCCCCACCCAGCGCGTAGGGCGGACCCAGGAGCCTAGGCGAACAGTCCGCCATCACCTCACGCCAAGCCTGCTAAGCTGCAGCCCCATTCGCGTCTCAGGGAGTCCCGCGCATGCCTCAACCCAGCGTTCTCATCACTGGTTGTTCCAGCGGCATCGGCCGCGGCCTGGCCGAGGCTTTCAAGGCGGCTGGCTACGCGGTGTGGGCTACAGCACGCAAGGACAGTGACCTTGCAGCGCTCGAGCAGGCGGGGTTCCACGCAGTGCAACTCGACGTCAACGACGGCGACGCGCTGCAGCAGCTAGCCGCACGCCTGAGCGAGGAAATCGGCGGCCTCGATGTACTGATCAACAACGCTGGCTATGGCGCCATGGGCCCGCTGCTCGACGGCGGCGTCGAAGCCATTCAGCGCCAGTTCGAAACCAACGTGTTCTCCATCGTTGGCGTGACCCGCGCGTTCTTCCCGCTGCTGCGCCGTAGCCGCGGCCTGGTGGTCAATATCGGCAGCGTGTCGTCGGTGCTGGTAACACCCTTCGCTGGCGCCTACTGCGCCTCCAAGGCAGCGGTGCATGCCTTGAGCGACGCCCTGCGCATGGAGCTGGCGCCCTTCTCCATCGAGGTGATGGAAGTGCAGCCAGGCGCCATCGCCTCCAGTTTCGGCGCCAATGCCAGCCAGCAGGCCGAGGCGCTGATCCGCGAGGATTCGCCCTGGTGGCCGCTGCGCGACGGCATCCGCGCCCGCGCCAAGGCCTCGCAGGACAACCCGCCCCCGGCCAGCGAGTTTGCCGCGCAACTGCTGACCGCGGTGCAGCGCGACACACGCCCACGCCTGCTGCGCCTGGGCAATGGCAGTCGCGCCCTGCCGCTGCTCGCCACACTGTTGCCCAAGGCGCTGCTGGAACGGGTTCTGCGCAAACGTTTCGGCCTGGCGCAGCAGCTGTGAGCCAGCGCCTGCCCGTGCGCTACTACGCCGTTGCGGGGGTGATCGCTGCCGTGCTGCTGAACCTGTTGCTGCGCACCTTCGTGCGTCTAGGCGGTGTGTTCACCACCCTGCTGATCGCCGCCGCCATCGCTGCCGGTCTGGCACTAGTGTTTCACTGGCGAACCGGGCGCGCACCGAGCAACGCCGAGCGCTGGCGTTTCACCCTGCTCTATGGCGGCGTGCTCGGGCTGCTCTATCTGGGCTTGCTGGGCATGATGTACCTGCAGGACACGCCCAGCCCCATGGGCCTGTTTCTGTTCAGCCTTCACTACCTCTGCTACCCGGTGCTGGCCTGGCTGGCGTTTTCGCCACGTTATGGCCGCTGATTCCGCCAGGAAACCATCTGCATGCTGCATACCCTCGCCGTCGCCAACTACCGCTCGATCAACAGCCTGATCCTGCCGCTGGGCCAGCTCAACCTGATCACCGGCGCCAACGGCAGCGGCAAGTCCAACCTCTACCGCGCCCTGCGCCTGCTGGCGGAAACCGCACAAGGTGGCGTGGTCAACGCGCTGGCGCGCGAAGGTGGGCTGGAGTCGAGTTTCTGGGCCGGGCCAGAGAAGATTTCCCGGCGCATGCGCAGCGGCGAAGTGCCCGTACAGGGCGGCCCACGGCAGAACGTGATGCGTCTACGTCTGGGCTTTGCCGGCGAGGATTTCGGCTATGCCATCGCCCTGGGTCTACCCGAGCCAAGCAGTTCGGCCTTCGCCCTAGACCCGGAGATCAAGCGCGAATGCATCTGGGCCGGCCCCAGCTATCGCCCCGCCTCGCTGCTGGTGGATCGCGCCGGGCCCATGGTGCGCATGCGTGAAGGACGCAGTTGGCAGGTGCTGGCCCAGCACGTGCCGAACTACGACAGCCTGTTCGACCAGATCGGCAACGACCCGAATTGCCCGGAAGTCTTCCAGCTACGCGAAACCATCCGCCGCTGGCGCTTCTACGATCACTTTCGCAGCGATGCCGAGGCGCCCGCGCGCCAACCGCAACTGGGCACGCGTACACCAGTGCTGCATCACGATGGCCGCGACCTGGCCGCCGCGCTGCAGACCATCCGCGAGATAGGCGACCGCGCCGCACTGGACGCCGCCATCGACGACGCCTTTCCCGGCAGCCGTCTGCATATCGACTTTCAAGCGGGCGGGCGCTTCGCCGTGGAGCTGCGCCAGGAAGGCTTGCTGCGCCCGCTGAGCGCTGCAGAACTGTCCGACGGCACGTTGCGCTACCTGCTGCTGGTCGCCGCCCTGCTCACGCCACGGCCGCCCTCATTGATGGTGCTCAACGAGCCGGAAACCAGCCTGCACCCGGATCTTTTGCCGGCACTCGGTCGCCTGATCATCGCCGCCTCGAAGCAGACCCAGGTGTGGGTCGTCTCCCACGCCAGCCGTCTGATCGCCACGCTCAAGGAAAGCCCCGACTGCAACACCCTGGAGCTGGACAAGCAGCTCGGTCAGACCTGCATCCGCGGCCAGGGCATGCTCGACGAGCCGCCCTGGCAGTGGCCGGATTGAAATCTGCGGATTGATGCAAACAACCCGTAGGGTGCGCCGCGCGCCCCGGCTTCTGATCGCTATCAGCTACGGTCCAGCAAAGCGCGGTGCGCACAGCGCACCCTACGTGTTCTCACAGCCCGTCGAGATAGCGCTCGACATCCAGCGCCGCCATGCAGCCAGCACCGGCCGAGGTGATCGCCTGGCGATAGACCGAGTCGGCGACGTCGCCAGCGGCGAACACGCCGGGAATGCTGGTCGCGGTGGCATTGCCCTCGCGCCCGCCATTGACCACCAGATAACCGTCCTTCAGCGCCAGCTGGCCTTCGAACAGGCTGGTATTGGGGGTATGGCCGATGGCGACGAACAGCCCTTCGACACTCAGCTCGCGGTAGGCGCCGCCGTATTGCTTCAGGCGCACGCCGGTAACGCCGCTGGCATCGCCAAGCACCTCGTCCACCTCCGCATTGAGTTGCAGCTCGATCTTGCCCTCGGCAATGCGCGAGCGCAGCTTGTCCTGCAGGATTTTCTCAGCACGGAAGGTCTCGCGGCGATGGACCAGCGTGACCTTGCTGGCGATATTGGCCAGGTACAGCGCCTCTTCCACAGCCGTATTGCCGCCGCCGACCACCGCGACCTCGCGACCGCGATAGAAGAAGCCGTCGCAGGTCGCGCACGCCGAAACACCGCGGCCCATGAACGCCTCCTCACTGGGCAGCCCCAGGTAACGCGCGCTGGCACCGGTAGCGATGATCAGCGCGTCGCAGCTATAGGTGCCACTGTCGCCAACCAGGGTGAACGGCTTGCCGGCCAGATCCACGGCGTTGATATGGTCGAAAACGATCTCGGTCTCGAAGCGCTCGGCATGTTCCTGCATACGCTGCATCAGCGCCGGGCCGGTCAGGCCGTGTGGGTCACCCGGCCAGTTATCCACTTCGGTGGTGGTGGTCAGTTGGCCACCGGCCTGGATACCGGTGATCAGCAGCGGTTTCAGGTTGGCGCGCGCGGCATACACCGCCGCGCTGTAACCGGCAGGGCCAGAACCCAGGATGATGACGCGGGCATGACGAACGGCGGACATCGCTAACTCCTCGCAGGCCCATAGGGCCGGCAGGCCAGAATAAAAAGGGACTCTCGAAGCACTAGGGGAAGGCTTGGAAGGATGAGAGCCCCGCAAAAAGCGCACCTCTAAAAACTACCTGCGTTGTCATCGCTGCGTTAAAAACAGGCTCAAAATGCTCATTTACAGCTCGTAAACTGCGCTTTTTCGCCTGTGTTTGCCTTGCGCTGACTGCCTCGCCTACGTTTTTAGAGGCGCCCTAAAATGAAACTGGGCGCAAGGCTATCGAGGCGGATGGCGAAGCGGAAATATCCATTGCCAATTCAGCGAATAGAATCCGCCTATGGCCGTCGGGTTGAACCCTACCCATGGCTGAACTTTCACCGCGCAGGCAAAGTCGGTATGGTCGCGCGCATCAACCACTCAGGAGACCGCCATGCCCGCCGCTCCCGTCCTGTCCGGCCCGCAATACCTGCGAGAAGGCCTGAGGCTGGTACTCAGTCCCGGCCTGCGTCTGTTCGTATTGCTGCCGCTGGCGATCAATCTGATCCTGTTCGTCAGCATGATCAGCTTTGCCGTGCAGCAGTTCAGCGGCTGGGTCGATACCTTCATGCCTTCCCTGCCGAACTGGCTGAGCTTCCTGCAGTACATCCTCTGGCCACTGTTCGTGGTGCTGGTACTGCTGATGGTGTTCTTCACCTTCACCCTGCTGGCCAACATCATCGCCGCGCCCTTCAACGGTTTTCTTGCGGAGAAGGTCGAGGTGGTGGCGCGCGGCGAGGATCACTTCCCACCGTTTAGCTGGGCCGAGCTGGCGGCCATGGTGCCGCGCACCATGGGCCGCGAGATGCGCAAGCTGGCCTACTTTCTGCCACGCGCCATCGGCCTGCTGATCCTCAGCTTCATCCCGGTGGTCAACCTGGTCGCCGCGCCGCTCTGGTTGCTGTTCGGCGTGTGGATGATGGCCGTGCAGTACATCGACTATCCGGCGGACAACAACAAGATGAGCTGGCAGGACATGCTCGCCTGGCTGCGCGAGAAACGCTGGCAGAGCCTGAGCTTCGGCGGCATCACCTACGCCGCGCTGCTGGTGCCGGGGCTGAATATCCTGATGATGCCGGCTGCCGTGGCCGGCGCCACGCTGTTCTGGGTGCGCGAGCGCGGCGAGCAGGCGCTAGGTTCGCGCAAGGATATCGTGTAACGCCTGCATCGACGCCTGCGACTCGCGCTCGATGCGCCTGCGCATGAACAGGCCATTGGCCAGGCGCATCGGCCAGCCGGCGAAACCGTATTCGAGGGTGCGCACGAACTCGCAGCCGCCCTCCACCGCCACGCACTCGTAGGTCAGCAGCAAATGCAGGCCATGCTCGCCCTGGGCGCTGGCCTGCCAACGCTGGGCCGGCTGATAGTCGAGCACGTCCCAGCGTAGATGCCCGGCGCGACCACCGGCATGAATGTCCTCCTCGAAACGCTCGCCCGCAAGCAAGGCCCCCTCGCGCCCATAGATGCGCAGTGACGACGGGTGCCACTGCGGCCAGTGGCTTGGCGCGGCGGCGTAGGCCAGCACGTGCTCGGCAGGCTGGGCGATAGTGATTCGATGCTGCTGGCGGTTCTGCTGATGAATCGCCTCCGGCTCCCAGTGCAGAGTCCCGTACAGCCAGTCCATCAGCGGATGGACGATGCCGAAGTTGCGTGAATGCATCAGTTCACGGCGATGGTGCAGCGCATGCAGGCGGCGCATCTGGCGAATCCACGGCAAGCGCGACACCGGGTGCTCGGCCGGCAGGTGCTCGCAGGCATGCACCACTTCGTAAGTCATGTAACCCAGCAGCATGCTGCCGGCGAACAGTGCGGCGAAGTTGCCGTCGAGCTGAGACAGCAGCCACCAGGCGGCGAACGTAGGCAGGCTGAACAGAACGATAAGCCAGGCCGGGAACAGGATCACCCGCCAGTCGCGCGTCGTCTCGTAGGGCATCAGCGCCTCGACGAAGAAGCTGTGGTGATCGCCGGTATGGCGCTTGTAGAAGAGTTTGCCGAAGCGCGTCTTGTTGTGACCGAGGCGCTTGTGCACCTGGTATTCACCCCAACTGAAGAACACCAGCGTCGCCGGCACCAGCAGCCACTGCCAGGGAGCCACAGCCTCCAGCGTACTCCCGAGCCAGCCGATGCAGAGCAGCCCGTAGGCCAGCACGAAGGCGGCGTGCAGCCAGGGGTTGTACCGCGGATGGATGGCAGCCCGGTAGTCGCTGCGAAAAGCCTGGGCATTGTCGTTGTTGTAGGCCATGGCGCTCTCCTGTGGATTGACAGCAGTCTAGGCCCGGCCAAATCATTCGAATAATGGATATTTGAAAAGAGCATTATCCGTGATAACGAATTTGCGCCAGCTCGACCTCAACCTGCTGCTGGTCTTCGATGCCCTGATGCAGGAGGGCAATCTGACCCGCGCGGCCCAGCGTCTGCACCTGAGCCAGTCGACGGTCAGCAACGCCCTCGCCCGTCTGCGTCAGCAACTGGGCGAGGAGTTGTTCCAGCGCACTGCGCGCGGCATGACGCCGACCGCGCGCGCTCTGGCGCTTTACCCACCCGTGCGTCAGGCGCTGCACTTGCTGCAGGCCGGCCTCGGCCCGGCAGAGCCTTTCGATGTGCAGGCGCCACACGTGTTCAGCCTGTCGCTCAACGACTACGCCCAGGCCGCGCTGCTGCCGATGCTGCAGGCGCATCTGGCCCGTGTCGCGCCACAGGTTGAGGTTGTCGCGCACAGCGACGACGCCGACAACCTGCTGCCGCGCCTGGAGAGCGGTGCCCTGGACCTGGCCATCGATTATCTGCATGTCGATTCGCCCGACCTGCATTACGCGCCCCTGCGCGAGGAGGCGTTGGTGGTGATCGGGCGCAAGGATCATCCAGCCTTCGTCGGCGGCCTGAACCTTAAGGATTACCAACAGGCTCGCCACGTGATCGTGACGCCGCGAGCAGGACGTGGCTCACCACTGGAAATCGTCCTGGGCTCGGCCAAAGTTCGGCGTCAGGCTGCGCTGCACCTGCCCAACTACCTGCCGATTCCGGCCATCGTCGCCCACACAGACCTACTCGGCACCATACCCGCGCGCCTGGCCGACGCCTTCGCGCCGCTCTTCGCCCTACAGGTCGCGCCGCTGCCTTTCGACATGCCCGCCGTGCAGATCAGTCTGATCTGGCATCGCGAGCAGCACCACGACCCGGCACATGCCTGGCTACGCGAACAACTGCACGGCCTGCTCGCCTGACACATAACCGCAATCGAAACGTCATGTGCACTACATGACCCGGGCAGAGACTGGGCCTATGAACGCACCGTCTCTGCATATCGCGCTGATCAGCGAAACCTTCCCGCCGGAAATCAACGGCGTGGCCAACACCCTCGGTCGCCTGGTCGACGGCCTGCGTAGCCGTGGCCACCGCGTGCAACTGATACGGCCGCGCCAGGACATCGACCACGCGCAGGACGCCGACGATGACCTGCTGCTGACCCAAGGCTGGCCACTCCCCGGCTACCCTGGCCTGCAATGGGGCCAGTCGTCGCTGCACAAGCTGCTCAGGCGCTGGCAGCGGCAACGCCCGGACGTGCTTTACATCGCTACCGAAGGCCCGCTGGGGCTTTCTGCACTGCGCGCCGCCAGGCGCCTGGCGATCCCGGTGGTCAGTGGTTTTCACACCAATTTCCAGCAGTACACCGGGCACTACGGCATCGGCCTGCTGACCCGGGCCATGACCAACTACCTGCGCTGGTTTCACAACCGCACGCAACTGACATTGGTGCCGAGCATTGGCCAAAAGGTCGACCTCGAACGCCGCGACTTCGAACGCCTGGCCCTGCTCGCCCGTGGCGTCGACAGCCAGCTGTTCCATCCACGCCGGCGCAGCGACGCCCTGCGCGAAAGCTGGGGCCTGGGGCCGGATGACCTGGCGGTGCTGCATGTCGGTCGCCTCGCGGCGGAAAAGAACCTAGGCCTGCTGGTCAAGGCCTTCCGAGCCTTGCAGACGGCCCACCCGCACCGCCGTATGCGCCTGATTCTGGTTGGCGACGGGCCACTGCGCGCCAGCCTGCAGGCGCAGCTACCGCAGGCGCTTTTCTGCGGTCTGCAGCGCGGTGAAACGCTGGCCGAGCACTACGCGTCAGGTGACCTATTTCTGTTTCCCAGCCTGTCGGAAACCTTCGGCAACGTGGTGCTGGAGGCCCTGGCCTCGAGCCTCGGCGTGGTGGCGTTCGACCAGGCAGCGGCCGCCCAACATATCCATCACGGCCACAACGGCCTGCTCGCCCGTCCCGGTGACGAGGCAGGCTTCTGCGAAGCCGCCTGTGAATTACTGGGTGATGCGGAGGTACTGCGGCATATCCGCCTCAACGCCCGCCGACATGCCAGCCATCTGAGCTGGGACGACATCGTCGCGTTGTTCGAACAGCACCTGCGCAGCGCCATGCAGCCGGCGCCCGAACGAACAAAGCCGGTGCACCTCGACACCCCGGTGGCGATCCCGAGCAAAACCTCAGATTCCCCGTAGGGTGCGCCGTGCGTAATGCGAACCTGACGCGATGCCGAACTGGTTCGTGCGGCGCCCCATCAAACAGCAGACGTAAAAAAGCCCCGATGTGCCGGGGCTGAAAACGGGGCGTCGGATCGCGACGCCCGATAGAAACGGACTCAGACCAGCGTGGTCAGCGCATCGCGGCTGAACGGCAGGATGTCCTGCTCGCGGCCCTCACGCACCTTCAGCGCCCAGTCCGGGTCGACCAGCAACGCGCGGCCCACGGCGACCAGATCGAACTCCTCCTTGTTCAGGCGCTCGAGCAGGTTTTCCAGGCTGGCCGGCTCGGCCACCTTGTCGGTCTTGACCATGAACTGCAGGAACTCGCCATCCAGACCGACGCTGCCGACGGTGATGGTCGGCTTGCCGGTGAGCTTGCGCGTCCAGCCCGCCAGGTTGAGGTCGCTGCCTTCGAACTCCGGCTCCCAGAAGCGGCGGGTCGAGCAATGGAAGATATCCACGCCAGCGTCGGACAGCGGTTTGAGGAAGGCCTCCAGCTGCTCCGGGGTCTGCACCAGGCGCGCGGTGTAATCCTGCTGCTTCCACTGCGAGTAACGCAGGATGATCGGGAAGTCCGGGCCGACTGCGGCGCGCACAGCCTGGATCAGCTCGATGGCGAAACGCGAACGCGCTGCCAGGTCGCCACCGTACTGGTCAGTGCGCTGGTTGCTGCCTTCCCAGAAGAATTGGTCGATCAGGTAACCGTGGGCGCCGTGGATCTCCACGCCGTCCATGCCGATGGCCTTGGCATCGCGCGCAGCCTGGGCGAAGGCAGCGATCACCTCATCGATATCGGCCTGGGTCATACCGTGTACGACCACCTGGCCGTCCTTGACCTTCTCCATCGGGCCAAAGCCAGGAACGCTGGCATCCGGCTCGGTGCCCAGCTTGCGCACGTTACCCACGTGCCAGAGCTGCGGGACGATCTTGCCGCCTTCGGCATGCACCGCGTCGACCACCTGCTTCCAGCCAGCCAGGGCGTCTTCGCCGTAGAAACGCGGCACGTTCGGGTAGCCGTTGGAAGCCTTGTGGCCGACCGTGGTGCCCTCGGTGACGATCAGGCCCACACCCGCGGCAGCGCGGCGACGGTAGTACTCGACGACTTTGGCGTTGGGCACGCCACCGGGCGAGAAGGAGCGGGTCATCGGCGCCATGACCACACGGGTCGGCAGCTCCAGGTTACCGAGGCGGAACGGGGCGAACAGGGCTTGAACGGGTGCGTTCATCATCTTTCCTCTGGGGTCGAACGGTAATCAGGCCTGCAGCAAACGCTCCAGGCGGGTGACGAAAGCTTCCAGCGGCTGCAGGTTGCGGCCCACCTTGAGGCGAGCCAACACGCCCTGCCAGGCGTCGCTGATGAAGGTGGCGAGGTTGCCGCAGTCCTCGTCGGCCGGCAGTTCACCGGCGGCCTGCGCCTGCTCCAGGCAGTCGCGCAGGATCTCCACCGACGCCTGCTGGATGGCCGCGACCTCGGCACCGATCGCCGGCAGCATCTCGCTCATCTCGAAACTCAGGCTGCCGATGAAGCAGTGGTACTGCGGCGTCTCCTGCCTGGCGAAATGCGCCAGCAGGTCGCGGTAATAAGCGAGGATGCGCGCACGCGGGCTCAGCGCTGGGTCATTGAGTGCCTGGGCATAGCGCGCCAGGCGCGGCCGATAGATGAAGGCCAACGCCTGCAGGGCGAAGTCTTCCTTGCTGGCGAAGTAGTGATAGAAGCTGCCCTTGGGAATTCCGGCCGCCTGGACGATCTCCAGCACGCCGGTGCCGTGATAGCCACGGCGCGTCATCACCGCCGAGCCTTTGCTCAGGATCAGGTCACGCTTGTCGAGTCGAATGCTGTTCATGGCGCCGAGCATATGACCGGTCGTCTCGCTCGGCACAGCACTATTGATAATGGTGATTAAGGGCTAGAACACACAAGACGGATGCCCACGCCAGAACAGGTAGGAGCGGGGGGGGGGGGGGGGGGGGGGGGAACCGCCACCAAAAAAAGAACGCGGCCCGCGGCCCCCCGCCCCCCCCACCCCCGCGGCGGGCGCGCGCGCAGCACCGCGCCCCGCCGCGGC
>NZ_RHQP01000026.1:0-83596 GCF_003935465.1 Pseudomonas sp. o96-267
AACCCCGGCGCAGCCGGGGCCGGATGGTGGGGTGCCCTTCTCTTTGGTTACTTTCTCTTGGGCAAGCAAGAGAAAGTGACTCGCCCGTAAGGGGCGAAACCCTTCAGATCAGACGACGCGCTAACGGATAGTGCCAAGTCATCGACGGCTAACACTTAATTACCAGTCCAGTATCAACTCGCACTTTCCCCAAACTAGGCAAAGAACCTTTTCTCATCAGAACAGGAAGGTCAGCGCCAGGTTGAACAGCATCGCCGCAACGAAGCCAATGGGCGCGGCGCGCAGCAGCAGTTGCGAGAACAGGGTCGAGCGTACCTTGTCGTCCGTGCAGGAACCCAACAGCAGGCTGCCGCCGGAGGAGAACGGCGAGATCGAGGTAGCCTGGGCACCGACCACGATGGCGATGAAGAGGATCATCGGATCGATCGACATCGACGCCGACAGCGGCAAGACCATGGGGAACAGCGCCGGCGTCACCACACCCAGGGTGCTGGCGAAGATCGACATCAGCGCAGCCACCACGCCGAAGGCCACCGGAATCATCAACGGCGGGATATTGCCGCCGATCCAGGACGCCAGGGCATCGATGGTGCCGGCCTTGATCGCGACGGTAATCAGCATGCCGACGCCGCAGATCATGATCAACGTGGCCCAGGGCACCGAGGCGATGGCCTTGCGCTCGTCACCGAGCTTGAGCAACAGGGCGATCACCGAGAACACGCTGGCGATCAGGCCGATATCCACCTTGCTGTTGATGAACTTGATCGTGGCATTGTCCGGGAAGGCCAGCAGCGCCAGCGGTGCAGCAAGCACCAGAACCATCATCAGCACGGTCAGCAGCAGGGTCAGCTTCTGTTCACGGTTGAAGGCCTCCGGCAGATCGGCGGCGAGCACCGCATTCTTCAGGTTGCGGCCGTGGCCACCGAGGAAGACGAAGGCGGAAATCACCAGCACCGGGATGATCGCCGTGCTGGCGAAGATCGCCAGGGCATTCACGAAGGCTTCGCTCTCGGGCATGCCGGCGCCGGTCATCAGGCCACGGAAGATGATGCCGCTCTGGCTGGAAACGAAGTTCGCCCCGGCCAGCGCACCGTAGTTCACCGCCATGCCACCGAGAATCAGGCTCATGCCAGTGCGCTGGCACAGCAGCAGGGTCAGCGGCGCCATGAAGGCCAGCACGGTGTAGTAACCGGCGCCCATGGCAGCGATCACCCCCGAGGTCAGCAAAATGGCATAGGGCAGCATGTGCGGCACGCCACGGCAGCGATACAGCAGATGCCCGGCGAGTTTTTCCAGGGTGCCGTTGACGGTGGCGAAGCTGTAGAACAGGCAGACCGAGAAGATCACGAAGAAGATCTTCAGCGGCCACATGTTGATGATATCGCCCGGGCTCATGCCCATGCCGAAGCAGCCCAGCAGGTAGGCGAAGGCAATGGCGAACAGGCCGATGTTGATCTTGGTGGTATACCCCAGCGCGACGGCGAGGACGATCGCGGCGACGACGAGCAAGCTCATCATGATGGTTTGACTCCTTTTGTTGTTCTGATGTGAGCAGTGGTTACGCCGAAGCGAAACCGAACAGGGTTGCGGGGTTGTCCACCAGAACGCGACGGCGCTCCTCGGGGTTGGGCAGCAGAGCCTCGAGCAGCGCGAATTGCTGATCGTAGCGGGTCTGCGACTCGAACTGGGTGTTGGGCCAATCGCTGCCCCAGAGGAAGCGACCGACGCCACCACAAGCCTCACGCAGACGTGCCTCGATGGCCTGGGCACGGCTCAGGTCGGACTGGCTGCGGTAGGCTGCCGACAGCTTGATCCATACCGGCGCCTGGCCCAGCAGGTCGAAGAACACGTCATGCTGCGCAGCATCCAGTTGCACGCTCGGCGCAGGCAGGCCGAAGTGATCGATCACCACGGTGACGCCGGATTCGAGAATCGCCGGCACGATCAGCGCCAGGTCGTCGAAGCCGCGCTGGATCTCCACCTGCCAGCCACGGCGCGCCAGACGGCGGAACAGACCACTCCAGGCCGGGCCGGTGTAATCCTCCAGCGCCTTGCCGATCAGGTTCAGGCGCACGCCCACCACGCCGGCAGCGGCCAACTCGTCCAACTCGGCATCGCTGACCTGCGCATCCACCACCGCCACGCCACGCAGGCGCTCAGGGAAGCGTTGCAACGCCTCGACCATGTAGTGGTTGTCGGTGCCGAGAAAGCTGGGCTGGATCAGCACCCCCTGGGACAGGCCGCAGGCGTCCAGGTGGGCCAGGTACTGCTCCACGGTGGCGTCATAGCTGGGGCTGTAGCGGCGGCCGGGAACCATGGGCAGGTTCTGGCGAAAGATGTGCGCGTGGGTGTCGATGCCGGTGATAGCGGCATAAGGCATGGGCGTCACGAAGCGATACCTCTGTCGATTCTTGTACGAGCCGCCGGTACGAGCGACTCCTTCTTGTAAGTCATATATTCATATATATGATTAGATGACTGTATCTACAGAGATCGAGTGCTGTCAATCTGCAGGCCAGTGGTAAAGTGACGGCCGGTCGACTTTTGGATTTGAGGTTTATGAGCACCACGGCTCTGGGACAGGACGAACGCCTGCCGCTATACCAGCGGTTGCGCGACGAAATGCTGGGGAAAATTGCCGCAGGCGAATGGTTGCCGGGTGAGGCCATCCCTACCGAAGCGGAGTTGACCCGCCACTACGGCGTGGCCGTTGGTACGGTGCGCAAGGCAGTGGAAACCCTGGTCGCAGAAGGCCTGCTGCTGCGTGCTCAGGGACGCGGCACCTTCGTACGCCGGCCGAACTTCGACGGCTCGCTGTTTCGCTTCTTCCGCCAGGTCAGCGCCAGTGGCCAGTCTCAGGTGCCGCAGGGTCGCATCCTTGACTGCCGCCAGGTACCTGCCGATGCCGCCGTCAGCCAGGCACTGAAGCTGAGCGAAGGCGAACCCTGCGTCTTCCTCCAACGCCTGCGCCTGATCGACGGCCGCCCGCTGTTCCATGAACGTATCTGGCTGCCGGCTTCACGCTTCGGCGCTCTGCTGGAGCTCGCGCCGGACGACTTCCCGCAATTGCTCTACCCCTTCTACGAGCAGCATTGCGGCCAGCGCATCGCTTCGGCCCAGGAGACCCTCACCGTCTCCTCCGCCGATGCCGAACTCGCTGCCGTTCTGGATGTGGCCGAGGCCAGCCCGAGCGTGGTCATCGAACGCACCGCCTTGGGCTACGACCGCACGCCGCTGGAATATCGCCTGTCACGCGCGGCGGCGGAGAACTTCCGCTATCAGGTGGAAATCAGCTAAACACCTGCCTCCAGATGCAACACGCCCGGGCAAGCCCGGGCGTGAGATGCGATACAAGCTGGGGTCGTCAGAACAACCCGAGTGCCCAGGCCGCACCGAACAGCACCAGCGAGAAGCCCCACATCCACCACAGCGAGTAGCGGATGTGCCGGCCCAGATCCAGCCCGGCTAGACCCAGTGCCAGCCACAGCGCCGGCGAGAACGGACTGATGAAGGTGCCGATGATGTTACCGATGGTCAGCGCATAGACCACGCTGGCCGGCTCGACGCCCTGGGCACCGACCACTTCCAGCGTTACCGGCAGCAGGCCGAAGTAGTAGGCGTCGGTGCTCAGCATCAGCTCCATCGGCAGGCCGAACAGGCCCAGCACGATGTGCATCTGCCCTACCAGCGGCGCCGGCAGCACACGCGCCAGGTCCTGGGCGATGGAGGTGAGCATGCCGGTGCCGGTGAAGATGCCGAGCATCGAGCCAGCCGCCAGGATGATCATGCCCATGCTCAGGGCAGCCGGGGCATGCGCCGAGATCCGCTGCATCTGCGCCTTGCCGCCCGGGTAGTTGATCAGCAGCGCCAGGCACAGGCCGACCATGAAGATATAGCCGGCCGGCAGCACGCCAGAAAACAGCGATACCAGCACCGCCAGGAACAACGCGGAGTTGGCCCAGAGCAGACGCGGGCGCTCCAGAGCGAGCTCCTCGGCGCTTGGCTCATGCAAGTCAGTGCTGGTTTCCACCAGTACACCCTCGTCCCCGCTCTTGCCGGCAGCGATACGACGCTGCTCACGCCAGCCCAGCAACGCAGCCAGGGCAATTAACAGCACCACCCCGACACCCTGTACGGCGATCAGCGGACGCCACAGCTCGGTGACCTCGATGCCGGTCACGGCCGAGGCACGGCCCAGCGGTCCAGCCCAAGGCAGCATGTTGAAGATGCCGGCGCCGATCGCCAGCAACAGCAGCATCAGGTACGGGCTCATGCGCAACTGCTTGTACAGCGGCAGCAAGGCGGGAACGGTGAGCAGGAAGGTGGTGGCGCCGGCACCGTCGAGGTGCGCCAGCATGCCGATCACAGCGGTGGCCACGGTGACGGCGATCACGTTGCCGCGGGTCAGGCGCACCATGCCATTGATCAGCGGGCGGAACAGCCCGGTGTCCTGCAGCACGCCGAAAAAGGTGATGGCAAACACGAACATGGTGGCGATCGCCGTCACGCGGCCGATGCCATCAGTGAAGAAACCGGAAATCGCCTCTGGGCCAAAGCCCGCGGCCAGAGCGCCCAAAAGCGGCACTATGATCAATGGCAGAACAGGCGACATGCGCCCAACAAGCAGCAGCACAACCAGGCTGCAGATGGTCAACAGGCCAATCAAGGTCAACAAACCGCTTTCTCCTCTTTTTCTTGTAAAGCACGCAAAAGGCGCGTGAGGAGGCTAAGAGGCGAACCTTTCAAAAACCTTTAAGCGGCGAACATGCGCCTCGCTAAATGTCAGTGGATATGTCGCAGAATCGGGGCGGCAGCCCTGCCGCCCCGACGTCATTTATTGCAGGGTGTAGCCCTTGCCTACCACCCAATCCTGACTGGGACAGCCGCGGTAGAGCTCGCGAGTGCGAGTAAGCGCAAGTCCCTGCGAGAGCAATCCATGCTCTACTGTCGCGACCCAAGGTGACAGCAAACCCCATGACCGACCTCGATCTCTGCGCCGCCCAATACTGCGCCATCGCCGGCGACCTCGACGCCAACCTCCAGCGGCATCTGCAGGTCATGCGACTCGCCGCCGAGCAGCGCATCGATTTTCTGCTGTTCCCCGAACTGTCGTTGACCGGATACGAGCCCTCGCTGGCACGCGAGCTGGCGCAGGCGACGGACACTGCACTGCTGCAGCCTGTGCGCACGTTGGCCAAGCAGCTGTGCATGACTACGGTGGTCGGCTTACCGCTGCGAACAGCCGAAAGCGACGCCGTCCTGATCGGCTCAGTGCTGTGCGGCGCCGATGGTTCGCAGGCCATCTATACCAAGCAGCACCTGCATGCGGGTGAAGAGCGGGTGTTCAGCCCAGGCACCGGTGGTGCGCCGCTGCACCTCGGCAACGAGCGCATCGCCCTGTCGATCTGTGCGGACTTCGCCCACGCCAGCCATGCCAGGGCTGCCGTCGAGCGCGGCGCCGGGATCTACGCGACCAGTGTGCTGATCAGCGAAAACGGTTACCCGCATGACAGCGAATTGCTCGAAGGCTATGCCAGTGAATTGTCCCTCGGGGTGTTGATGGCCAACCACGGCGGTCCTTCCGGCGGCTGGGCCTGCGCCGGGCGCAGCGCGTTCTGGGCGCCCGGTGGGCGACAGGTGGTAAGTGCAGTCGGCACGGGTGACTACCTGGTGATTGCGCGCCGCCGCCAGGGCATCTGGCAAGGTCAGACGCTGGAGTTGTCGCTGGACAACTGATCAGGCCGCTTTGAGCGCCTTCACTCGCTCCAGCCAGGCTAGGTCGAGCCGCGTCTGCTCGATATCCAGCCCCTGCTGCTCCATCGCCTCAAGATGGCTGTCGATCTCGCGCACCATCTGGCTCAGCTCGCTGGAGTTGCCGTCGAGCTGATGCATCTGGGTCACTCCCAGGTGGTAGAAGCGCAGCAGCTTCATCGCCGTTTCATCGCCCTGGGCCACGCCTGCCTTGACGTGATGCATGACGTTGGTCACGCGCATCAGGCTGCGCTTGAGGCGCCAACCGTAAACGGCCGGCGCCATGAACGGCCGCGACCAGAGTCGCTGGCGCACCAGGGCAATGGTCAGGCCGAGCCCCGCCAGCACACCCAGCAGGTTCCACTTGAAGTTGTCGCCACCGGGCGTGCCGAAAAGCTGCGTGCTCGCCGTGGCGCAGAGCATGGCCAGCGCCACGAAGATGACCGCGATCACCATGGTGCTGCGGCGGGTCTGCTGGCGGTAGTAGGCGGGGTCGATGGGCTGGATTTCGAACATGCGCGAAGGCTCGTGGCGGGGTCAGTCGGCGATGGTACGACAGCTTGCCGCGATGCACGAACCCGTCACGCCTCTGTACGGTACTGAAGATAAGGACCGATCGCCGCCATCGCCCCCGCCAGGTACTGCGCCTTCTCACCCACCGGCGCCACGTAGTGCAGCGCCTGGCGCGCCTCGTCGAGGCCGACCAGACGGGCGATGACCCAGGCGGCGAGATAGGTCGACGCCAGGCAGCCGCCCGCCGTGGCGACATTGCCACGGGCGAACAGCGGCTGGTCGAGCACCTGCACACCCGCCTCCTGCACCCAGGGCTTGCTGGTCAGGTCGGTGCAGGCGGCGACGCCGTCGAGCAGGCCGAGCCGGGCCAGTAGCAACGTGCCGGAACACTGCGCCGCCAGCAGTTGGCGCGCCGGGTCGAGGCGCAGCTGTGCCATCAGCGATTGATCCGCCACCACCTCACGGGTGCGCATGCCACTGCCGACGATCACCGCATCAGCCGCGGAGACCTGCTGCAGGTCGATGTGGCTATCGATCACCAACCCGTTCATGGATGTCACGCGTGCAACTGGGCTGGCGATGCTGACGCGCCCGCCGGGCCGGCGGACGCGGTTGAGAATGGCGAAGGCGATCAGCGAGTCGAGCTCGTTAAACCCCTCGAAGGTCAGAATGGCGATGTGCATGGCAGCTCCTGTGATGAAACGGGTTGCCACGCAGCTTCGGGGCAATGATCATGACAATCAAATAATTGTCATGGATACAACCCATGCCCCGCGCGCGCTACAAGCAACTGGTCGATCAGTTGGCCGCCGACATCCGCTGCGGCGCGCTCGCGCCCGGCACACGCCTGCCCACGCACCGCGAACTGGCCGCGCAGCACGGCATCGCCCTGGTCACCGCGTCACGGGTATACACCGAGCTGCACGCCATGGGCCTGGTCAGTGGCGAAACCGGACGCGGCACCTTCGTGCGCGAGACCAGCCTCGCGCCTGGCCACGGTATCGACCAGCCGGCGACCGAGGGCGGCATGCTCGACCTCAACTTCAACTACCCCACGTTGCCGGGCCAAGCCGATCTGCTGCGCCAGGCCCTGCGCCAGCTGGCATTGTCCGGTGACCTGGAGGCGCTGCTGCGCTACCAGCCGCATGCCGGGCGCCCCCATGAGCGGGCATTGCTGGCCAGGCACCTGACGGATCAGGGACTCCCGGTCACGGCGCAACAGGTGCTGATCGTCAACGGCGCCCAGCACGGCCTGGCGCTGACCCTGCAGACCCTGCTCCAGCCCGGTGACGTGGTCGCGGTCGATGCCCTCACCTACCCCGGTTTCAAGGCGGCCGCCGCCGCGCGCGGCGTGGAATTGCTGGCGCTGCCCTGCGACGCCAGCGGCCCCGATTTCGATGCCCTGGCAGCACTGTGCAGAACGCGCCGGGTACGGGCGATCTACAGCATGCCGACCCTGCACAACCCGCTGGGCTGGGTACTCGACCGGCCGCAGCGCAAGCGCCTGATCGACATCGCCCGCGAGCACGATCTGCTGATCATCGAGGATGCCGCCTACGCCTTCCTGGCCAGCTCGGCACCAGCGCCACTGGCCGCCCTGGCGCCCGAACGCACGGTGCATGTGTCGGGATTTTCGAAGAACATCGCCACCGGCTTGCGGGTTGGCTACCTGACTGCGCCTGCCGTCTGGGTCGCCGCACTGGAGCGCAGCATCCGCGCCAGCACCTGGAACACCCCGGGCATCATGACGGCGCTGGTCTGCGCCTGGATCGAAGACGGCACACTGGCCCGCCTGCAAACGCAGAAGCGCGAGGACGCCCGCTGCCGGCAAGCACTGGCGCGGCGCGTGCTGGCCGGCCTGCAACCGATCGGGCATGAGGCCAGCTATTTCCTCTGGCTGCCGTTACCGGCCGAGGTGCGCGCCGATCAGGTCGTGGCGCGCCTGCTGCACGAGCAGGTGGCGGTCTCCACCGCTGAGCCGTTCAGCACCTCGGAGCAGGTGCCCCATGCGCTGCGCCTGGCCCTTGGCTCGGTTACCCTGGCGCAACTGGAAGACGCGCTGGACAAGGTCAGGCAAGCCATCGCCCACTTCGCCTATTGAGCGACCTGACGCAGCCACTCGCTGGGACTCGCCCCCACCTTGCGGCGAAATGCACGGGCCAGGGCCGAGGGGCTTTCATAGCCGACCTCGTCGGCGATCAGCGCCATGGGCCGGCCCTCGCGCAGACGCTTCTGCGCCAGGCTGACGCGCCAGCCCACCAGATAATCCGCCGGTGTAGCACCGACCACATCGTGAAAATGCGCAGCGAAACTGGCGCGCGACATGCCGGCCAGCGCCGCCAGCTCGGCCACCGACCAGCCGTGCTGCGGTTTCTCGTGCAGCTGATTGAGCGCCCGCGCCAGGCGTGGTTCGGCCAGCCCCGCCATCATCCCCGAGGCCAGCTCGCGGCTGTTCATCAGATGGCGCAGCAGCTGGATCACCATCAGCTCGAACAGGCGATTGAGCACCAGTTCGCGTCCGCAATCCTCCCCCGCCGCCTCGGCGAACAGCCAGTCCAGGCAACCGCTCAGGCTCGGCAACTCGCGCAGCGGTTTGACGATGGCGCCTGGCAGTGACCGCGACAGCGGATTGTCGATGCCGCCGTCGAAGGCCAGGGTCGCGCAGACCAGTTCGGCACCGTCAGCCTCGCTGGCTGTCATCTGGTGCAAGCGCGGCCTGGCCACCAGCATCAGGCTCGGCTCTTCCAGACGCAGTTCGCGGCCATCGCCTTCACGAAAGCTCATGCGCCCGGCACGCAGTAGATGGATGTAACCATGCGGCTCATGCTCGCCATGGCTGCTGGTGCCGCAGAACCCACCGCGGTGGAAGGTGCTGGCGTGCAGGTTGAAGTGATGCAGCAGGCTGGACAGGCGATCCATGGTCATCTCGCACTCTTGGACGATCTGTCGCATAACATCGACGATCTGAATCCGAAAAGCCAGATCGATTGCCTAGCATGGCTCCAGGCTTGAACGACAAGCTTCCCACCCAAGACTGGAGAATCACCATGACTCGTATCGCCGCACTGCCCTTCGAACAAACCGCTGCCAGCGCCCAGACGCAACTGGAAGGCATCCGCAAGGGCCTCGGTTTCATCCCCAATACCTTCGCCACCCTGGCCCACGCCCCGGCCGCGCTGAGCGGCTACCTGGCACTGTCCCAGGCGCTCGGCAAAGGCACACTGAACGCCAAGGCGCGCGAAGTGGTGGCGCTGGCCAGCTCGCAGGTCAACGGCTGCGAATACTGCCTGGCCGCGCACACCCTGTTCGCCGGCAAGGCTGGCCTGAGCGCAGCGGACATTCGCAGCGCCCGCGATGGCGAGTTCGATGCCGTAGCGCGCCTGACCCGGCAGATCATCGACAGCCGCGGCCGCCTCAGCGATGCGCAGCTGCAAGCCGCGCGCGATGAAGGGCTGAGCGAGGCCGCTATCGTCGAAGTGGTGGCCAACGTCGCCTTGATGACGCTGACCAATTACCTCAACAACCTGGCCGAAACCGTTGTCGACTTTCCACCAGTAGCCGTCTGATGACGCCGGAGGTACACCATGCAAGCCGTCACCCTCTACACCACCGCATACTGCCCTTACTGCATCAACGCCAAGGCGCTGCTGACACGCAAGGGCGTGACCTACGAGGAAATCGACGTGAGTCGCTCGCCCGAGCGTATGGCGGAGATGCTGCAGCGCAGCAAGCGCCGCAGCGTGCCGCAGATATTCATTGGCGAGCATCATGTCGGCGGCTTCGATGACCTCGCCGCACTGGAACGTGGCGGCGAACTGGATGCGTTGCTGCAAGCCTGAACCCTGATGGCCGACCTTGCCGGCGGCCATCACCCCTTCTGCGCCGACAGCTGTGCCGGCCTACTCCTTTTCGTCAAAGCGCTCGTCTTTGCCCTCATGCACCTGGCCATCGCTGCCGATACAAAAGCGGCAACATCGGCCCGATAGGCTGAGCGTCGCCCTGCGCCCTATCTCGAAATGGAGTCTGCCCATGCGTCTCGACGCCCTCTCTTTGAAAACCCGCCTGATCATCGCGGTGGCGATTCCCTGCATCGCCCTGCTGCTGGTGGCGCTGACCAGCCTGAGCAGCATGTCGAGCATGCATCGGGACACGCAGGTGCTCTATCTCAATACGGCTGCGCCGATGCGCGCCATGGCCGAGGTCGCCTCGCGCATCCCGCGTATGCGCGTCGGGCTCGACATGATGCTGCTGCAGGAAACTCCGCTACGCGACGAACGCGGCGTGAAATCGCGCGTGCAGGATGCCCGCAACGAAGATGTGCCCGGCATGCGCGAAGCGATGCGCCAGGCCGTGGCGGCCCAGGTCAACCCGGAGCGCAAGGTCCAGGCGCAGCAACTGCTTGATCAGTTCGAGGCCATGGTCAGCAATGAACTGAACCCGATGCTCGCCGCCTTCGACGCCGGCGACATGGCCAAGGCCCAGCAGATCTACCGCGACCAGTACGCCAAGACCTACGGCGTGATGCGCCAGGGCGCCAACGACCTGCTCGATGCCCTGCTGCAGCAGGCTGAGCAGCAGAACCAGCACAGTGCCGAGAGCTACGACCAAGGCATTACCCGTCAGATCGCCATCATCGCCATCGGCCTGCTGGTATCGATCATCATTTCCTGGCTGATCGTGGTGCAGCTACGTCGCCGTGTGGCGGTGTTGCAGAGCAGCCTGGGCCAGGCTGCCGACAACCTGGCCCTGGACACCCGTATCGACCTGCACGGCCAGGACGAGCTGAGCGAGATCGCCCGCAGCTTCAACCAGTTCATCGACAAGGTGCATGGCGCCATGCGTCAGTTCGCCGACAACTCGCGCCAACTCTCGGGCATGGCCCGCGATGTGGCCGAGCGCGCGCGCCTGACCCAGAGCAACTGCACCGCGCAAAGCGCCCGTACGGTGCAAGTGGCCACAGCGATCAACGAACTGGGCTCGACCGTCAACGAGATTGCGCGCAACGCCGAGAACGCCGCAGCAGTCGCCCGCGAGGCCACCCAGCATGCCAGCGACGGCAGCGCCGTGGTCAGCCAGGCGCATCGCCAGGTCGATGCCCTCAACGGCGAACTGGAGCAGGCCGCCAAGGTGATCGAGGCACTGGCCGCGCAGACCGACGCCATCAGCACCACGCTCAACACCATCCGCAGCATTTCCGAACAGAGCAACCTGCTCGCGCTCAACGCCGCCATCGAAGCGGCGCGTGCTGGCGAGCAAGGCCGCGGCTTCGCTGTCGTGGCCGACGAGGTACGTACCCTGGCCAGCCGTTCCGGCGCCTCCACCGAGGAGATCCAGCAGGTCATCGACCGCCTGCAGAACGAATCACGCTCGGCCGTCGAGGCCATGGCCAAGGGCCAACGGCAGAGCGCGCTGGTGGTGGAATATGCGAGCAAGGCGTCGGCGGCACTGGAGCAGATCAACAGCCATATCGGCCAGATCAGCGACCAGAACATCCAGGTCGCCACCGCCACCGAGGAACAGTCCAGCGTGGTGGAAGACATCAACCGCAACATCGTCGACATCAACGAGCTGACCGTCGGCACCACCCATATCGCCGACCAGCTCAACCAGGCCAGCAGCGATTTGCAGGCGCTATCGACCCAGCTTGATGGCCTGGTCGGGCGTTTCCGGTTGTAACCCCTCAAACCACTCGGTGCGCACGACGCCCCTGCGGTCGGACGCCGTGCGCATCGAGCCACCTACAAGTCTTCGTCGATGCGCTCGCGCAAATAGGTGTAGAAGGGGTTGGACGTCATACGCTGCAAACTATCGAGCCCCACCACCAGCACGCCGTGTTCACCGCGCGGTGCCAGCGTGCCAAGGGCTACGCCGTAGAACTCCTCGGAGGTCGGTTCGCTGCCATACAGCGGATCGTCCGTAGGAAACGGCAGTGCAACGTGTGACAGCGAGAACAGCTGGCTCGGGTATTCGACGTTCAATGGCGTCCCCAGCGCCTCACGCTCGCCGGCGGTGATTCGCCGCGCCTCGACCTGACGGCCACCGCTCTGCGCAACGCCCACCACCGTCAGGTCGTAGTCACGCTGAGCCGGTGGCAGCAAGGTCTCGAGCAAGCCGCTCATGTCCGCCCGCAGCAGCGAACTGGCCGCCTGCGAGCGGTTGATGTCGAAGATCACCAGTTCACTGCCATTGGCCGGCAGACGCTCGAACAAATGGCGCACCACGGCCGGTGTACTCACGGTACTGTCGGCCAGCGACTGAAAGGCCAGCACCGGTGGCAATCGTGACAGACGGCCATCGGCTTCGGCGGCATCGAAGGCAGACTGCACCTCGCTGGTCAGCTCATAGGTCTGCCGCGCCGCGTGCACCGGGAAGGAGTTGTACTTGAACGGGTTGAACTCCGGCAGCACGTTCATCCAGGCCGACTTGGCGAAGGCCGGCAGCAACGCCGGCAGGGCCGCCAGCCCGGCGTAACGCGCGTAGCTGGTGACGCCGATCATCGGCGAGATCAGCACCAGGCGTTGCGGCATGGCCAGCTGCTCGTCCTCCAGCGCGGCCAGGCTGTAGCGCAGCGCCAGCGCACCGCCATTGGAATAGCCGATCAGATACAGCGGCCCGTCCGGCACCTGGCGCCGCGCCTCGCGCACGGCCAGGCGGGTAGCGGCCAGCCATTGCTCCCAGTGCGCAGCAGTGAGCGCCGCCGGCACCGTGCCATGGCCAGGCATGCGCGGCACCAGCGCTAACAGCCCCTGTTCGCTCAGGTGCTGGGCGATATGGCGCAGGCTGTATGGCGAGTCGGTCAGGCCATGCAGCAACACCACTACGCCACGCGCCGGACCTGGCGGCTGCAGAGTGAAGGAGCGATTCCAGTCGCGCGGCAGGTTGCCGGGGTAGACCGAACTGTCGCTGGCGTAGCGGCTGTATGGCGCCGTGCCGGAGGCCGTGACCGGCTCGATCAACTCACTCTGCAGGCGCTCGAACAGGGCCGCCTCGGCGGCCAGATAGGCTTGCCAGTCGGCAGCGTCCAGCTCGCTGACCTCCAGCTCCTGCGGCACCAGGCGGTGCCAGGGTTCCAGTTCGGGCAACGACGACAGCCCGGCGATACGAATGCCGAGCAAGGCCACCACGATCAACAACAGCACTACCAGCGTCCAGGCCATCACGTTGCGCATGCGTGGTAAACGCATCAAGCGCCTCCCTCGAAAATCTCTGGCCGGGAAAATCCGTCCCGGCGACCGGCTCGGGGACTGTAGTGCAAAGCTCCGCTCAACCACCACCGGGTTGCTCAATACATATGGATTTACGTATATTCGAAATTCCATATATATGAACTTACCCAATGTCCGAGTACCTATCCCCGCCCACTCTGTTCAAATCCCTGGCCGATGAAACCCGCGCCCGCGCCGTGCTGCTGATCGTCGATCAGGGCGAGTTGTGTGTCTGCGAGCTGGTCTGCGCGCTGGGCGACAGCCAGCCGAAGATCTCCCGCCACCTGGCGCAATTGCGCAGCAGCGGCCTGCTGCAGGATCGTCGCCAGGGCCAATGGGTTTACTACCGTCTTGCGCCCGATCTGCCGCAGTGGGTGCGCGACGTGCTGGCCGCCACCCTGGCCGCCAACCGCACCTGGCTGGAGCAGGACACCAGCCGCCTCGCCAATATGGGCGACCGCCCTGCCCGCCTCGCCACCTGCTGCTGAGTACACCGCATGCTGATCGCCGTCGCCATCTTCCTGTTCACCCTGATCCTGGTCATCTGGCAACCCAGAGGCCTCGGCGTTGGCTGGAGCGCCTCGCTCGGCGCCGTGCTGGCCCTGGCCGCCGGCGTGGTCAGCCTGGCCGACATCCCTACCGTGTGGAATATCGTGTGGAACGCCACGGCGACCTTTATCGCCGTGATCATCATCAGCCTGCTGCTCGATGAGGCCGGCTTCTTCGAGTGGGCGGCGCTGCACGTGGCGCGCTGGGCCAATGGCAGCGGCGCGCGCCTGTTCGCCTTCAGCATCCTGCTCGGCGCGGCGGTGTCGGCGTTGTTCGCCAACGATGGCGCGGCGCTGATCCTCACCCCCATCGTGATTTCCATGTTGCTGGCGCTGCGTTTCTCGCCGGCTTCGACCCTGGCCTTCGTCATGGCTGCCGGCTTTATCGCCGACACCGCCAGTCTGCCGCTGGTGGTGTCGAACCTGGTCAACATCGTCTCGGCCGACTACTTCGGCATCGGCTTCGGCGCCTACGCCGCAGTGATGGTGCCGGTGAACCTGGTCAGCGTCGCCGCCACTCTGCTGGTGCTGTGGCTGTTCTTCCGCCGCGACATTCCGGCGCGCTACGAAGTGGCGGCGTTGCAGGCACCCAGCCAGGCGATCCGTGACCTCAGCACCTTCAAGGTCGGCTGGGCGGTGCTGCTGGCACTGCTGGTCGGGCTGTTCGCCCTGGAGCCGCTGGGCATCCCGATCAGCGCTGTGGCCGCAGCCTGCGCCGCGCTGCTATTCGCCGTCGCTGCCCATGGCAAACGCATCGCCACCGGCAAGGTGCTGCGCGAGGCGCCCTGGCAGGTGGTGATTTTCTCCCTCGGCATGTACCTGGTGGTGTACGGCCTGAGCAATGCCGGCCTGACCGCCGAGCTGACGCGCCTGCTCGACGCCTTCGCCGGCTACGGCATCTGGGGCGCGGCGCTGGGCACCGGCCTGCTCAGCGCGCTGCTGTCGTCGCTGATGAACAACATGCCCAGCGTGCTGATCGGCGCGCTGGCCATCGACGCCAGCCAGGCCAGTGGCGCGGTGCGTGAGGCGATGATCTACGCCAACGTGATCGGCTGCGACCTGGGGCCGAAGATCACCCCCATCGGCAGCCTGGCCACCCTGCTCTGGCTGCACGTATTGGCGCGCAAGGGCATCCGTGTGACCTGGGGTTACTACTTCAAGGTCGGCATCGTGCTCACCCTGCCGGTACTACTGCTTACCCTTTCGGCCCTGGCCCTGCGCCTGAGCCTCTGACCTGGAGCCTTCAAGATGAAAGTCCTGTTCATGTGCACGGCCAACAGCTGCCGCAGCATCCTTTCCGAAGCCATGTTCAACCACCTGGCGCCGAGCGAGCACCAGGCAGTCAGCTCCGGCAGTTTCCCGCGCGGCGAGGTGCTGCCGCGTACGCTGGTAACGCTGCGCGACGCCGGCATCGACACCGAGGGCCTGAGCAGCAAGGGCAACGACGCCTTCGAAGATTGCCCGCCGGATATCGTCATCACCGTCTGCGACAAGGCGGCCGGCGAAGCCTGCCCGGTGTACTTCGGCCCGGCGCTGAAAGCCCACTGGGGCCTGGAAGATCCGTCCCACGTGGAAGGCGACGAGACCAGTATCGACGCCGCCTTTCACGCCACCCTGGCGCATATCGAACGGCGCTGCCGCGCCTTCCTCGCCCTGCCCCTGGCGGACATGAGCCGCGATGAGCTGCAGCAGGCGCTCAACCGTATCGGCCAGGAGTGAGGACACCCACATGAACGACAACCTGCCCAATCTCGACCTCGACCTGCTGCCGGCCCAACCCAGCGACGCGGCCCCGGCGCCGCGCATCCTGCTGCTGTACGGCTCCACCCGGCCGCGCTCGGTCCGCCGCCTGCTGGTGCAGGAAGCGGCGCGCCTGCTGCAGCACCTGGGTTGCGAGACGCGCATCTTCGATCCGTCCGGCCTGCCCCTGCCGGACGACGCTCCAGTCGAGCATCCCAAGGTGCAGGAGCTGCTGGAACTGATGCAGTGGTCGGAAGGCCAGGTGTGGTGCTCGCCGGAACGCCACGGTGCCCTGTCGGCGGTGTTCAAGGCGCAGATCGACTGGGTGCCGCTGGCCATGGGCGCGGTGCGCCCGACCCAGGGCAAGACCCTGGCGGTGATGCAGGTCTGCGGCGGCTCGCAGTCGTTCAACGTGGTCAATCAGTTGCGCGTACTCGGCCGCTGGATGCGCATGTTCACCATCCCCAACCAGTCGTCGGTACCCAAGGCCTTTCTCGAATTCGGCGATGACGACCGCATGCAGCCGTCGCCGTACTACGACCGCCTGGTGGACGTAATGGAAGAGCTGGTGCGCTTCACCTGGCTGCTACGCGACCATCCCGAGCTGGTGGACCGCTATTCCGAGCGCAAGGAGTCAGCCGAGGCGCTGTCACAGCGGGTCAATCAGCGCAGTATCTGAAGCGCTTCAGTACGGCGACAATCGCGGCTGAAGCCGCTCCTACGTTGTGGAGCGGCAACAGGCACCACTGATAGGCTGTGCGCATGAACCTCGTTGCTCGCCTGCAGGCCCTCATCACCAACGACCCTCGGCGCCTGCGCATCCTGCAGCAGGTGCGCGGGCTCGACCTGCCCGACTGCTGGGTGGCGGCAGGTTTCGTACGCAGCGCCGTCTGGGATCACTTGCACCAACGCAGCGATTCGCCGCTGCCAGAAGATATCGACGTAATCTGGTTCGACCGTTGTCAGCCCTCCCCTACTCGCGATGCTGAGCTGGAGACGATCCTGCGCCACCGGGACGAATCGCTGCAGTGGTCGGTGAAGAATCAGGCACGCATGCATCTACGCAATGGCGATGCGCATTACACCTCGGCCACCGAAGCGATGCGGTATTGGCCGGAGACTGCGACGGCAGTAGCCGTGCGGCTGGATGTGCAAGGTGAGGTTGAAGTTGCCGCACCGCTCGGCCTGGAAGACCTGTTCGGCCTGATCGTGCGCCCGGTCGGAAGGTTCAAGGACGAGAAACAGCCGATCTACCAGGAACGATTGCGCAGCAAGAATTGGCTGGCGACTTGGCCCAAGCTGAAGGTGCTGCCGTAGGGTGGATCACGCCTTACCGATCCACCGGCTGGTGGATGTAAAGAGCGACATCCACCCTACGACAGAAACACCGAGGGAGGCGCTTTAGCGGCGACAATCGCGGCTAAAGCCCCTCCCACGGAGCCAAGGTCAGATACCCGCCACCACCGCGCAGATGCCCTGCGCGCTGCCGGCGAACTGGCTGCACAGGTGATTGATGGAGGTCACCAATACCTGCTCGGGCGAGGAGATGAAATCCACCGACATCATCACACTGAGCATGGTGATGCTGATGATGGAGAAGGTGAACAGCTTGCGCGCCCACACCCGATCATCGACGGCCTTGTAGCCCGACACGCCCATCCACAACCAGTAGGCACCGCTCAGTGCGGCGACCACGAAGTAGCTGTAGCCGGCGTAGCCGCTGAGCGTCAGCATCAGGGTCGCGACCACGAAGGCGGCGATGTACAGCACGATCTGCCGCTTGGCAGCCGAGATCCCCTTGATGACGGGCAGCACCGGGATGTTCGCGGCCTGGTAGTCATTGAAACGGAAGATGGCGATGGCATAGGAATGCGGCATCTGCCACAGGCTGAAGATCAACAACAGGATGGCGGCGCCGGCATCGAACTCGTTGCTCACCGCGCAGTAGCCGACCACGGGCGGAGCCGCCCCGGACAGGCTGCCGACCAGGGTGCCGTACACCGAGCCACGCTTGAGCCACAGGCTGTAGAGGCCGACATAGACCACGAAACCCATGAGCACCAGCATCACCGCCAGGGTGTTGGTGGCGGCGTACAACACGGCCACCCCGGCTACCCCGAGCGCGAAGGCATAGACGATGGCGTGCACAGGGGACACCAGCCCCTGCGCCAGCACCCGGTTACGGGTGCGCTCCATCTTCTGGTCGATGTCCCTATCGATGTAGTTGTTGAACACACAGCCTGAGGCGATCACCAGCGAAACCCCCAGCGCTGTCACGAAGTACAGCACCAGGTTCGCATCGCCGCGCGAAGCCAGGAAGAAACCGCCCGTCACGGAAATCAGATTCCCGAAGACGATGCCCGGCTTGGCGAGGTTGAGGTACTGCTTCAGGAGCGCCAGCATCAGTTGATCATCATGTGATAGTGCATGCTCCACATGATCCAGACCGACAGGCCGACCACGAACGCGATGATCAGCACGGTGAAGATCATCGAAACGACGTTCCAGCGGCCTTCCGCGTCAGTCTTCATGTGCAGGAAATACACGAGGTGAACGAGCACCTGCGCCAGGCCGAAGAGCACCACGGTGATCAGGGTCGCGCCACGGCTCAGGCCCAGCACGTCAGGATGCATGACCAGCATGAAAGGGATCACGGTGAGGATCACCGACAGGATGAAACCGGTCAGGTAATCCTTGAAGCCCACGGCGTGGGCGGCGTGATTGTCTTGGTGAGCCATTTACAGCACCCCCAGCAGGTAGACGACGGTAAATACGCAGATCCACACCACGTCGAGGAAGTGCCAGAACAGGCTGAGCAGCCCGACGCGGGTCTTGTTGGTGTCGGTCAGGCCACGGCTGCCAACCTGGAACATCAGCACCAGCATCCACAGCAGACCGGCACTGACGTGCAGACCATGGGTGCCAACCAGGGTGAAGAACGCCGACCAGTAGGCGCTGACCTGCGGCCCGGCACCTTCATGGATCAGGTGACGGAACTCGTACAGTTCGATGCTGATGAAGGCCACGCCGAACAGGAAGGTGATGCCCAACCAGCGCAGCACCGCGCCCTTGTCGCCACGGTAGGTGGCGAGCATGGCCATGCCGTAGGTGATACTGGAAAACAGCAGTGCGAAGGTTTCCACCAGCACCAGGTGCAAGCCGCCGCCGAGCATTTCCTTCGCGGTGGGGCCACCGGCGAAGGAGTTGCTCAGCACCGCAAAGGTGGCGAACACCGTGGCGAAGATCAGCAGGTCGGTCATCAGGTAAACCCAGAAGCCGAACAGCTTGATCCCACTGGTGTCGTGGTGGTGCTCATGGCCGTGGCCATGAGCGTCATGTGGAAAATGGGGTTCGTAAGCGGTCATGGTTAGGCCTGTACGACTGCGTTGGCTTTGGTTTGGTGGTGCGCCTGCTCGATCCGCGCGATCTCTTCGGGCTGCACGTAGTAGTCGATGTCTTCGTCGTAGGAACGCACGATGAAGCTGACCACGGCGCCGACCAGACCGACGATGGCGAGCCACCAGATGTGCCAGATCATGGCGAAGCCGAAGGCGATGACGAACGCCGAGACGACCAGGCCGTTGCCGGTGTTCTTCGGCATGTGGATCGGCTCGTAGTGCTCCGGCGCAGGCATCAGCTCGACACCGTTCTTCTTCGCCTCATAGAAGGCGTCGATCTTGTCCGCCGTCGGGATGACCGCGAAGTTGTAGAACGGTGGCGGCGAGGACGTCGCCCACTCCAGGGTGCGGCCATCCCACGGGTCGCCGCTCACGTCGACGTTTTCCTTGCGCTTGATGTAGCTGGTGACGAACTGCACCACGGTGAAGACGATGCCGATACCGATCAGCACGGCGCCAACCACGGCCACCTGCACCCACGGCACCCAGGCCGGGTTGTCGAAGTGGTTGAGGCGACGGGTCATGCCCATGAAGCCCAGCACGTACAGCGGCATGAAGGCGAAGTAGAAGCCCAGCAGCCAGCACCAGAACGAGTAGCGGCCGAAACGATCGAGCAACTTGAAGCCGAAGGCTTTCGGGAACCAGTAGATGATGCCGGCCAGGTAGCCGAACACCGCACCACCGATGATCACGTTGTGGAAGTGGGCGATCAAAAACAGGCTGTTGTGCAGCACGAAGTCTGCCGCCGGCACCGCCATCAACACGCCGGTCATGCCGCCGATGGAGAAAGTCACCAGAAAGCCCAGGGTCATCCAGGTCATGGCGTTCAGTTGCAGACGGCCACGGAAGATGGTGAACAGCCAGGTGAAGATCTTCACCCCGGTGGGGATGGCGATGATCGAGGTCATGATGCCGAAGAAGGCGTTGACGCTGGCCCCCGAGCCCATGGTGAAGAAGTGGTGCAGCCACACCACGAACGACAGCACGCCGATGGCCGCAGTTGCCCAGACCATCGAGGCATAACCGAACAGGGTCTTGCGCGAGAAGGTCGCCACCACTTCGGAGAACACACCGAACGCCGGCAGGATGAGGATGTACACCTCCGGGTGACCCCAGATCCAGAACAGGTTGGCGTACATCATCGGGTTGCCGCCCAGTTCATTGGTGAAGAAGTGGAAATCCAGGTAGCGGTCCAGCGACAGCATCGCCAGGGTCGCGGTCAGCGGAGGGAAGGCGCCGCAGATCAGCACGCAGGTAACCAGAATGGTCCAGGTGAAGATCGGCATCTTCATCAGGCTCATGCCCGGTGCACGCATCTTGAGGATGGTGGCGATGAAGTTGACCCCCGTCAGCGTCGTGCCCAAGCCCGATAGCTGCATGCTCCAGATGTAGTAATCCATCCCCACGCCGGGACTGTACTGAATCCCTGACAAAGGCGGATAAGCCACCCAACCGGTCTTGGCAAACTCGCCCAGGCCCAGCGACAGGTTGATCAGCAGCGCGCCGCCGACGAACAGCCAGAAGCTCAGCGAGTTCAGGTAGGGGAAGGCCACGTCACGTGCGCCGATCTGCAGCGGCACGACGATGTTCATCAGGCCGGTGACCAGTGGCATGGCCACGAAGATCAGCATGATGATGCCGTGCGCGGTGAAGATCTGGTCGTAGTGCTCGGGCGGCAGGTAGCCCTGGCCGTCACCGTGGGCCATCGCCAGGTGGGTACGCATCATGATCGCGTCAGCGAAGCCACGCACCAGCATGACCAGCGCGACGAGGATGTACATCACGCCGATTTTCTTGTGGTCCACCGAGGTGAGCCACTCGCTCCACAGGTAGCCCCACTTCTTGAAGTAGGTCACCGCCGCGAACAGTCCCAGACCACCCAGCGCCACGATGGCCAGGGTGATCATGATGATGGGCTCGTGGTACGGAATCGCGTCCAGAGTCAGTTTTCCAAACATATTCACTCCTGCACCTCCGCTGCTTCGTGCATGGCCGTGCTGTGGGAATCTTTCAAGGTCACGTACTGCCCGATCACCTTGTTGAACAGGTTCGGCTCGACCTGGCCGAAGTAGCGAATCGGGTAGATCGGATAGCGGTGGTTGACCATCTCGCCGGGCTCGCCTACCTCTTTGAAGGCGGCGAAGTCCATGACCTCGGGCGACTGCTTGACCTTGTCGACCCACTGCGCGAAGCCTTCATCGCTGACCGAGTGGGTGGTGAAGCGCATGGCCGAGAAGCCTTCGCCGCTGAAGTTGCCGGACTGGCCGAAGAACTCGCCCTGTTCGTTGGCGATCAGGTTGAGCTGGGTACGCTGGCCGCCCATGGCGTAGATCATCCCGCCGAGCTGCGGGATCGACAGCGCGTTCATCACCGTGTCGGAGGTGATGTGGAAGGTCACCGGGGTTTTCTCCGGAATCACCAGCTCGTTGACCACGGCCACGCCCTGATCCGGGTAGATGAACAGCCATTTCCAGTCGAGCGAGACGACTTCGATGTTCAGCGCCGGCTTGTCCGATTCGATCGGGCGATAGGGGTCGAGCGAGTGCGAGGTTTGCCAGATGATGACTGCCAGAACGGCGACGATGATCAGGGGAACGCCCCAGACGACCAGTTCGATCTTGTGCGAATGTGCCCAGTCGGGCATGTAGGTGGCCTTCTCGTTCGACTCGCGATAACGCCAGCCAAACAGGAAGGTCATGATGATCACGGGTACCACCACGATCAGCATGAGTCCGATGGAGATCAGGATCAGATTGCCCTGCTCGACACCGATCTGCCCTTTCGAGTTGAACAGTGCCCAGTCACATCCACCGAGCGCCGAGAAGGCAATCGCCATCACCAGCCAGCGCACACAACGATGGTATTTCTCTTCTTTCATGTCACGACCTTCAACTGAGTGAGCCCCACAATCGGCTTCAGTTGCCGTGCGGCCCATCGAGTAAAAGGCCGGCAGCGAGAACTCAGAGCTTGAGCATCCGTGCAAGCGAAGCGGTAAACCGTGGGAAGCGCGGATGTTGCAGGCTCTGACAGCCTCGCACAATTAGTTAGCAGCCTACTTAAGGGGCGATTGGCCGCCTCTTCTCGACATATTTCGCAACATATACGCAATGATTTGAAACACTTTGCCAGCAGAAGCCGGCAAAGAACCGGATGGGTGCGACAAAAGATCACAGCCCAGGTTTAGAGCTTTTTGTCAGCAAATTGACAGGAATCAATGACACGAAAGATGCTGTCCGCCGCCAGCGCGCCAGGCCTTGACATTGATGAGATTTCAAGAATTTCGAACACGAGGAGCGTCAGCCTTGCGAAAGGCTGAGCATAGAGCGGAGTCAAGTAGAGACAGAGGACGGCTGGTGTTGTAGCCCGGATGCAATCCGGGGCAATCGAGCTCAGTCAAAAAGCATCGCGGCTGAAGCCGCTCCCACGGAGTAGGTGAATGTCTGTAGGAGCGGCTTCAGCCGCGATAGCTTTACCTACTGCCTACGCTACTACTTCCAGGTGCAATAACAGCCCACCGCCAACCCACTGGCCAGCGACACCTGGCGCCCCTGGGTCAGCGCATCGAGCACCGGCTCGACGAAGCTGTTGCTGGAGTTGCACACCAGCCCTTCGCTGTAAGGCCCGGCATAAGCCAGCTTGCCGTCGCGATCCCAGATCGCCAGGGCCGGGCTGGCTGGCAGCGACTCCATGCCCTCGATGCCCGGCAAGGGCTTCATCCGCCCACGCAAGAACGGTGCGATCTCACCTGTGCTGCCCGGCTTCTGCACGCTGTAGAACTCGACATCGGCGTTACGGTGCAGGCCGATCAGGTAGCGCAGGTGCGCGTCGGTTTCCGCGTTGCAGGGGCAGTCCGGGTCCCAGAAGTGCACCACGCGGATCGGCCCGGGGCCGGCCAGCTCAGGCGGCAGCTTCAATTCACCCTGACCGAAGATCACCGTCTGCTCGGCATAGGGCCGCAAATAGGCCGCGCCGCTAAGCCACCAGATCAGTACCACGCTCCCCAGCGCCAACACGCAGAAGCCCACCACCAGATGCTTGAAGCTCAGGCGTTGCAGCAGGTTCATGGCTGATGGCCGAACTTGCGCAGGAACTGCTTCTCCATCTCCTGGCAACTTTCCTCGGTGAAGCTGCGCTCGGTGGCCTGCGCGCTCTTCCAGCAGGCCTCGATGGCCGCACGCTCGCCGGCCTCGATCTCGCTGTCCTGCGGGCGAGTCATGATGTAGATCAGCCCGGCGAAAATCAGTACGACAAAGGCCAGGCCGACCAGGAAAAGGCCCAGGCAGCCACGGCGTCCCAGCCCGACGTTTTCATCATTCACACTCATCGTTCTTCAGTTTCCGCATTCATCAGTGGATAGCTCGCCCCTGCACCGGGGCGAGCGCCGATCATCAACCTTCAACCAGCGTCCACTGCTTGCTCAGGCGCTTGTCCGATACCGCCATCTTCGTGCCCAGTTGCTGGGCGAACAGCGACACGCGGTATTCCTCCAGCATCCAGCGGTACAGCGTCAGCTCCGGATCACGCTTGCCTTCCTGGGCATGCTTGGCAGCGCGGGCCTTGTACTGCTCCCAGTAGCCGGCCAGTTCACCCGTCCACACACGGTCGCGCTGCACCTGCGCACCCACCTTGTCCAGGCGCTGCTCGATGGCCTTGAGGTAACGAGGAATCTCCTTGAGCCACTCGCCCGGCGTCTCGCGCACGAAGCCGGCATACACCAGGCCCGCGAGCTGCTGCTTGATATCGTTGAGCGCCATCGCCTGGGCCAGGTCGATCTTGCCCTTGAAGCGCTTCTGCAGGCCATGGTTGAGCTTGAGGATTTCCAGCACCTGGCGGGCGATACGTTCGGCATGCGTCGTCCAGTCGCCGCGCTTGCGCTCGGCCAGTTGCGCCAGAGCTGCCCCATCGCGCGGCAGCGTGGCTTCGCCTTCGAGGATGCAGGCATCCAGGCTGGCCAACAGAATGTCCTCGACCAGCGCCTCGACGCGGCCGATGTCGCGATAGAGCAGCCCCAGCTCGGTCAGCCCCGGCAGCTTGCCGCGCAGGAACTTGGCCTGTTCGGCCAGTTGCTGCAAGAGCAGGCGCTGCAGGGCGCGGCGGTGCTGGAAGTCGGCCTCGGCCTGAGTCGGGAAGCGCCCTTCCTTGACCACTCCGCCTTCTTCCACCAAGGCCGGGTAGACCGTCATGGAAAGCCCGGCGATCTTCTGCTGCGTCTTCTCGGCCACTTCGGCAAAGGCTTTGGCCTCCACCGCCTTCGGCTTGTCGCTCTGCTGCGGGATGGCCAAGGCCGCCTGGCTGGCCTCGGCGAAACGTGCGGTCAGCTCGGCCAGATCGCGACCTTCGCCAAGGAACTTGCCCTGAGCGTCGACCACCTCAATGTTCATCTTCAGGTGGTTTTCGATGCTTTCAGCAGCCTCCGCCCAGGCCTCGTCGGACACCCGCGCGCCAGTCATGCGCAGCAGTTCATGCCCCAGCGCCTGCGGCAACGAGCCCTGGCCAAACACCAGCTTGTCCAGCGCCGCACCAACGAAGTCCGGCACCGGCACGAAGTTCTTGCGCAGCGCCTTGGGCAGGCCGCGCACCAGGGCGATGCACTTGGCCTCCAGCAGCCCCGGCACCAGCCATTCAAGGCGCTCGGGCGGCAGTTGCGGCAGCAGCGGCGCCGGCACGCGCAGGGTCACGCCGTCACGCGGGTGGTTGGGCTCGAAGTGATAGCTCAGCGGCAATTGCAGCTCGCCAATGCGCAAGGTGTCCGGGTACTGCGCGGCGGTGACTTCCTTGGCATCGCGAGCCAGGGCGTCTTCCTCACGCATGATCAACAGCTGCGGGTCGGCGGCGCTGCCTTTCTTGTACCAGCTCTCGAAACTAGCAGCCTGGTAGATGTCCTGCGGGATACGCGCATCGTAGTAGCCGAACAGGGTTTCCTCGTCGGCGAGAATGTCGCGGCGACGCGACTTGGCCTCCAGCTCGTCGAGACGTTCGAGCAACTGGCGGTTGGCGGTCAGGCAGCGCACGCGGCTGTTGATCTCGCCGCGCACCAGCCCCTCGCGAATGAACATCTCGCGCGAAACAGGCGGGTCGATGGGGCCGTAATGCACCGGGCGGCGACCGACGATGATCATGCCGTACAGGGTGACCTGCTCGTACGCCACCACCTGGCCGCGCTTCTTCTCCCAGTGCGGTTCCAGATGGTTCTTCTTCACCAGGTGGCCGGCCAGCGGCTCGATCCAGTCCGGCTCGATCTTCGCCACCATACGGGCGAACAGCTTGGTGGTTTCCACCAGCTCAGCGGCCATGATCCAGTTGGGCTTCTTGCGCCCGATCACACTCGACGGGTGAATCCAGAAACGCCGCTGGCGCGCGCCGAGGTAGTCGCCCTCCTCGGTCTTCTGGCCGATCTGGCTGAGCAGGCCGGCGAGAATCGCCTTGTGCACGGCGGCGTAATTCTTCGCCCGCACCGCCGCCTCACTGGCTTCGGCCTGCTGGCGGGCGATGGCGTTGACACGGGTGTCCTTGGTCGGCTGCGGCGTGTTAGCCGTTTGCTCGCCCTGCGCCTCCGAGCGGCTCTGGCTGCCCTTGCCCATCAGTTGCAGATCACGGGCGATTAGCACCAGTTGCCGGTGCGCATCGCGCCATTCGCGCAGGCGCATGTAGTTGAGGAAGTTCTTCTTGCACCAGGTGCGCAGCGGGTTGCTGCCCAGCTCCTGGCGTTTTTCCTCAAAACCGCGCCACAGGTTGATCAGCGCGGCGAAGTCCGAATCGACATCCTTCCACTGCGCGTGCGCCTGGTCGGCGGCCTGCTGGCGATCCATCGGTCGCTCGCGCGGATCCTGCACCGACAGCGCGGCGGCAACGATAAGGATTTCCTCCAGGCTGCCCTGCTTGGCGCCTTCCAGCACCATGCGCCCCAGGCGCGGGTCGATGGGCAGGCGCGCCAGTTGCCGGCCGATGGGCGTGAGCTGGCTTTCGCGATTGACCGCCGACAGCTCCTGCAACAGGTTGAAGCCGTCGCTGATGGCCTTGCCATCTGGCGGCTCGATAAAGGGGAAGTCCTCGATGCTGCCCAAACGCAGGTGCAGCATCTGCAGAATCACCGCCGCCAAGTTGGTGCGCAGAATCTCCGGGTCGGTAAATTCAGGGCGCCCGAGAAAATCTTCCTCGCTGTACAAACGAATGCAGATACCCGGCTCGACCCGGCCGCAGCGGCCCTTGCGCTGGTTGGCGCTGGCCTGCGACACCGGCTCGATGGGCAGGCGCTGTACCTTGGCGCGGTAGCTATAGCGGCTGATGCGTGCGGTGCCGCTGTCGATCACGTAGCGGATACCCGGCACGGTCAGCGAGGTTTCCGCGACGTTGGTGGCCAGCACGATCTTGCGCCCGGCCATGGGCGCGAAAATCTTCTGCTGCTCGGCCGGCGTCAGCCGTGCATACAGCGGCAGCACCTCGGTAAAACGCAGATTGGCCTTGCGCAGCACCTCGGCGGCCTCACGAATCTCGCGCTCGCCGGGCAGGAACACCAGCACATCGCCGGGGCGCTGGCCCACGCTGCGCTCGTGCTCGGTGATCTCGTCCAGCGCGGCGAGAATGCCCTGGTCGATGGACAGGTCATCGAGCAGACGCTCGCCCTCCTCGTCCACCTCAGCCGCCAGCGGGCGATACCAGGTTTCCACCGGATAGGTACGACCGGAGACCTCGATGATCGGCGCATCATTAAAGTGCTTGCTGAACCGCTCCAGATCGATGGTCGCCGAAGTGATGATCAGCTTCAGATCCGGGCGACGCGGCAGCAGGGTCTTCAGATAGCCGAGCAGGAAGTCGATGTTGAGGCTACGTTCGTGCGCCTCGTCGACGATGATGGTGTCGTACTTCTCCAGAAAGCGGTCGTGCTGGGTTTCGGCGAGCAGAATGCCGTCGGTCATCAGCTTGATCAGCGTGCCGTCCTTGCTCTGATCCTCGAAACGCACCTGATAACCGACCAGTTCGCCCAGCGGCGTGCCTATCTCTTCCGCCACCCGCGTGGCCACACTGCGCGCCGCCAGCCGACGCGGCTGAGTGTGACCAATCAGCCCATGCACGCCCCGGCCGATCTCCAGACAAATCTTCGGCAACTGCGTGGTCTTGCCCGAGCCGGTCTCACCGGCGATCACCACCACCTGGCTCTTCTCCAGCGCGGCCTTGATCTCATCGCGCTTGGCGGCAATCGGCAACGCATCGTCGTAGCGCATCGTGGGGATGCTGCTACGCCGCGCCGCCACCTTGTCACTGGCCGCCTGAAAACGCTCCAGCCACTGCGCCAGCTTGGCCTCGTCAGGGTGCTTCTGCAGCTCATGCAACTGCCGACGCAAGCGGTGACGCTCGGCGATCATGACGTGGTCGAGGTTGTTCTGCAGCGTGGCGAGGTCAGTCATCTGGATCGGGGCAATCAAGGCAAAGGCGGGATTGTCGCAGATTCGAGCCCTGCCCGCTGCCGAGAGAGAGTTCAGCGCGTAGGGTGGACTCAGGAGCGCCAGCCAACAGTTCACCAGCCAGAACAAAAGGCGTACTGTCTCAGGAGCTGGAGCCATGCTTGCAGCAAAAAAGGCACTAGCGTTGAGTGACTACTAGGCCAAATGTTCGCCGTGATGTCGCGGGCACTCACAAGGAAAACAGGGCAATTATTTTAATAAAAAACAATAACGAAGTGACAAACTCTTCTCCAGCAGGCAAGAAATCGCCCTCGGCACGACCAGTCAATAACCCCAAAGAAAATCACAGAAATTACACAAAAATAAATTTCTAAAACCAATTTCTATTACATAACCATCAATGACCTAGCTGGCCGTTGGCAACCCTCCCACAACAACACTGCTAGCGATTGTAAAGAATGCGGATTCCGCATCACTGAATTCCATTATTTCACGAGTATCTGGCTTCTTTGACCTTTGCTTTAGTGCAAAAAACCTAGACAACTCAAGCAATGCGTTAATTATTTCAATTCGCGGAGTAGTTGCATTAGGAATAATACTCAAACCATAGTGACGACACTCTCTATCTGAATCCTCACCATCATCATCCTCAAATAAAACCACTATCTGCTCTTCATTCAGATCTTCATGAGCACGCTCGTAATTTATTCGCATCATTCCCGCATTAACAGCAAAGCCTTTATCCTCAAGCTTCCCACCTCTCGTCCTCCGAAAGCGCAACTCATTCAAAACATCCAGTATTCTATTAGCATCATCCATTTTAAATGACTTAAAAAACGACACCGCACTTTCCTTTCTAGCAGCACGCAAGTCAAACGTAGCAGACTCGACAAACTCCCCACCTTTCGACTCCGCCAAGATCACACTACTATCAACCTGCGACCAGCACAACTGACAACGGATATCACTTGGCTTCAAATATCGATATACCAGAGCTTCCGCATTGCATTCAGTCACCCCAAAACCCCCTGAAGATTCAGCAACTTCCATATATTCTTTGAATTTCTTATATTAGTTGTAAGCTTGGCAATCCCTGAGATTCGCACTGTGCCTTTTTCTTGGCGCTGAGCATAAGAATACTCAACCTCAGAATTCCCACCTATCAAAAGAGTCAGTGTCCCCTCACCCTGCAAGGTAACCCCAATCTTGTAAGTTTCAACGTCCAAAAAATAGTTTGGCTGCCTTTGTTGCAACTCCGGAAGATAACGAGTGAGCTGCGTCAAAGCCTGCAATATTAAATCAACGCTTTTGTGTTCCGCCGCTTGCCCCCCCCTAAAACTCTCTCTTTCAATCCATTGACTAGCCATTACCTCAATAATCTCACACCACTTTGCATGCTGAGAATTCTTGACCCCTTCACTAAAAAGCCTAACATTTCCGTCTCTATCTATGCTCGGCCTTAACCCCCCACTTTCAATAGCATCATACCAAGACAATCTTTCATCTACAAAATAACGATCCCTTTGCCCGCATACCTCGGTAAGACTTTCAGTGTAGAAAAAACGAGACTTAAACTCAGACCCAATAGTTTCCTGAGCTTTCTTTTTCTGCAAACGCGATGATTCCACGAACCTTACAATATGACCACTTATATAAGAATGATCAAAGCTTGTAGCAGGCGCATCAGCCTCAATTTTCTTCGCCATCACTATCTTCCAAGAATCCCGTTAGAGCATTAACTAAATTCTCAGCAACATCTCTAGTCAAAGCCACTGAATCAAAGATAGCTTGAGGTTCCTCAGGAAGTGCAGTAATGAAATCAACGATAATCACGCTTGAGGTCTGAGCAGCTTTGAACCCAGAAACCAACGAGGGAGCAGTGTGACGTTTTAAGCTTTCCTTTATAACTTTCGACATGTCTTTTCCAATTAACATATAAGCATCGGTAGTGATCGCCATGTAAGACTGCGACGCAACGTAGCCGAGCATAGCACGCTAGGTTTAAAACGTGAGCCTCCCGAGGGAGCCATTAACGCACAGAATAGACCTAGGAGCGCCGGCGAGCATTCCACCAGATATAGCAAAAAGCGTACTGCGTCGCCGGTGCGCCCAGCACCGTCAATCACGCTCTCACATCACCTGCACACCTCCATCACCGCTGCCACCCTGGAACACTAGCGGGAAAAGAGGACAGATTTATTTACTGGGCAACAGTCCGCTTCTGGCCGGTTAGCGTCCCTTTCCCGGGCTAACCATGATCGTTCCCACGCTCTGCGTGGGGATGCAGCCCTCGATGCTCCCGCGTCTACCACGGGCAGTTGCGTGCTGCGCTGCGACGCAGAGCGCCATGGGCTTGCTTCCAAGCCGGGCGCGGGAGCCATCGTACTCCGGTCACAGAGCTGAGCGGCCACGAACCCGCTTGCAAGGCTTTCATGTAGCCCGAAGCCCAAGCATCGCAACGCTCTCCTCTAGGCTAATGGCTGAGCGATGGACGCTGAACAGAAGATCAGCCGCTCCACACGGCATCAAAAGCAACAACGGCCACGCCGCAAAGTGGACCATTCATTAAGCCTTTAATTGGATCAATACCTTAATCCTCTTAACTGCCTTAATTGAGCAGACCTTACCGACTCCCCCATCCATAAAGGGTACTGCTCTATGACTCGTCTTGACTGGTTTGAGGCTTCACCCGCTGCAGCCAAAGCGCTGGGAGGGCTGCACCATTTCGTCACCACCGGAACGAACCTGCCGCCTCAGCTCATCCATCTCGTGTTCTTGCGGACATCGCAAATCAATGGATGCGCGCACTGCATCGATATCCATTCGCGAGATCTGATTAAGGGAGGTATGTCAGTAGATAAGCTCGTTCTGGTGCCGGTCTGGCATGAGGCCGCGCATCTGTTTTCCGAGCAGGAACGTTCCGCCTTGGCCTGGACGGAAGAAGTGACGATGGTCAGCGAAACGCATGCTTCTGACGAGGCCTATGCCGCAGCATCGTCCGCATTCAATCCGAAAGACCTGGTCGACCTCACGGCCGCTATCGCAGCCATGAACGCGTTCAACCGCATGGGCGTCAGCTTTCGCTTGAGCCCTGCTGCGAAGGCGTAAACCGGAAAGGGGTGGATTCATTTAATCCTCCCCTTCCCAATTGCCGCTCTCTTAGATCGCCGCAGCCGTCACTGCCCTGGAGCGCCAGGCAAACCCCAGCACCATCAGCAGTCCCAGCCCGGCCATCGCCGCGCCAGCCAGCGAGATCGCCGGGTAGCCTAACCCCGCCTTGATCACCGCTCCGCCCAGTGCCGCGCCGATGGCGTTACCGAGGTTGAAGGCGCCGATATTCACCGCCGAGGCCAGGTTGGGTGCTTCCTTGGCCGCTTCCATCACGCGCATCTGCAGTGGCGGCACGATGGCGAAGCTGGCGATGCCCCAGATCAGGATGGCCACGGCGGCCGGCAGCGGCCAGCGCATCAGTACGGTGAAGGCCAGCAAGACCAGGATCAGCGCACTCAGCGAGACGATCAGGGTGCGGTCGACGGAGCGATCCGCCGCCTTGCCGCCCCACACATTGCCCAGTGTCAGGCCGATGCCGTACAGCACCAGCATAGCGGTGATGAAGGCGGTGGACGCCTGGGTCTCGCTGCTGAGGATCGGCGCGATATAGGTGAACACGGTGAACATCGCGCTGGAGCCGATTACGGTCAGAGCCAGTGCCGCCAGCACCGGGCCACGGCCCAGCACGCGGATTTCCGCCAGCACGCCGTCGCTCTTCGGCAGCGGCACGTTGGGCAGCGCGAACCATAGCGAGACCATCGCCAGCACACCGAGCCCAGTGATGCCCCAGAACGCCGTGCGCCAGCCAAGTACCTCACCGAACCAGGCCGCCAGCGGTACGCCGCCGATGGTCGCCAGGGTCAGACCCATGAACATCGCTGCCACCGCCCCTGCGCGCTTGTCTGGCGCGACCACACTGGCGGCAACGATGGAGCCGACGCCGAAGAAGGCGCCGTGGTTAAGCGAGGTCACCACCCGCGCGATCAGCAGGCTGTAGTAATCGGTGGCCAGGGCCGACATCAGGTTGCCCAGGGTGAAGATGGCCATCAGCCCGATCAGCAGGTAGCGCCGGGGAATCTTGCCGGTAGTCAGCGTCATCAGTGGCGCGCCGAGCAACACACCCAGCGCGTAGGCGCTGACCAGCAGGCCGGCAGCAGGAATGGAAACGCCGAGATCGCTGGCAATGCCCGGCAACATGCCCATGGGGGCGAACTCGGTAACGCCGATGCCAAAGGCACCGATGGCGAGTGCAACGAGTGGTGGATTGATACGCATGGAAAGGCTCCTCATCTATGCCGCGAATGCTAGGATCCAAACCTTGGCGGCGGTAGATGGCATTTCTGGCAAACACCTTTGCTTACGGAGCACAAATGGATTTCAACGGCAGGTCAGGCGACATGGTGGTGTTCGCCACCGTGGCGGAGGAAGGCAGCCTGTCGGCCGCCGCACGTGCACTGGGGCTGACGCCCTCGGCGGTCAGCCGGATCATCGCGCGTACCGAGCAGCGCCTTGGCACACGCCTGCTGCTGCGCACCACCCGCGCGATCACCTTTACCGCCGAGGGCGAGGCGTACCTGCGTGGTGCACGGCGCATCCTTGCCGATATGGCGGAGGTCGAAGAAGCCATCGCCGATCAGGGCGTGCCACGGGGCCGCTTGCGCGTGAGTGCCGCGCTCGGCCATGGGCGGATGACCATCGTGCCGCTGGTGGCGGCCTTCAGCGCGCGTTACCCGAACATCACCGTCGACCTCAGCCTGGGCGACGAAGTGGTCGACATTCTCGGCGGCCAGGCCGACGTGGCCATACGCTTCGGCCATCTGCCGGACAGCCCGTTGACCGCACGAAAAGTCGGCGAAACCGGCCAAGTGGTGGTGGCCTCCCCCGACTATCTGCAACGCCATGGAACGCCGCAGCGGCCGGAAGACCTGCTGCAGCACAACTGCCTGCGCTTCAACTTCCGCCGTGCCGAACCCAACTGGCCGTTCATCCGCGATGGCCAGGTGTTCTCGCTCAAGGTCTGCGGCAATATCGAATGCAGCAGCGGCGAGGCACTGGCGCAATTTGCCCGGGTCGGCGCCGGCATCGCGCGCATCGGTGAATTCAGCGTGGCCGAAGACCTGCAGCGCGGCGATCTGGTGCCGCTGCTGCAAGCCTTCAACCCCGACGACCGGGAGCCAATTCATGCAGTGTTCATCGGCGGCCCGACAATGCCAGCGCGGGTGCGGGTGTTCGTGGATTACCTGGTGGAACAGCATCGGATGTAAGCGGGTCACCCGACTACCGAGACACTAGCGCCCGGTGAACCCGTTCTCGGTCACTTCATAGGCGCGCATGTCATTGCGAGTGATCGCCTTCAAGTCGCTCCTGACCGCATCGGCTAGGTCCTGTGTCGACCGAGATGACGATGAACGTACACGTGCCTCCTCCAGCCACAACGCGGTGATTATCAAGCGTATCTCGGACTCCTGCTGGAGCTCAGGCCCACTCTTGCGAGCCAGAGGGGACCGCTGCAGCCCGCCAGCGGTCTGCCGGAAAATGGCTGCTGTTTGCGCCTCCGACAACGGGCGCCCGTTAGCCAACTCCCAACCGACGGCTAGGAACAGCGCCGTAGCGCCACTGAGAGAATTCTCCGGTAGGCCGCGTTTCTTCAGCTCTTGCCGGTATATGGCGCGAGTGCCTGCAGTTCTTACCAGAGATGACGGGTCTTTCATCTGGAACTGCACCGAGACCATCTCGGACAGGCGCTGTGCGACACCCTCTTCGATCTGGCGGCTCAAATCACCTGAACGAGTAAAGGACAGCGCGGCAGGCTCTTCCGGTCGAGCCCGCGCAGAGGTTTCAGACTCGTCATCGTCAGCGCCCTGGCCGGCTGCCTCCTGGGCATTCCGAAGAGCGGCCTGGCCTAGAATACCGTTGCCCCAAATACCGATATTCACCTGTGCCGCGGCAGGGCCGACCAGAAACATAACGCCCAAGGCGATGGCGTGGATGCGTAGAAGATGCATGGCATATTTCCATTAGTCTCGTCGTAGAGAACAGAGCGACCGATCCCTACCGCTAACAAAAAAGGAATGAGCACTGAATCAGACCAGCCACACCGAAAATAAATCAGTCGCTTTTCCTGGTGACTCTCTCCCTGCGAAACCCGCACTACATCTGCATTTCCGCCAAGGCTCTACGCAATGGCGCGTCTGATATCTGTATCGGCCCATGGAAAGGAATATCCATGTCCAGAACCAGATACACGGAAGCGGCAATCAGCAGCGCAGACAAGGCGAACATGCCAATCACCATCGGGTTGTTCGGCGCGCGATAGCCAAAGCTGGCGTAGATCAGCGTCATCCACGCGACAAGCATGCCGATGAGTGGCATCGGTATCGTCCCTTCGGACTGCTCCACGATTCGCCAGCGCTGTTCTATGAGTGAGTGGTACTGCTGACGAAGGTCGCTGAGCATGGTTTCTTGATAACGGGTTTCGGGCTTGATGGCAGCCAGGACCACACCGATCTCATCCAGAAACTGAGTAGCGGGGCTCGCTCGATGCTGCAGTGCTTCATCGCCGCGATAAGGATTGGCGATAGCGTGCTCCACGTAGGCGGCCAGGTGCTGGCGCGTGTCCTGCGCCTTGTCACCGTAGGTCTTCAGTGTTCGATCGAAGATCGATCAGGCTGGTTGCATAGGTGTGCATGTTGCTGTCGATCGCTTCGAAAGTGTTCTTGGCCGAATTGATCATCAGGCCGAACACCAGCGAGGTCATGACCACAAAGATGTTGGCGACCAGGCGAACCACCGTGTTGGTTTCTTCGTCTCGGTGGCGAGCCGAGAGTTTGGGATACCAATGCATCATGAGCAGGGATGCCGACAGCAGACATACGAAGACACCCGCAGCGATCCAGACCGATTCCATATGTGCGCCTTTTCGCTATACCGCCAGAAGATCGTGGCTCAAAACGCTGAAGCGTCAACTCGGATGCTTCGACCTTCAAGTCCACTTTGATCAATGCCACGCTCTACACGTGCTCCAGCATCCGCGTACTGGTAGCAGCACGGAGAGCGTCATGGACGCGCACTCGCGTAGTGTGGGTGAGATCGAAAACAGCCTCCCACAGTTCAATCACTCGGCACCCTGCTGCGCCAACCCCGCCAACAACTTGCCGTGTAAATCATGCAACGTGCGCTGCTCGGCAGCGGTCAATCCTGTGAGCACGCGCTGCAGATTGGCCACATGGGCCGCGAGCATACCGTCGATCAATTCGAAGCCAGCTGGGGTCAGCGCCACCAGCACGCCACGGCGGTCGGACGGATGCTTGCGCCGCTCGATCAGCCCGGCCTTTTCCAGGCGGTCGATACGACTGGTCATGCCGCCCGAGGAAATCATCGCGCTCTCGTACAACGCTGTCGGCATCAACGCATAGGGCTCACCCGAGCGACGCAGGGTAGCGAGCAGGTCGAACTCGCCGGCCTGCAGCCCGTGTTCGGCGAAGAACGGCAACAGGTGATCGCGGCTGATCACCTGGCTCAGCTCAGCCAGACGGCCAATCACCGCCATGGAAAAACCATCCAGATCCGGGCGCTGTCGAAGCCACTGCTCGGCAGCCAATTGTGCGCGGTCTTGCATGCTGCCCCTTTTATCTTGCTATCAAGATACTTTTCAAAAAGAATGTTTGCATCGTAACGCATCCATCCTCAGGAGACAGCTGCATGCCCGGCTCCCAATTTCGTCCTGTTCTCGCCTTGTCACTATTGGTGACCATCGGGGCTCTGATGGGACTGACCAGCATCCTGGTGAAACTGGCCGGCAACGTCGGCTGGCCGGCCATGGCCTACCTGCTCTGGAGCTTGCTGGGCGGCGGTTTGCTGCTGTTGCTGTTCACCTGGATACGCGGCGAGCGCCCCGGCATCAGCCCCGGGTTGCTGGGGTATTACCTGGCCTCCGGGCTGCTCAGCATCGCAGTGCCGAATGGTTTGCTGTTCAGCTCCATCGGCCATGTCGGCGCCGGGTTCGCCTCGATGTGCCTGGCCTTCCCGCCTCTGATCACCTACCTGCTGGCCCTGGCTTTGCGCATGGAGGGACTGAGCCGCATTCGTCTGCTGGGCATCTGCATCGGTCTGGCCGGCAGCCTGCTACTGGCACTGGGTAAGCTCAACGCCGGTGACAGCCCCCTGCTGTGGGTGCTGGCGGCGCTCTGCGTGCCCGTGTTTCTGGCACTCGGCAACATCTACCGCGCCCGCTACTGGCCGCAGGGCGCCAGCCCACTGTCCCTGGCCCCCGGCATGCTGCTCGGCGGCGCACTGCTGCTGGTGCCGCTGGGCCTGTTCGGCGTCGACCTCGCGCCGCGTTTGCAAGGTACTGCGGCCGTGGGCCTGCTGGCCTTGCAGATGCTGCTGTTCGCGGCCGTTTATGCGCTGTTCTTCGTTCTACAGAACCTGGCTGGCACGGTATTTCTCAGCCAGATCGGCTCGGTAGCGGCGATCACTGGCGCGGCCATCGCCATCGGCCTGCTCGGCGAACAGGGCAGCTTGTCGATGCTACTGGCGGCGCTGTGCATCGTCGGCGGCGTGCTGCTGGTGGCCTGGCGGGGCGCGCAGGATGCCAAGGCATGAAGCGCCAGACACTGTTGCTGATAGCCATCGTCCTGCTCGGCCTGAACCTGCGCCCGGTGTTGGCGGCCATCGGCCCGCTGCTCGACCGCATCCAGCTCGACACCGGCCTGGATCATATCGGCGCCAGCCTGCTGACCAGCCTGCCAGTCGTCATCATGGGCCTCGGCGCTCTGGCCGCCGGCCTGCTGCGCAAACGCCTGGGCGAGCGCAACGGGATTTTCGTGGGCGTACTGTTAATCGCCCTCGCCTGCCTGACGCGCGGCGTGCTACCCGACTCCAGCATCCTGATCGTCACCGCATTGCTGGCCGGCGCGGGGATCGCTTTCGTGCAGGCGCTTGTGCCGGGCCTGATCAAGTCGCGCTTCGCCGCGGACAGTAGCCGGCTGATCGGCTTCTACAGCTGCGCGATCATGGGTGGCGCGGCCTTCGGTGCGGCGCTGACGCCCTGGCTGGCGCAGTCGCTGGGCTGGTCATGGGCGCTTGCGAGCTGGACGCTGCCGGCCTTGTTGGCAACCGCGCTCTGGCAACGCGCAGCCCCCAAGCAAGCGCTGGCAGCATCGGCCGATGTGCCTCAGTTGAACGTCTGGCGTTCACCCAGAGCCTGGCTGCTGATGAGCTTCTTCGGTGTCGGTACCGCCGGCTACACCCTGGTGCTGGCCTGGTTGCCGCCCTACTACACCGGGCTGGGCTGGAGCGCGCAGTCGAGCGGTCTGCTGCTGGCGGCGCTGACGCTGTGCGAGGTGTTCGCCGGCTTGCTGGTATCGAGCCTGCTACCGCGCTACCCGGATCGGCGTGTGCTGCTGGCGGTAGTATTGGTTGCGCTGCTGGTCGGCCTGCTCGGCCTGATCTTCGCGCCGCTGCAGTTGGTGGTGCCGATCTGCATCCTGCTGGGTATAGGCATCGGTGCGCTGTTCCCGCTGTCGCTGGTGGTAGCCCAGGATCATCTGGACGACCCGCGCCAGACCGGCGACCTGCTGGCCTTCGTGCAGGGTGGCGGCTACCTGATCGCCGCCACGGCACCATTCCTGGCCGGCCTGCTGCGCCAGTACACCGCCGACCTGCGCCTGAGCTGGCTGGCGATGGCCGTAGCCACCCTGGTGCTGCTGGCCATGGCAACGCAGTTCAAGCCGGGCAGCGGACGCTTCCATACGACGCCCTCCGAACCCAGCGCGTAGGCCGGCCTCACGAGCGAAGCGAGTAGCCCGCCAGACCATGCCACGCCTGGCACCAGGGCAACCACTCGAAACTCCAGTGGCGTACGCTTCCGAGCAGCAGGTGCGCCGGTGCGCCCTACGGCCCTATTGTCCGTACACCGGAAAGCGCCGGCACAGTTCGGTCACGTCCTGGCGCACTCGGTCACGCACGGCCACATGTGTTTCCTTGTCTGCCACCAGGGCATCCAGCACGTCGCACAGCCAGCCGGCCAGGCGCTCGCATTCGGCGATGCCGAAGCCGCGCGTGGTCACGGCCGGCGTGCCGATGCGCAGCCCCGAGGTCACGAATGGCGAGCGTGGGTCATTGGGCACCGAGTTCTTGTTCGCGGTGATGTGCGCGTCGCTCAGGGCTGCATCCGCCTCCTTGCCGGTATAGGGCCGGTCGGACAGGTCGATCAGCATCAGGTGGTTGTCGGTGCCGCCCGAGACGATGCGATAGCCACGCTGCTGCAGCACAGCGGCCATGGCCCGGGCATTGCTCAATACCTGGCGTTGATAGGTCTTGAACTCGGGTTGCAGCGCTTCCTTGAAGGCGATCGCCTTGGCGGCGATCACATGCATCAGCGGGCCGCCCTGGATGCCGGGGAATACCGCGGAATCGAGCCGCTTGTAGAAGTCCTCGCCCTGCCCCTTGGCCAGGATGATGCCGCCGCGCGGGCCGCGCAGGGTCTTGTGGGTGGTGCTGGTGACCACATGGGCATGGGGCAACGGGCTGGGGTATTCACCCGCCGCCACCAGGCCGGCGACATGCGCCATGTCCACCCAGAAAATGGCACCCACCTTGTCGGCGATGGCGCGCATGCGCGCCCAGTCCTTGGGCCGCGAATAGGCGGAGAAGCCGCCGATCAGCATTTTCGGCCGGGTCTCCAGGGCGATGCGCTCCATCTCGTCGTAGTCGATCAGCCCGGTTTCGGGGTTCAGGCCATAGGGCACGATGCGGTAATGCCGCCCGGAAAAGTTGGACGGGTTGCCATGCGTCAGGTGGCCACCCTGCGCCAAATTCATGCCCATCACGGTGTCGCCTGGGTTAGTCAGCGCCAGGAATACTGCCGCATTGGCCTGGGCCCCGGCGTGCGGCTGGACGTTGGCGTAGTCGCAATCGAACAACGCCTTGAGCCGCTCGATGGCCAGGCGCTCGGCCACGTCCACATGCTCGCAACCGCTGTAGTAGCGCTTGCCGGGGTAGCCTTCGGCGTACTTATTGGTGAAGACCGAGTGCTGGATCGCCATTACCAGCGGGCTGGCGTAGTTCTCGGAGGCGATCAGCTCGACGTGATCCTCCTGGCGGCCTTCTTCGAGGCGCACGGCCTCGGCCAGTTCGGGGTCGAAATCGGCCAGGCTCAGGGCAGCGTCATACATGGGGTTATTTCCTCGTGGGTCAGTTCGCAGGTTTCAGTAGCTGGGTAATGCGCTGGGCGATGTCGTCGATCTGCGCTTCGCTGCAGATCAGCGCCGGCAGCAGGCGGATGGTGCTGTCACGGGTCACGGTGATCAGCAGGCGTTGTTCGCTCAGTGCACGCCCCACCAGTTCCTTGCAGGGGCGGCTCAACTCGATGCCGACCATCAGGCCTCGGCCACGAATGGCGATGACGTCCGGGTGATCGCCCAGCACCTGCTGCAAACGCCCGAGCAGACGCTCGCCGAGCACGGCGGCGCGCAGTGGCAGGTCGTCGCGCTGCATGATGTCGAGCACGCTGCAGGCCACCCGACAGGCCAGCGGGTTGCCGCCGAAGGTGGAGCCATGCAGGCCCGGAGAGAACAGCTCGGCGGCCTCACCGCGCGCCAAGCAGGCGCCGATGGGCAGGCCATTGCCCAGGGCCTTGGCCAGGGTCATCACGTCGGCCGTGATGCCCGCATGCTGGTGGCCGAACCAGGCGCCGGTACGGCCCATGCCGGCCTGGATCTCGTCGAGCATCAGCAGCCAGCCATGGCGGTCGCACAGGGCCCGCAGTTCGCGCAGGTAGGCGATGCTGGCGACGCGGATGCCGCCCTCACCCTGCACCGGCTCGAGCAGCACCGCGACGATGTCCGGGTGCTGTTCGGCGGCCTGGCGCACGGCCTCGATATCGTCGTAGGGCACGCGCACGAAGCCATCGAGCAAGGGCTCGAAGCCGGCCTGCTTCGCCGGGTTGCCCGAGGCGGACAGCGTGCCGATGGTGCGCCCATGGAAGCCGTTATCCATCACCAGCACGGTGGGCCTGGCGACGCCCTTGCGTTGGCCATGCAGGCGCGCCAGCTTGAGGGCCGCCTCGTTGGCCTCGGCGCCCGAGTTACAGAAGAACGCCCGCTGCATCCCGGTGAGCGCGCAGAGGCGCTCGCCCAGACGCTCCTGCCAGTCGATGCGAAAGACGTTGGAGGTGTGCAGCAGCATCCCGGCCTGCTCGGCGATGACCGCAGTGATCTCCGGGTGCGCATGGCCGAGGCTGGTGACCGCCACGCCGGCGATGGCATCGAGGTACTCCACGCCTTGCTCGTCCCACAGCAGCGCACCGCTGCCACGAACGAAGGACAGCGGTTGGCGGGCATAGGCACGCATCAGATGGGAATGAGCGGTGGACATGGATCGAACCTCACGGCAGCAGTGGAAAGGATCAGGGTTATTCAGCGGGCACGGCGCCCGGCCAGTAGTGGCTATCCGGCAATGACCGCGCACCGAAGATCGCCTGGCCGACGCGCACCACCGTGGCGCCCTCTTCGATGGCGATCTCGAAATCCCCGGACATGCCCATCGACAGCGCCTCCAACTCGACGCCGGACGGCGCGTCCTGGCGCAGTCGGTCACGCAGCTCACGCAGACGCACGAAGCACTGGCGTACCCGCTCGGCCTCGCTGGAGAACAGCGCCAGGGTCATCAGCCCGCGCACCCGCAAGGCGGAAAATGCCGGCAGTGCCTGGACGAAGGCCGCTACATCTTCCGGGGCCAGGCCGTACTTGCTGGCCTCGCCGGAGGTGTTGACCTGCACGAACACGTCCAGCGCACGGCCCTCGACCTGCAGGCGGCGATCCAGCGCCTCGGCCAGGCGCAGGCTGTCCAGCGCCTGGAATTCCGTGGCAAAGCGCGCCACCAGCTTGGCCTTGTTGGTCTGCAGGTGACCGATCACCGACCATTGCAGATCGCTCAGATCCTTCATGGCCTGCCACTTGCCATGCGCCTCCTGCACCTTGTTCTCGCCGAGCATCCGGCAACCGGCGGCATAGGCCATACGCAGGCTGGCTTCGGGCTTGGTCTTGCTCACCGGTAGCAGGCGCACCGTGGCCGGGGCACGATCAACACGCCGGCAAGCCGCCTCGATGCGCCGCTGTACCTCGGCCAGGTTGTGGCGAAAATCCTCGACCGAGGCGGCCTCGGGGTAACGCCCGTGGTTGTCGTGGTGAGTCGCTGTCGCGCCAGGTACCGGCATCAGTTCGCCTCCTTGTTCAAGGGCAGCTCTACCGCCGAGGGCTGCGCCACCGGTTGCGACCAACGTGCGTTGAGCAAGGCGTAAGCCAGCAAGCCGATCACCAGTCCCCAGAACGCGCCACCGATCCCTAGCAGGTTGATGTTGGCAGCCGCTGCCAGAAAGGTGATCAACGATGCCTCGCGAGTCTTCGCGTCGACCATGGCACCGGCCAGGCTGCCGCCGATGGTGCCGAGCAGTGCCAGCCCAGCCAGCGTGCTGATGAAGGTCGCCGGAAAGGCCATGAACACCGCCGCCAGGGTGACGCCGAATACGCCGACCAGGATGTACAGCACGCCGGCGGCGATCCCGGCGATCCAGCGTTTGGACGGGTCTTCGTGAGCCTCACGCCCGGTACAGATGGCTGCAGTGATCGCGGCAAGATTGAAGGCATGCGAGCCGAATGGCGCCATCAGCAGGGAACCGAGCCCGGTGATGGTGACGATGGGATTGGCGCTGGTGGTGAAGCCATCGTTGCGCAACACCAGCATGCCAGGCATGTATTGCCCGGTCAGGGTAATCAGGAACAGCGGCAGCGCCACGCTCAGCAGCGCGTTGAGCGAAAACGCCGGCAAGGTGAATACCGGCGCCGCCAGTGTCAGGCTCACTGCCGACAGGTCGACACGCGCCTGCAACAGCAGAAAGGCCAGGCCCAGCAACAGGATGCCGACCACCGCATAGCGTGCGCTCAAGCGCTTGAACAGCAGGTAGCTGACGATCAGCACTCCGGCCAGCAGCGGATCGAGGCTGACGCTGGCGAACGCGCCGATTCCGAACTGCAGCAGGATACCCGCCAGCAACCCGGCCGCTACCCCGTTCGGAATCAGGCGGATGACCCGCTCGAACCAGCCGGACAAGCCCAGCAGGACGAAGGCCGCCGCCGAGATCAGGTAGGCGCCCACGGCCTCGGCGTAAGGCGTGGTCGCCAGCGCCGTCACCAGAAATGCTGCGGCCGGCGTCGACCAGGCGGTGATGATCGGCGCTCGGGCAATCCAACTCAGCAGGATGCCCGTCACACCCACACCAATGGAGATCGACCACACCCAGGAGGCCGTCAGCTCAGGACTGAGGCCTGCCATCTTGGCGGCCTGGAATACCAGAATGAAGGTGCCGCCGTAGTTGACGATGACCGAGATCAGCCCCGCCACGACGGGATGAGCAAGATCGCCAAAGTGGATAGACGAAGACAAAGGGTTGGCAGACATGGCCTGACAAGGACTCCTGAAAGAATGGGGAGAAGGCTTGCGAGGCACCGTTATAGGCCTAGAATGGCCTGATTTATCCTGCCATTTTCACAAAGAGATACCGACCAATTGTTCAAACATGCCCAGCTCGAATCCGTCAAAGCCTGGATCGGCGACCCGGCGCATGACGGCCAGCCCCTGCACTTGCGCGTGCAGCGGGCGATTCGCCAGTTGATCCTCGATGGCGTGCTCGACGTGGGCAAGCCATTGCCGGCATCACGCGCCCTGGCCAAATCCCTGGAGGTATCGCGCGATACGGTCGAAGCGGCGTACGGCCAGTTGCATGCCGAGGGCTTCATCGAACGTCGTGTGGGCAGCGGCAGTTTCGTCTCGCCACGCACACAACGCCTGCCGGGGCGTGGCAAGGCCAGGCGCACGCCATCGCGCCAGGCACCGCCACGTCTCAGCCAGCGCGGCGATGCCATGTTCGCGAATGGTGGTGTGCGCGATTTTCTGATGCCACGTCCATTCGCCCCTGGCGTGCCGGAGCCTCGCAACTTTCCCCTGCAGACCTGGGAGCGCCTGCAGCGCCAGGTACTCAAGGAGTATGGCCATCAAGCGCTGCTGCACAGCCCGCCGCAAGGTGTGGAGACACTGCGCCGCGCCATCGCCGACTACATCAACCTCGAACGGGGCGCCAGCGCCACGGCGGAACGCGTGCTGATCCTCACCAGTTCGCAGCAGGCGCTGACGCTGTGCGCCACCATGTTGCTCGATGCGGGCGAACGCATCTTCATCGAAGACCCGGCCTACCACGGTGCACGCAAAGCCTTCGAGGCCGCCGGCCTCGAGTGTGTACCGGTGCCGCTGGATGAGCACGGCATGCAGGTGGAGCGGCTGAGTCACGATGGCAAATCCGCCAGGGCGGTGTTCCTCACCCCATCGCACCAGTTCCCGACGGGCGCGACGCTGGCACTGGATCGCCGCCTGGCCATCATCGAGTGGGCGCAGCGCCAGCAGGGCTGGATCATCGAAGACGACTACGACAGCGAATTCCACTACGCTGGCAAACCCACAGCCTGCGTGCAAGGGCTCGATCCGCACGAACGCACGATCTATATCGGCACCTTCACCAAGTCGCTGTTTCCCGGCCTGCGCATCGGCTATATGGTGCTGCCGCCCGCGCTGGTCGCGCCGATGACCGTCGCCCGCACCCTGCTCGACGGGCACAGCGCACCGATACCGCAGCTCACCCTCGCTCGCTTCATCGAGGGCGGCCACTTCGGCGCGCACATTCGTACCATGCGCGCCGTCTATGCCGAACGCCGTGATGTGCTGGCGCGCCTGGTGCGTGAGCACCTCAGCGAATTCGTCGAAACACAGGTACCCGGTGGCGGCATGCAGATGCCCTGCACGTTCATCCGCAACATCGACGAAGACGAACTGGTGGCCGCCGCGCGACAGGCCGGAATCGACCTGCTCGGGCTCAGCGCCCTGCACGCCACCGAGCGTCGCATGTCCGGCTTCCTCATGGGCTTCGCCGCCCATGCACCGCACGAGTTGGAGCCGGCCGTGAAGAAGCTGGCGCAGCTGCTGCAACGCCTGTGCCGTTGAGTCGGACTGAGTGATGGGCCCTGAACGGCAGGCAACAAAAAACCCGCCGTGGCGGGTTTTCGTTTCAGCTGGATCGAATCACTTCTTGCCCAGCTTCTTCAGCTCTTCGTCGCGCAATTCGCGACGCAGGATCTTGCCGACGTTGGTGGTCGGCAGCACGTCGCGGAACTCGACGGCCTTGGGCACCTTGTAGCCGGTGAGGTTGGCGCGCATGTGTTCCATCACCTGCTCCTTGGTCACGCTCTCGCCTGGTTTGACCACCACGAACACCTTGATCGCCTCGCCGGATTTCTCGTCCGGGATGCCGATGGCGGCACACTGCAGCACACCCGGCAGGGTTGCCAGCACGTCTTCCAGTTCGTTCGGGTAGACGTTGAAGCCGGACACCAGAATCATGTCCTTCTTGCGGTCGACGATACGCAGGTAGCCGTCTTCCTGGATCAGGCCGATATCGCCGGTCTTCAGCCAGCCATCGGCATCGAGGATTTCATCGGTGGCTTCCTGGCGCTGCCAGTAGCCCTTCATCACCTGCGGGCCTTTCACGCACAGCTCGCCGATTTCGCCGATGGCCAGCTCCTGGCCGTCGTCATTGATGATGCGGCACAGGGTCGATGGCACCGGAATGCCAATGGTGCCGAGCTGGATGGCGCTGAACGGGTTGACCGTAGCCACCGGGCTGGTTTCGGTCATGCCGAAGCCTTCGCAAATGGCGCAACCGGTGACTTCCTTCCAGCGCTCGGCCGTGGCCAGCTGCAGGGCCATGCCGCCGGAGACGGTGAGCTTCAGACTGGAGAAGTCCAGCTTGCGAAAGTCCTCGTTGTTGCACAGGGCAACGAACAGGGTATTGAGGCCGACGAAGCCGGTGAAGCGGTACTTGGCCAGGTCCTTGACCACGGCCGGCAGATCGCGCGGGTTGGTCAGCAGGATGTTGTGGCCGCCGATCAGCATCATCGCCATGCAGTGAAAGGTGAAGGCGTAGATGTGATAGAGCGGCAGCGGCGCGATCAGCACCTCGCAACCTTCATTGAGGTTGGCGCCCATCAGCTCCTTGACCTGCAGCATGTTGGCCACCAGGTTGCGATGGGTGAGCATGGCGCCCTTGGCCACGCCGGTGGTGCCGCCGGTGTACTGCAGCACGGCGATGTCGTCGTTGCTCGGGTTGGCTTCGCTGAAGCCCTGGCCGCGGCCCTTGGCCAGGGCGTCGTTGAGCTTGACGGCCTGCGGCAGGTTGTAGGCCGGCACCATCTTCTTCACGTGCTTGATCACGAAGTTGACCAGCAGACGCTTGAAGGTCGGCAGCATGTCGCCAACTTCGGTGACGATCACGGTCTTGACGCCGGTCTTGGGTACGACCTGCTCGGCCAGGTGGGCCATGTTGGCCAGGCAGATCAGCGCCTTGGCGCCGGAGTCGTTGAACTGGTGCTCCATTTCCCGCGCGGTATACAGCGGGTTGGTGTTGACCACCACCAGGCCGGCGCGCATGGCACCGAAGACCACGATGGGGTATTGCAACACGTTGGGCAGTTGCACGGCGATGCGGTCGCCGGGCTTGAGACCGGTGTGCTTTTGCAGGTAGGCGGCGAAGTCCCCGGAGAGTTTGTACATCTCGCCGTAGGTGAGCGTCTTGCCCAGGTTGCTGAAAGCAGGCTTGTCGGCGAAGCGTTGGCAGGACTCTTTCAGTACCGCAAGGATGTTCAGGTACTGGTCGGGATTGATTTCGGCAGCAACCCCAACGGGATACTTGTCCTTCCAGAAGTTTTCGGTCATGGAAGCCCACTCCTAAGCAACAGCTGATCTTCACCGCGCGAAGGCGGTTGTTTGTTGTGTGTATAGCTCGCTTTCCCGCTGACCCCAGGGCCCGGAAGCGCGCCGAGAGTAGCAGCTTTGCCAGAGGCCCACCAGCACCAAGCACGGCCCACGCAGTCGCAAAAGTGACCAAAAAAGACCAAAAAGTCACGACCTGTATTTTCCGCCGATAATCCGCGAAAAGCCTCTAGCTCGCATATTGCAGCGTTTGGAGCCTAGCGCGTAAGTGTGACCGATGCAGTGCGGTAGCGCATGCAACAGGCTTTGGCGGTTACGAAATCACAACAATTGGACTGCCGATGGCAGCGGGAGGCGGGAAGCCCCTTCTCTACCGCGAGAAGGGACTCTGGAGTCAGGCGATGTCGCGCAGCTCGCGACGCAGGATCTTGCCAACCGGGGTCATCGGCAGCGAGTCCTTGAACACGATGTGCTTGGGCACCTTGTAGCCGGTGAAGTTTTCCTTGCAGTAGGCCTTGAGCTCTTCCGCGGTGACACCGCCGTCACGCGGCACCACGAACAGTTTGACCGCCTCCCCGGACTTCTCGTCAGGCACACCGATGGCCGCGCAGCTGGCGACTTTCGGATGCGCCATGACCACATCTTCGATCTCGTTGGGATACACGTTGAAACCCGAGACGATGATCATGTCCTTCTTGCGATCGACGATGCGCACGAAACCGTCCGGGTCGATCACGGCAATGTCGCCGGTCTTGAACCAGCCTTCGGCATCGAGCACTTCGGCGGTGGCTTCTTCACGCTGCCAGTAACCCTTCATCACCTGCGGACCCTTAATGCACAGCTCGCCGCGCTCACCCGTCGGCAGTTCGTTGCCGTCGTCGTCGATGACCTTGAACGCCGTGCCCGGCACCGGAATGCCGACGGTACCCAGACGCGCTTTGTCACCGTAGGGGTTGGTACTGGCCACCGGCGAGGTTTCGGTCAGGCCATAGCCTTCGACCACGGTGCAACCGGTCATCTGCTGCCAGCGCTCGGCGGTGGCTTTGACCAACGCGGTACCACCGGAGTTGGTGACCTTGAGGTTGGAGAAGTCGAGGTTCTTGAACTCGGGGTTATCCATCAGCGCGACGAACAGGGTGTTCAGGCCCAGCAGTGCGGAGAACTTCCACTTGCCCAACTCCTTGACGAAGCCGGGGATGTCACGCGGGTTGGTGATCAGTACGTTGTGGTTGCCGTTGACCATCATGCACATGCAGTTCGCGGTGAATGCATAGATGTGGTACAGCGGCAGCGGCGCGATCATGATCTCCTGGCCCTGCTTCATCAGCGGCGTGCCGTCCGGGCCGAGCTGCGACAGGCAGGCATCGACCTGCAGCATGTTGGCCACCAGGTTGCCGTGAGTGAGCATCGCGCCCTTGGCTACGCCGGTGGTGCCGCCGGTGTACTGCAGCACGGCGATGTCGTCGTGACTGGCCTTGACCGGCACCAGTGCCTGGCCATGACCCTGCTTGAGCACCTGCTTGAAGGCAATGGCCTGGGGCAGATGGTAGTCCGGCACCATCTTCTTGACCTTCTTCACCACGGTGTTGACCAGCCAACCCTTGAGGCTCGGCAGCAGGTCGCCCATCTTGGCTTCGATCAGGTAGTCGATCTCGGTATCCGGCAGCACCTCCTGCACCAGCTTGCCGAACATGTTCAGGTACACCAGCGCACGCACACCGGCGTCCTTGAACTGGTGGCGCATCTCACGCGCGGTGTACAGCGGGTTGGTGTTGACCACGATCAGCCCGGCGCGCATGGCGCCGAATACCGCGATCGGATACTGCAGCACGTTGGGCATCTGCACCGCGATACGATCGCCCGGCTTGAGGTCAGTGTGCTTTTGCAGGTAGGCGGCGAAGGTCGCGGAGAGGCGATCCAGCTCGGCATAGGTCAGCGTAACGCCGAGATTGCTGAAGGCAGGACGGTCGGCAAAGCGCTTGCACGAGCGCTCGAACACTTCGATCACCGACTTGTAGCTGGACAGGTCGATATCGTTGGGCACGCCAGGGGCGCGTTTGTCGTTCCAGAAATCAGGTTGCATTGTTCTTGTCCTCTTCCCCTGAAGTGATCTGACTGCCCGGAAAGTAGCAGCTTAGGGCCGAGCCGCAAATAGCTCGAAGGCGTCATTGATGGGCTGAATTTCGCAATAAATGCAGTGATTCGTAACCGATCTTTACCGCTGCGAAGAAAACCGGGGAGCTATGCCTGTTGATGACCAAGGTGCACAATGCCGCCAACTTCCGGCACAAGGATTCGCCATGCGCCACAACGCCTTTCCCCTGGCTACCCAGGACGGTCTGCACCTGCACGTCAACCATTGGCACGGTGATCAGCCACCGCGCGCGGTGGTCATGCTGTCCCACGGCATGGCCGAACACAGTCTGCGCTATGCACGCCTGGCCGAAAGCCTGGTGGCCGCCGGCTTCGACCTCTATGCACTGGACCAGCGCGGCCACGGCCAGAGCGCCGCTCAGGGCACGCTCGGCCACTACGCCGACGAAGGCGGCTGGGACAAGGTGGTAGGCGACCTGGCCTCGCTCAATCACCATATCCGCCAGCGCTACCCGCAAGCACCGATCTTCCTGTTCGGCCATAGCATGGGCAGCTACATCGGCATGGCTTATCTGATGGGGCACAGTTGCAGCCTGCAGGGCGCCGTGCTGTCCGGCTCCAACTACCAGCCCGTGATGCTGTACAAGGCCGCCCGGCTGATCGCTGGCTTCGAACGCTGGCGTCTGGGCCCCAAAGGCCGCAGCAAAGTCATCGATTTTCTCTCCTTCGGCTCGTTCAACAAGGCCTTCAAGCCCAACCGCACGGCCTTCGACTGGCTCAGCCGCGACCCGGCCGAAGTGGACAAATACGTGACCGATCCGCTGTGCGGTTTCGTCTGCACCACGCAGTTGTGGTGCGACCTGCTCGATGGCCTGCAATACATCACCCCGATGGCCAATCTGGCGCAGATCGATGCCGACCTGCCGCTGCTGGTGATCGGCGGCTCGCGCGACCCGGTCAGCGACGGCAAGCGTCTGGGTGATCTGGCAGGAGCCCTGCGTGAGGGCGGCGTGCGCGACGTGCAACTGAAGATTTATCCCGAGGCCCGTCATGAGCTGCTCAACGAGAGCAATCGCGACGAGGTCACCGCCCACCTGATCGATTGGCTGCAGCAGGCGCTGAGCCATGGTCGAAGCCCAATCAAGGAGTGTCCATGACCCAGGTAACCAACATCCCCTACGAAGCCCTCGAAGTCGGCCAGCAGGCGAGCTTCGAGAAACAGGTCGAAGAACGCGACGTGCAACTGTTCGCTGCGGTATCCGGCGACAACAACCCGGTACACCTGGACGCCGCCTTCGCCGCCGAGACCATGTTCAAGGAGCGCATCGCCCACGGCATGTTCACCGGCGCGCTGATCAGCGCCGCCATCGCCTGCAACCTGCCCGGCCCGGGCACCATCTACCTCGGCCAGCAGCTCAAGTTCACCCGCCCGGTGAAGCTTGGCGACACCCTCACCGTGAAGCTGGAAGTGCTGGAAAAACTGCCGAAGAACCGCGTGCGCATCGCCACCCGCGTGTTCAACCAGGACGGCAAGCAAGTGGTCGACGGCGAAGCCGAAGTGCTCGCCCCGGCCAGCGAGCAGACCGTGACTATGCCACCGATGCCGCAGGTGACTGTCGGTGCATAGTGTTTAAACGCTGAACTACCGGGTATCCCCTGGGTAATCGCATGACTGGCTTAGGATCGGTTCAAGGGCTGTCTGCATCTGAAGAGAGGCCGGTTGACGAGCTCCTGCACAATCGCATCCGTACGCCAGCCAATTGCATTGGTAGGTAGGACGTATTCATGGCCGGGAAGTGAAGCCTGGCCTCTGCGCATGCGGCGAGGCAGTTAAATCCTCCAGCCCCTCTTCTACCCTTCACTTAGCACGGGCAATCAGCTATAAGTTTTTCCCATGAAACTGCGTGAACTATAGTTTTCTCGCGCTTCCTATAGGAAATTTGTCATGCGGCAACCCATTGAGCGAGCCGGATACAGCTGGCTGATCAACGCCCTCGATCTTCGCTGCATGTCGCTTGATCATGAGTGTGTCATAGGCTCGCGCCCAGCGCTCTCTCAGTCCGCCGGCGGCGTGAAAGTAGAGGTCTTCGCCAAGGGGTACGCCAGAGAGCATCGCCCCATCGACCAGATGCTGTTTGCGCTCTCGTACGAAGGGGTGAATCTGGGTGTCCTGGAGCGCGCCTTCCAGATTCCCGCTGTCCGGGATGACCTGGCTGCTGCAATCGCTGAGAAGCCAGCCAGCGGCTATCTGCGTCGGCTCTGGTATATCTGCGAGAACATTGCAGGCCACCAGTTGCCTCTACCTGACGCAGCCCAGAACATTCCCTATGAGCACCTGCTCCCACCGGATAAATATTTCACCGGCCCAGAGGAGATGTCGCGCAGACATCGCGTGCGGATGAACCTCCTGGGAACGCCTCAGCTTTCAGCGCTGATTACCCGCCAGGGCTGGACAGACGACAGCCTGTTGAATGCGCAAATAGTCGAGCGCATGCATGACCAGATGGTTGATTTCTCGGTCACCGAAATTGCCAGAGCGGCGCAGTACCTGCTGACGACCGAGACTCGTAGCTCATACGAGATCGAGCACGAGCGGCCAGCTCCCGATCGAATCTTGCGATTCGTGAGAGTGCTGGAACAAGCAGGGCAACGCCCGCTGGATGAGGAGTTTCTGTTCGACATCCACCGGATAGCCCTCGGTACTGGGCGACCCGATCCGTCCATTGGTGCATACAGGCACCTGCAGAACTGGCTCGGCCGCGGGGATCTGATCCATCTGATCCCGCCGGCGCCGGAAACAGTGCCTGAGATGATGGAAGAATGGTTCGTCATGCGTGAACGCGTCATGCGCAGTGATGCCCCAGCGCTAGTGAAGCTAAACGCGATCGCGCACAGCTTTATCTACATCCATCCTTTCATGGATGGAAACGGCAGGTTGTCCCGCTTCATCATGCAGGACATTCTGGCCAACGAAGGTCTCAAGCTGCAGGGCATCATCCTGCCTATCTCCGCCGGCCTTCTGGTCAACCTGGACAGCTACATCGGTACGCTCGACGCGTTGTCACGGCGGTTACTCAGCGCCACGCAGTACCACCGGAGGGACTTGACCAGCGACCCTGAACTGGAGGGGGCGCATACCCATCTGTTCGCCCACCTGGACTTCACTGACCTGCAGGGCGAGATTAATAAAAGTGCTGCACGAGTCCTGGATGGACTCATGCGTGATGAGGTCAACCATCTGGTCCGCCGCGATAGATTCAAAGAGCAAATGAATCGCGAGCTGGATCTGTCGAACCGGGATCTTGAGCTGCTTATTGCGGTGATTTACGAGAACAGCGGGCGTGTCTCCAAGCGTAAACGGACGAGCTTGTTCCAGCACCTGACGGATGAGGATATTGCGCTAGCAGAGAGCATCTATGCCGATCTGCATACGCCGGAAGAACCAGAGCCTGAGATGACTCCGGACTCTGCGCAGTAGGTTTGCACTTTAGACAAACAAGGAGCGCGCGTTGAGCCAACGCCTGCAGCCGACAAAAATCCGCTGCAAGCTGGTGCGCGCCCGCCGCGTCGCGCACCACTTTTGTTCTACACTCACAAACCTTGAGCGACCTGGCACTGCATAAGTGCGTTTCGTTGTGCATTTCGCACAAAATCCTTTGATTACCTCGCCAAGCAGCGTGCTGCGCTGGTTTCTGGCACGTCCCCTGCTATCGCCAAGGCTTCACACCCTTACCGGAGCCAGGTCCATGAGCAACGCCACCCCCGATAGCGATTACCCTCTGAGCGAGGTGCCCAACGGCGCACGCAAAGGGCTGTTCTCCACCGCCATCCTGTTGTTCGGTTTCACCTTCTTCACCGCCACCATGTTCGCCGGCGGCAAGATCGGCATGGCCTTCGACTTCACCACTCTGCTCTGGGCTGCAGTGATCGGTAACCTGCTGCTCGGTCTGTATGCCGCCGTGCTGGGCCTGATCGCCTGCCGCAGCGGGCTGAACTCGGTGCTGATGGGCCGTTTCTGCTTCGGCGAGGTAGGCAGCAAGCTTTCCGACATGCTCCTGGGCTTCACCCAGATCGGCTGGTACGCCTGGGGCACGGCGACCATCGCCATCGTCCTGGTGAAGATCCTTGGCCTGCCCGAAAGCCTGACCATCCCGTTGATGGTGCTGTTCGGCTTCGGTTTCTGCCTCACCGCCTTCGTCGGCTACAAGGGCCTGGATCTGCTCTCGCGCGTCGCCGTGCCGGCCATGCTGGTGCTGCTGGTGGTGTCGCTGTGGATCGCCACCCGTGATATCGGCGGCCTGGCCGGCCTGCTCGCAGTGGAGCCCAAGGAGAGCATGAGCCTGAGCGTGGCCATCACCCTGGTGTTCGGCACCTTCGTCAGCGGCGCCACCCAGGCCACCAACTGGACGCGCTTCGCCAAGAGCGGCCGCGTCGCGGTGCTGGCCAGCCTGTTCGGCTTCTTCATCGGCAACGGCCTGATGATCATCGCCGGGGCCTACGGCGCCATCGTCTACCAGCAACCGGACGTGGTCGAGGTGCTGGTGCTGCAGGGTCTGTCCATGGCCGCTGTGGTCATGCTCTTCCTCAATCTGTGGACCACTCAGGACAACACCATCTACAACTTCGCCGCCGCCGGCTGCAACCTGCTGCGCACCGGCAAGCGCAAGACCGTGACCCTGGTCGGCGCCGGCATCGGCACGCTGCTGGCCATTGGCGGCATGTACGAGATGCTGATTCCCTTCCTGATCCTGCTCGGTTCGGTCATCCCGCCGATTGGTGGCGTGATCATGGCCGACTTCTTCTACGGCCACCGCGCGCGCTATCCGAAACTGGCCGATGTACGCCTGCCAGCGTTCAACTGGGTCGGCCTGGGCGCCTACCTGATCGGTGCGCTGAGCGCCTACTTCTCGCCCTGGGTCGCGCCGCTGGTGGGCATCGCCGTGGCTGCCCTGGCCTACGTCGTGCTGTTTGAACTGAACAAGGCCCTGGTCGGCCGCCAGCAGGTCGCCGGCGCGTGAGTCTGACCGTCGCCGACGTACTCGCCCTGCCCGACCTGGCCAGCATGCAGCTGCGTGCCGGCCAGGCCGGGCGCGAGAATGCCGTGCGCTGGCCCTACGTGGCCGAGAACGAAGGCATCGCCGATTGGGTGATGGGGGGCGAGCTGATTTTCGTCACCGGCATCAACCCCCCGCGCGACGAAGCCAACCTGCTGCGCCTGGTGCGCGAAGGCTATGAGCGAGTGGTCGCCGGCATGGTCATCCTCACCGGCGCCGAGTTCATCCAGACCATCCCGCCCAGCGTTATCGCAGAAGCCGAGCGCCTGAACCTGCCACTGATCGAGCAGCCCTATGCGCTGAAGATGGTAGTGGTCACCCAGGCCATCGGCACCGCCCTGGTTCACGCACAGCAGCTCGGCCGCTCGCGCCAGCACGTGCTGGAGCAGGTGCTCGACGGCGATTACCAGTCGCTCGAGGTGCTGCTGCAACGTGGTGACAGCCTTGGCCTGGCACTGCATGTGCCGCGTCAGGTGGCACTGCTGCGCCTCGACGGCAGCGAGCAACTGTTCGGTGATCTGCCCGACGAAGACGCCGAGCGCCAACTGCAGAGTCGCCAACAACTGCTGCAACGGCGCCTGGAGCAGAGCCTCGGCGAACTCGGTGACGCGCTGCCGCTGGTCAGCCAGGGCCGCCACTGGATCGCCCTGCTGCCCTGCCCCGATGCCCACGCCGAAGCGCGCAACCGCCAGGCCATGACCACGCTGCTCGATGAACTGCGCCCACAGCTCGGCCCGCTACGGCTGTTCCTCGGCCTGGGCAGCGCCGGCTGCGAGGCGCCGCGTTTCGCCCAGGGCCTGGGTGAAGCACGCCAGGCCTTGAGCGTGGCGCAGCGGTTTCCCGCGCGCCTGGGCCTGTGCAGTTTCAATGAATTGGGCGTGCTGGAGCTGCTCGGCGCGATCCGCGACCGCAGCTTGCTCGATCGCTTCGTCGAGCGCGTGGTCGGCCCGCTGATCGGCGACGACTCGCGTCACCAGCCGGTGCTGATGCCGACCCTGGAAGCCTGGTTCCAGGAAAACGGCAATCTGGCCCTGGCCGCGCAACGCCTGAACGTTCACCGCAACACCCTGAGCTACCGTCTACAGCGCATCGAAGCGCTGACCGGCTGCTCATTCGAAGATCCGCACGACCGCCTGAACATCAGCGTTGCGCTGTTGATCCGGCGCCTGTCGTCGCCTGCCTGAGAGGAAACCTGATGATCATCCACAATGTCCGCCTGCGCGGCCGCGACGGCCTGCACCGCATCACCCTGGACGGCGAACGCATCGCCGCCATCGACGCCCAGCACGCCCTGCATCCCATCGCCGAGGGCGATCTGGACGCAGCCGGCAACCTCGTGGTGCCGCCCTTCGTCGAGCCACATATTCACCTCGACGCCACCCTGACAGCCGGCGAGCCAGCCTGGAACATGAGCGGCACCCTGTTCGAGGGCATCGAGCGCTGGGCCGAGCGCAAGGCGCTAGTCACCCATGAAGACACCAAGACCCGCGCCAAGAAGACCATCGACATGCTGGTCGACCACGGCATCCAGCACGTACGAACCCACGTCGACGTCACCGACCCGACGCTGGCCGCGCTCAAGGCCATGCTCGAAGTGCGCAAGGAAACTCGTCATCTGATCGACCTGCAGATCGTCGCCTTTCCGCAGGAGGGCATCGAGTCCTACGCCAACGGTCGCGCGCTGATGGAGCAAGCCATCGAGTTGGGCGCCGACGTGGTCGGCGGAATCCCGCACTTCGAGAACACCCGCGACCAGGGCGTGTCGTCGATCAAGTTCCTCATGGACCTGGCGGAACGCACGGGCTGCCTGGTGGACGTGCACTGCGACGAGACCGACGATCCGCAGTCGCGCTTTCTCGAAGTGCTGGCCGAGGAAGCCCGCGTGCGCGGCATGGGCGCACGCGTCACCGCCAGCCACACCACAGCCATGGGCTCCTACGACAACGCCTACTGCTCCAAGCTGTTCCGCCTGCTGAAAATGAGCGGCATCAGCTTCATCTCCTGCCCCACCGAGAGCATCCACCTGCAAGGCCGCTTCGACACCTACCCGAAACGCCGTGGCCTGACCCGCGTGGCGGAGATCGATCGAGCGGGGATGAACGTCTGCTTCGGCCAGGATTCCATCGTCGACCCCTGGTACCCGCTGGGCAACGGCAACATCCTGCGCATCCTCGAAGCCGGTCTGCATATCTGCCATATGCTTGGCTACGAAGACCTCAAGCGCAGCCTGGATCTGATCACCGACAACTCGGCGCGCGCGCTGAACCTGGGTGAGGGGTATGGGCTGGAAGTGGGCCGCCCGGCCAACCTGCTGATTCTCTCGGCGCCGGACGATTACGAGATGGTGCGCAGCCAGGGCCACGCGCTGGTGTCGGTGCGCCACGGCAAGGTGTTGATGCGGCGCACGCCGGCCAGCATCGAGCGCGCCTGACGCTGAAACGAGGGAAGGGCTTTAGATCGTAGGGTGGATGACGCTTTTTCATCCACCATTGCGTCAGTCCAAGCGGAGGACAAGCTTCGCGTTGTCCACCCTACTAACTCATGCGAATAGTGACCGTAGGAGCGGCTTCAGCCGCGATTCACCTTGAAGAGCTCGCGGCTGAAGCCGCTCCTACAACTGTGAAACCGCCCTACTCCACCCTTACGCTGGCGGTCATGCCGGCGCTCAGTACCATGCCCTCGGGAACCTGATCGAGCTTGATGCGCACCGGAATGCGCTGTGCCAGGCGCACCCAGTTGAAGGTCGGCTCGACATTGGCCAGCAGTTGCCCATCCGGGCTGGCGTTGCGGTCGGTGATGCCACGACTGATGCTTTCGACCTCGCCGCGAATCTGCTGATCACCGCCCATCAGCCACACTTCCACCGGCGCGCCAACCTGTATGCGCGGCAACTTGGTTTCCTCGAAATACGCCTGCACGTAGAACGACTCGGTATCGACCAGCGCCATCACTGCTTGCCCGGCATTGATGTAGTTACCCTGAGCCAACACCAGATTGGTGATCTGCCCATCGCGCGGGGCATGCACTTCGCTGCGTGCCAGATTCAGCTCGGCTACACGCAGATCAGCCTGCGCTTCGCGGTATTCGCTGCGCGCCATCTCGGCGTTGATCTGCGCGTTCTCCAGCAGCTCGGCACTGATCGCCTGAGCACCCAGGCGAGAGCGGCGCGAAGCTTCGTGCTCGCGCAGGCTCAACTGCTGGCGGCGAATATCCACCACCGCCTTGGCTTTCTCCACCGCCGCCTGATAGCGATTGCGGTCGATGCTCATCAGCAGATCACCTGCCTTGACCTGCTGGTTGTCACGCACCTTGAGCTCGACCACCCAGCCGGACACGTCAGGGGCGATGGTCACCACGTCGGCGCGCACCCGAGCGTCACGCGTCCACGGCGAATACATGTAGTGCTGCCAGATCCAGGAGCCGGCGAAAATCGCCGCCGCCACCATGGCCAGGGTGATGCCGACTCGAATGGTCGAACGCATGCTTTCTCTCCTCAATGCGCCAGGACGGCGATTACCGCCGCCAGCACGCAGACATACAAGGCACAATCGAACAGGGCTTCGTGCCAGATCCAGCGCGACAGCCCGATGCGCTGCAAGCCCAGGCGCAACACGCCGGTCAGCAGCAGCGCCAATACCGCGTAGGCCGCCATCGGGCTCAGCAACACGCCGCCCAGCGACCATTCATGCAAACCCATTACCCCCTCCTCTGAGTTGGCACCAGTGGCGCCAGCCGCTCTGCAGCTGCAACAGAGCCGCCTCGGCCAGACGTTTGTCGATGCTCGGCGTGCAGGCGCGCAGGGCCTGTTGCAGTTCGGCCACCGCTGCGTTCAGATCGCCTTCACGCCCTGGCGCGGGGCCACGTTCCAGTGCGTCGTCGAGGCGCTCCAGGAAACGCTGCTGCGACCGCGCCAGGCCGGCATCGGCATTGGCCAGGCACTTGCGCAGGTGCAACAACTCGTCGCCCAGGTCGAGACCGGCCACGCCATCGTCCCAGCGGCTGCGCGTTTGATCCGGCCGCGCCGGATAGTGCCGAGCCAGCTGCAGCAGACGATCGGCCATACGCCCGCCGAACCAGTTCTCGGCGCGGCCCAGGTCACGACGGGTCAGCCGCCCCAGATCGGTCAGGATCGCCTGCATCAGACGCCGGCCATGCCAGACCGGATTGCGCAACACCACCAGTTTGAACGCCATCACTGCGCAACCCACGCCCATCAGCATTCCGGGCGCTTCATTGAGGAAAAACTCGACGTTGTAGCCGACACCCGGCGCCGGCAGGCAGAGCACGATGAAGTGCAGACAGAACGAGGTCGAGGTCGCGGCCGTCGCCGGTTTGGCCATGCCCAGCACGCCGAAGAACAGCGGCACGCCCAGCACCATGCAGAGCATCACGAAGCCATCGATCTGCGGCATCAGAATCTGGCCGACGAAGAACGCTACCGGCAGCGCGTAGAAGATGCCGCGCAGGAACATCATGCCGATCTGTGGCGCCGCTTCGAGTCGCGCGAACAGGCTGCAGACCACGCATGCCAGCAGCAGCGCGCCGGTGGCGTGGGTCCAGCCAGTGGCCAGCCAGAACGCAGCTAGAACCAGAAAGGTCAGCGCGCTGCGTGAGCCATACACCAGTGCGGTCTGCCAGTCGTAATGCCAGGACAAGGCGCGCGGTGCATCTGCCGGAGCCTTGCCCTCCTCGACCGCGCGCAACGCGTGGCTGGCGTCCTCGACACGCAACAGCAGCACCATCAAGCGTTCCAGACACAGTTGCTGGCCACTGCTCAGTTCATCGTCCTGCGCGGCCTGGCGCAGTTGCTCGACCAACTCCAGCAGGCCCGCTGGCTGCTCCTGCTGCAAGCGCTCGTCCACCACCTGCAACCAGGGCGCGACCGCCTGCGCCTCGACACCGCTCAGTTGCCGCCACTGCCGCGCCACCCCACGAGCCAGACGTAACATGCCGAGCAGATCACGACTCAACACCCGCAACGCCACGGCACGCTGGCGACCACGGGCACCCTCGAACCAGGCGTGCTCGCGCTGGGCGTCGACGGCGACGATCCGCGCCAGCACCTCCAGCAAGCCCTGTCGCGAATCAGCCTCACCCGCCAGCGCCTGACGCGAAGCCGCAACGCCGGCCTGCCAGGCGTTGCGCGCCTGCTGTGCCAGTTGCCGCTCGACGCGCTGCGGCCAGAGCAAAGCGCTGCTCAAGGTGGCGCAGATGATGCCCAGACAGATTTCCGTGCAGCGGGCGATGGCTTCATCGAATACCACATGCGGCTTGCCGATGGCCGGCAAGGCGATGATCGCCACGGTGTAGCCAGCCAGTACGAAGGAATATGACCAGGCGCTGCGCAACATGGTCGAGGACGCCGTACACAACGCCAACCACAAGGCGAACGCCAGTATGAACAGCAGCGGCGCCTGGGCGAACAGCCCCATCATCACCACGGCCATGAAGGTGCCGACCAGCGTACCGAGCAGCCGCGCCAGGCCCTTCTGCACCACCATGCCGGACAGCGGCTGGGCGACGATGAACGCGGTCATCAACGCCCACTGCGGTTGCTCCAGGCCGAAACGCAACGCACACCACAACGCCAGACCGCCGCCGAGCAGGGTCTTGATGGCAAATTGAACGGCTTGCGAGCTTGGCGCGAGAAACGCCAGCAAGGAATCACGCACGATGGCTACCTGAAGAAATCTCAACTCTGAACATAGCTGTAGCGATTGGGTTCCGCCTCCGTGCGAAACTCAATTATTAGCTAGCTAAGTATTTATGTCCAGAAGGCGCCATACACCCAGGCAGTCAACGTGCAAATAAAAAACGGGCGACCGAAGTCGCCCGAATTGCCTTGCGTGCCCAGTGAACTGGAAGGGTTAGCTCTGCTTGCGCTTGTGAGCATCCTTCCAGATGAAGTAACCAACACCCCCGAAGAACGCGACCATCAGAAGAACGGTGCCGACTCCGGCGAGAACCACTGTATCGACGAACATGGCTGCCTCCTGTTGTGCCTGTCTGTCTGGGATGGCTTCACGTTATCAGCGCTGGCAGCGGGAAAATTGATCTGGGTCAATGGCTGACGAGCAGGCGCGACCAGGCCGGAGGGAATACTGACCCAGGTCAAGAAATCGAGAGGGTGCGAGGCGGGAAGCACGGCCTGGCAGCCGTGCATGACGAACAAACGGTGGGAGTTTCAGCGCTTCTTGGGTTTGCTCTTGGACTTCTTCTTGGCCTTGCCGATCGGCAATACCTGCTCGAAAACCTGGCGCATCTCGTTGAGGCGCTTATCGTTGAGATCATGGATACGCTTGTCGCGCTCGGCGGCGAAATCGATCAGCTTGTCGTCATTGCTCATAGCGGAAACCGAATCAGGCGAAAGGTCAGGTTCAGGCGTGGCGCGCAGGCTTGCCGCGTCTTCGCCACTTGATGTTGCCAATGATGCTGGGTCGGCCCGCGCATGACCAGTAGCGAAGCGTGTTCCAGCGTCAGTGAATGTTCGATGCGCGTACTGCCGACGCGGCGCAGGTCGAAACGCCGGCTGCCGCCCAGATTGAGCGAGGCGATCAACGGATCGCGCCCCAACTCTGGCTCTGCATCGCTGTGCCAGCCCATGGAGTCCTGGCCGTCGCGGTAATGGTTGAGCAGTACGGCATTGAGCGGTTGCCCGACTTCTTTCTCGAGCCGTTGACGAATCTCGCTCAGCAGCGGCGTCCAGGGCAAGGGTTCGTGAAGCTTCCCGGAATAGCGATAACGCGCCTCGGGATCGCCATACCAAGCCGTCAGCCGCGGTGTTCGATGATAGCGACCATGGATGAACAACTCCGGCTGCTGCCAGGGCGTCTGCTCGACCAGCGTATGCAGCCAGCTGTCGGCGAGCGCGGGGTCGATCCAGCCGGGGAGGTAGTCCAGCTCTGCATCGGCGAGTGCGGGCAAGGGGTCGGCGAACAGCATGACGATCTACGCACAAAAGAATGAAAAGAGTTTCTCAGACTTCCACATCCACCCAAAGTCCTTGTCGCGGAAGATCGCCCAGCGTCTGCTCCACCTCTTCTGGCTCGGCCTCGGCCAGCTGTTCCGGAGTGTAGCCACGCCGCTGGCGTCGGCGCTGCTCCTCGCGCAGCAGCTCCTCGGTTTCCTGCGGGTGCCGCTTGTCCAGGCTCAGCGCACTTTCCTTGGCGCTGCCCTCGGCCGGGGTCACCGGCGGAATCTCGGGCTTGGGCTTGATCACGTCCTGTGTGGCAGTGACTGGCACCAGGCTATGGGGGATAGGCGGTAGCACGTTACAGCACCTCCTTTGGTCAGGCTGTCGGCCCCGTGAGCCGCGACTTTAGCCGGTGCTCGCTACACTTTCGACTAAGCCGCACGGCAATAGTGCCACGACCGCTTTGGCCGCGGCGCCGCATCCGTTAACATAGCCGGCTTTTTCACGCGGGAGACAGACAGGCATGGCGCAATATCAACCGGGGCAACGCTGGATCAGTGACAGCGAAGCGGAATTGGGTCTGGGAACCATCCTCGCCGAGGACGGCCGCCTGCTCACCGTGCTCTACCCGGCCACCGGCGAAACCCGCCAGTACGCTACGCGCAATGCCCCATTGACCCGTGTACGCTTCGCTCCGGGCGACGAGATCACCCATTTCGAGAGCTGGAAGCTCACCGTGCAGGAGGTCGAAGACGTCGACGGCCTGCTGGTCTACCACGGCCTCAATGCCCAGCATCAGCCGGTCACCATGCCGGAAACCCAGCTGTCGAACTTCATCCAGTTCCGCCTGGCCAGCGACCGCCTGTTCGCCGGCCAGATCGACCCGCTGTCCTGGTTCGCCCTGCGCTATCACAGCCTGGAGCACAATAGCCGCCTGTTGCAGTCGTCGCTCTGGGGCCTCGGCGGTGCGCGTGCGCAACCGATCGCCCACCAGTTGCACATCGCCCGCGAAGTGGCCGACCGTATCGCCCCGCGTGTACTGCTGGCCGACGAAGTGGGCCTGGGCAAGACCATCGAGGCCGGCCTGGTGATCCATCGCCAGTTGCTCTCCGGTCGCGCCAGCCGCGTGCTGATCCTGGTGCCGGAAAACCTGCAGCACCAGTGGCTGGTGGAAATGCGCCGCCGTTTCAACCTCGACGTCGCCCTGTTCGACGCCGAGCGTTTCATGGAGAGCGACGCCAGCAACCCCTTCGAGGATTGCCAGCTGGCGCTGGTCGCCCTGGAGTGGCTGAAGGACGACGAGAAGGCACAGGACGCTCTGTTCGCCGCCGGCTGGGACCTGCTGGTGGTCGACGAAGCCCACCACCTGGTCTGGCACCCGGAGCAGGCCAGCGCCGAATACTCGCTGGTCGAGCAACTGGCCGAGGTCATCCCCGGCGTGCTGCTGCTCACCGCCACCCCGGAACAGCTCGGTCAGGACAGCCACTTCGCCCGCCTGCGCCTGCTTGATCCAGCCCGCTTCCATGATCTGCAGGCCTTCCGCGCTGAAAGCAGTCAGTACCGCCCAGTCGCCGAAGCCGTGCAGGAACTGCTCGATCAGGACAAGCTCAGCGCCCAGGCGCGTGATGCCATCGGCGGCTTCCTCGGCGATGAAGGCCGCAAACTGCTCGACGCCATCGATACTGGCGACAGCGAAGCCCGCGCTCGCCTGGTACGCGAACTGCTCGACCGCCACGGCACCGGCCGCCTGCTGTTCCGTAACACCCGCGCCGCCGTGCAGGGTTTTCCCGAGCGCGAACTGCACCCCTACCCGCTGCCGAGCCCGGACGAATACCTGGAGCTGCCGATCGGCGAGCATGCCGAGCTGTACCCGGAAGTCAGCTACCAGGCGCAGGACGATGTCGACGAAGAGCAACGCTGGTGGCGCATCGACCCGCGCGTCGAGTGGCTGATCGACACCCTGAAGATGCTGAAGAAATTCAAGGTGCTGGTGATCTGTGCCCACGCCGAAACCGCGCTGGATCTGGAAGACGCCCTGCGCGTGCGCTCCGGCATCCCGGCCACGGTATTCCATGAAGGCATGAGCATCCTCGAGCGCGACCGCGCGGCGGCCTACTTCGCCGACGAAGAATTTGGCGCGCAGGTGCTGATCTGCTCGGAGATCGGCTCCGAAGGCCGCAACTTCCAGTTCGCCCATCACCTGGTGTTGTTCGATCTGCCGGCGCATCCGGATCTGCTCGAGCAGCGTATCGGTCGTCTCGACCGTATCGGCCAGAAGCACCGCATCCAGCTGCACGTGCCGTACCTTGAGAACAGCCCGCAGGAGCGCCTGTTCCAGTGGTACCATCAGGCGCTGAATGCCTTCCTCGCCACCTGCCCAACCGGCAACGCTCTGCAGCACCAGTTCGGCCCGCGCCTGCTGCCGCTGCTGGAAAACGGCGACGACGGCCAATGGCAAGAGCTGGTAGACGAAGCCAGCGCCGAGCGCATCCGCCTGGAAGGTGAGCTGCACAGCGGCCGCGACCGACTGCTGGAGCTGAACTCCGGCGGCGCCGGTGAAGGCGAAGCACTGGTCGAGGCGATCCTCGAGCAGGACGACCAGTTCACCCTGCCGATCTACATGGAAGAGCTGTTCAACGCCTTCGGCATCGACAGCGAAGACCACTCCGACAACGCCCTGATCCTGCGCCCCAGCGAAAAAATGCTGGATGCCAGCTTCCCGTTAGGTGACGACGAAGCGGTGACCATCACCTACGACCGCGAGCAGGCCCTGGTCCGCGAAGACATGCAGTTCCTCACCTGGGAACATCCCATGGTGCAGGGCGGCATGGACCTGGTGCTGTCCGGCTCGATGGGCAACACCGCCGTCGCGCTGATCAAGAACAAGGCGCTCAAGCCTGGCACCGTGCTGCTGGAGTTGCTCTACGTCAGCGAAGTGGTCGGCCCGCGCAAACTGCAACTGGGGCGCTTCCTGCCGCCAGCGGCGCTGCGCTGCCTGTTCGACGCCAATGGCAACGACCTGGCCGCCAAGGTCGGTTTCGAGACGCTCAACGACCAGCTCGAAAGCGTGCCACGCGCCAGCGCCAACAAATTCGTCCAGGCCCAGCGCGACGTGCTGGCCAAGCAGATCAACGACGCCGAAGCCAAGGTCATGCCGCGCCATGTCGAGCGCGTCGCCGAGGCCAAACGCCGCCTGATCGCCGAACTGGACGAAGAACTGGCGCGCCTGGTCGCCCTGCGCGCGGTCAACCCGAGCGTACGTGACAGCGAGATCGACTCCTTGCGCGAGCAGCGCGAACAGAGCCTGGCGATGTTCGACAAGGCCGCTCTGCGCCTGGAAGCGATTCGCGTACTCGTAGCGGGTTAAATATGCCCGCTCCGTAGGGTGCGCCATGCGCACCTCATACGCACAGTTGGTGGTAATCCTAGGGTCCTCTAGAGCTCAGCCCAACGGCATTACGAGCGGGTGCCCCAGCTCAGCCCAACAACCGCATCGAAACGGCGCCAAGGCCCACGCCGATCAGCAGCAACACGATACCGCCCAGCCACAGTTTGCCCGCACTGGCCGCAGGTGGCGCGACAACAGGTACAGGCCGGGTTTGAGCCGCACGCAGGGGGTTGGCCGCTGCCGGCGCAGGCTTGGCGCTGACGCGTGCCGCCTGCGGTACCGGGGCGATCTGCGTAGCGCCGCCGCCAGCTGCCTTGGCAGCCAAAGCTGGCGGCAGGTCCGCCACACGCATGAACTGGGTGGCATCCTCGTCAGGCGCATCACTTACGCTGACCTTCGGCCCGATCACCAATAGCGTCACCGTGCCCATCTTCAATTGATCACCCGGTTGCAGCACGGCGGTCCTGACCTTCTGCTGGTTGACCAGCACGCCGTTGGCCGAGGCGAGGTCCTTGACCTCCAGCACGTCGTCCTTGAGAAAGAACTCGCAATGCCGGCGCGACAGCTCCAGATCGCTGAAGCACAGCTCACACTTGCTCGAACGGCCGAAGGTCATCGAGCCATGGACATGAAACTTGCGGCCCTGGTGTTCGCCTTGAATCACCTGCAGAAACCAGCGCGGCGCCGCGGCCTCGGGCCTGGCCGCACTTTTCGCCGGGTCGAGCAGTTGCAGCTCGACGGCGCCCAGGCGCAAACGATCACCATCGCGTAGCTGAAAGCGTGTACCGACGCGCTGATCGTTGACCCAGGTTGCGCCCTGACCCGCATCGCTCAGGTAGTAATAGCCGTGGTCCTGGCGGATCTCGGCGTGGAAACTGGCGATTCCGGCATCGCCGAGCACCAGTTGGTTGCGGCTGTCCTGGCCGATGGTCAAACGTTCGTCGGTCAGCCAGATGGGTGCTTGGCGGTTATCCAGGAACTGCAGTCTTAGCATCGTGGTCGCCTCGGGTCAGTCGAATAGGTTGTTCAGCAGACGTTTGATCGGGTTTTGCTGGGCTGGCTGAGCGCTGCGTGGGCGGCTCGCGGCCTGACGCACGCGCTGCTCGTGGCTGTCATAAAGGGCCAGCAGCCGTTCGTTGTCGGGTTCGGCCTCGAGACCCTGCTTGATCTGCTCCAGCGCCAGGTTGTATTCGCGCCGCGCATATGCCGCCTCACTCTGCTCGATAAAACGCTGCGCCACGCGATTGATGCCTGCCAGGGCCAGCAGGTTGTCGGGCTCCCAGCCAAGCACCTGGCGAAAGTAATACACCGCACTGTCGTCCTCGGGCAGAACCAGCAAGTCTTCGCCAAGGCGCTGCTCGGCCAGCTCGAGATACTGCTGGATACGGGCCTGCAGCACACGCTGCAGGCCATCGCTGGCCTGGGCGTTGTCTTCGTCCAGGGCCAGCGCCTGACGAAAGTAATAGTCGGCGTTGTCCTGCGCCGGGGTCAGCAGACTCCCCTCGCTCAGGCGCGTTTCAGCGAGCACGAGCAACCCGGCGATACGCTGCTGCAGTTGCCAGTAGTAGCCGCCTGCGCCACCCACACCGAGCAACAGCAGACCAAGCACGGCCCAGGGCAGCCAGCGCCGCCGGGATGGACGAGGCGGCAGGCTGACGGCCGGGCTCAGACGGGTCTGGTCCTGATCGGCATCCTGCAGTTCATCGAGGCTGGCCAGCAGCACGTGGCAGTCGGCGAAGCGATCTTCCGGATCCTTGGCCAGCATGCGGTCGAGCAACCACTGCAACTCGCCCAGCGATTCCGGCAGCGGCGGTGCTTGCAGCTGCAACTGGTTCATCAGGGTCTGGGTGTAGCTGCCGCCGCGAAAGGGGTTATGCCCACTGAGCATCTCCAACAGGATCACGCCCAGGCTGTAGATGTCGCTGCGTGCGTCCAGCGTCTGACACTGCGCCTGCTCGGGGCTGCTGTAGGCCGGACTGCCAACGGCGATGCCGGACTGGGTCAGCTCGCTGTCGAGCTGCAGCTCCTTAGCCACACCAAAGTCGCTGAGCACCGCAGTGCCATCGTCACGAAACAGGATGTTGCCCGGCTTGATGTCGCGGTGCACCAGGCCCTTGTCGTGCACCAGCGCCAGGGCGCTGGCGATCTGCCGGACGATGCGCAGCGCACGCGCCGGCTCCAGAGTCTGGCCCTTGTACTGAGCCAGATCGCCGCCTGCCAGGTACTCCATGGCGAGGAAATGGCGGCCATCGTCCAACTGGTCGATGCGGTAGATGGTAATGATCGAAGGATGCTGCAGGGAGGCGACGGTATGGCCTTCCTTGATGAAGCGCTGGGTGAAGGCTGCGTCCTCGCGATGCAACAGCACCTTGAGCGCCACCTGGCGCTGCAGCGCCTGCTCGGTACCCAGATAGACCTCGGCCATGCCGCCTTTGCCGAGGCGGTGATGAATGCTGTAACCGGGTACGCTGATGGAGGGCTGGCTCATGCGGCTCGACTGGCGCTCAGGGTTTAAGGGATTTGAACAACTTGCGCAGCAGGCCGAGAGGCGACGCTTCACGGGGTTCGGCAGCCGGGCCAAGGCCCAGGACGATACAGCTGATATTGTCTCTGCCACCATGGCTATTGGCCAGCCCCACCAGTTGCTCGACCATCATTTCGAGCGTGGCCGCTTCAGCGCAACAGCGCTGGATAGCGGCGTCGTCCAGCTCACCGGTCAGCCCGTCGCTGCACAGCAGCAGCAGTTCGTCCGGCGCCAGTCGGACGCGCAGCAGGCCGACATCAGGTGCGTCTCCAACCTGCCCCAGGCACTGCACAATCACGTTACGCCGTGGGTGCTCACGCGCCTCCTCGGTGCTCATCTGGCCAGCATCGACCATGACCTGGACCCAGCTGTGGTCGTGACTGAGCTGCTCGATATGTTCGCTGCCGATGCGATAGGCGCGGCTGTCACCAACCCAGGCCAACTCGAACTCATCCCCGTCCAGGCGCACGGCAACCAGAGTACTGCCCATGCCCGCCTCGCCCGCAACAGGTTGCGCCGCCGCAGCGATAGCCAGGTGGGCTGCATGCACCGCTGCAAGTAGCTCCTCGCCCTCTTGCACGGCGCCCACCAGCTCCTCCAGTGCCAAGGCACTGGCCACCTCGCCACGCTCGTGCCCCCCCATGCCGTCGGCCAGCGCCCACAGCCCCAGATCGGGACGGCAGACCAGAGCATCCTCGTTATGCGTGCGTACCTGGCCGGCAACGCTTTGCGCAGCGAACACCACGGATACAGGAGAGGACTGAGACACGCGGCGAATCCTTGAGCAAAATGCGATTCCCCATGATGCGGCGACGCGAACGGGCTGTCACCGCCCGCAAGGCCGTAAATGCGCAACCGTTAACCAAAATGCGATGGTTAAATAAGCCGCCAGATCCGCCACCTGAACCCATGACCTCACCGCGTTTTCGCCGCTTGCCCCTCCAATTGCGACCTCTGGTCGACAAGTTCTACCGCGACCACCGCTCGCCGATGCGTAGCCAGGCGGGGGATGAACTGTGGGTGGCGGAAAACGCCAGCGAGATCGTCGCAACCCTGAGCCTTCGTCCTGTAGCGGGAGGACAGTGGCTGACTGGCCTGTTCGTCGCCCCCGCGCTGCGGCGCCAAGGCGTGGCAGCGGCGTTGCTCAGTCACAGCCTGGCGCTACATCCCGAGCCAGTCTGGCTGTTCTGTCACCCCGAGCTGCACACCTTCTATCAGCGCCTGGGCTTCGAGAGCTGTCAGAGCCTGCCGACCGAGTTAGCCCAACGGCTGACCCGCTACCAGCGTGGAAAATCGCTTATCGCGCTGCGTATCCACTGAGCAACCTGTCGCCAAGGGCAAAAATACTGGCACTTTGCTCAGGAATGCCCCTTGCCATTAGCGGTCAAAGCTCTGCATGCTTGTTCCATAACAACGAAAAGAAACGCTATGGCTACCCAGACTGCTCGTTTGCTGAAGCGCCTGCGCAATGACTTCCAGCTGTCGATCATCACCCTGATGGGTCTGTTCGGCGTCATCGGCATCTCCCCATACGCCGTCTACCGCTTGCTCAACGGCAATTATCTGGTCGGCATCGCCGATACCGTCATCGTCTTTTCCACACTGTTCGCCGTGCTCTACGCCTGGTTCACCCGCGACACGGTCAAACCCGGTATCTACCTGGCCGCCGTGTTCTCCGTCGGCGCCACGCTGATCGCCATCAACCTGGGGGTCAACGGCCTGTTCTGGATCTATCCGCTTATTCTCTTCAACTTCTTCATGGTCACGCCTGGCAAGGCGCTGCTGGCAACCTCCGTAGTGCTGATCAGCCTGGTCAGCCACGCCCTGCTAGTGCCGGGCAGCGTGTTCGAAAGTCATTACCAGATGGTGTCGTTCCTGGTCACCTGCATGATGGCCAGCGTGCTCAGCTTCATCTTCGCGTTCCGCACCCGCACCCAGCGCGACCAACTGCAATTGCTGGCCATTCATGACCCGCTGACCGGCGCGCGCAACCGCCGGGCGATGAACGAAGAACTGAAGATCGCCATGGCCAGCCATCGCCGCCACAGCGACAGCTACGGCCTGCTGGTGATGGATCTGGACCATTTCAAGCAGATCAACGACCGCTTCGGTCATCACGTCGGCGACCAGGTGCTGGTGGCCTTCGTCGAGCTGATCAAACGCTGCTCACGCAAGGAAGACCGGTTGTTCCGCTTTGGTGGCGAGGAGTTTCTGCTGCTGCTGCCCAATACCGAGGCAGAAGGCTTGCGCACCGCCGCACAGAACCTGCTGAGCAGGGTCGCCAATGAACTGCGGAGCCCGGGCGGCGCGGTGACCGTCTCCATTGGCGGCGCCATTCTGCATGGCGGCGAGCATTGGGAAGGCTGGTTGCAGCGCGCCGATGAATGCCTGTATCGAGCCAAGAGCGAGGGGCGCAATCGCGCGGTGATCGCCGATGCGCCGGGCGATCAGAACAAGGCTGCCGCCAACCCCTGATAGATCAGCGACTGCGCTGTTGCTGATAACTGCCACTGCCCGGTTGACGTTCGATGATCAGCCCGCCCGGATATGGATATTCGGTACTCTGGCGAATACCACCACGGGTTTCGCTGGAATAGCTGCCATAGCTGCTTTCCTGACGCACGCTGCCCTGCGGCAGACGCTGCCCGCCATAGAGGTTGTGCTGCTCATAACTCGACGAGCCCGAAACGCTGCCGCTGGCACCGGGGCTGACGTAGCTCTTGGGAATGACGCGAATGGTCTGCGGCTGATCAGCGAACGCAGCACCGGCCAACATCGCAGCCAGGATCAACACAAGCGAACGAATCAACATGAGTACCTCCCATTTGAGCGGGGCCAGGCATCGCCCGCCTGAACCCCGAAAACCATCATCACACCGGCTTTGACAACAACACGAGGGAATTTTCATACCTGAAACGACAAAGGGTCAGCCGAAGCTGACCCTTTGCTGGACATGGTGCCGGAGATAGGAATCGAACCTACGACCTTCGCGTTACGAGTGCGCTGCTCTACCGACTGAGCTACACCGGCGGGAAAACGTCGGCATTATGCGAGTTGCCACGCTCGCGCTCAAGTCGCTGGAGCATCAGCTGTCGAGTAGTTCGATGCGGTCGTCGTGGATGCGGATCAGCCCCTGCTTGTAGAGACCACCGATGGCCTTCTTGAAGTTGCCTTTGCTGACCCGAAAATGCTCGGAGATCAGCTCTGGCGGGCTCTTGTCACCCAGCGGCAGTACACCACCCTGCGCACGCAGGCGTTCGATGATCTGCTCGGCCAGGCCACTGGCGGCTTCATGACCGATGGGCTGCAGGCTCAGGCTGATCTTGCCGTCGGCGCGCAGCTCTTTGATGTAGCCCTTCTCGCGCATGCCGCTGCGGATGAACTTGAACAGCTCGTTCTTGTGGATCAGGCCCCAGTGCTTGCCGTCGATGATGGCCTTGAAGCCGAGATCGGTACGCTCGACCACCAACAGATCGACCTCCTGGCCGACCTGGTAGTTGGCCGGCACCTTGTCCAGGTGGCGATCCAGGCGCGCGGTGGCGGTGAGGCGGCGGGTGCGTTTGTCCAGATAGAGGTAGATCACGCAGTAGTCGCCGATCTGCAGCGGGCGCTTCTCTTCGGAATGCGGCAGCAGCAGATCCTTGGGCAGCCCCCAGTCGAAGAACAGCCCAACGCGGTTGATGTCCACCACCTTGAGGCTGGCGAACTCACCGAGCTGGATCTTCGGTTTCAGGGTGGTGGCGATCAGCTTGTCTTCGCTGTCGAGGTAGAGGAACACGTTGAGCCAGTCCTCGACTTCGCTCGGCGTGTCCTTGGGGATGTAGCGCTTGGGCAGGAGGATTTCGCCGTCCGCACCACCGTCCAGGTACAGACCGAAGTCGGTGTGCTTGACCACCTGCAAAGAATTCATCCGCCCAATCAAGGCCATCGCGTTTCACCTCACTAAAACAGCCGGCCATTCTACCCGAGTTAATCCGCGACCGGGCTGACGGTGTGGCGAATCGACGGCCGGTCGACTGGTGGCGTAAGTAACTGGGAAACAAGCCATAAATTGTCGCGAAAAGCCGCCCATGCGCGGCGTTATGGTATTCATCATGGCGATTAACCAAGCAGAAAGAGGCTGCTTGAGGCATAATGGCCGGCCGCCCATCTGAAAGAGATCAAGGTCATGGCCACTCTGCGCGTGAAGTCCTCCTCCAGCAAAGTCAGTAAACCCGCCCCTGCCGTGGAAACCCGCGAGTCCATCGAGGCGCAGATTGCTGCCTTCCTGCAGGGCGGCGGCGAGATCCAGCAGATCGCCAAGGGCGTCAGCGGCCAGACTTACGGCGGCACTCGCCAGATCACCATCAGCAAGAAGTGATCGCCTCGGGTGCGCCGATGCGCACCCAGCCTCTCCCCATCCTGCTTTACTCGCTCGCCAGCCCCAGGCGCAGCAACTGCCCTTTCGGCACATCCGTCAGCACATAGATATAGCCGTCCGGCCCCTGCCGTACGTCGCGTACCCGTGCGTTCAGCGATTCCAGCAACCGCTCCTCATGGGTGATCTTGTCGCCGTCGAGCTGCAGGCGAATCAGCGCCTGACCGGAGAGCGCGCCGATGAACAGGTTGTGCTGCCAGGCCGGGAAACGCTCGGCATCGTAGAAGGCCATGCCGCTGATGGCCGGTGACTTTTCCCAGACATGATGCGGCGGTTCGGTGCCCTCCACGGTTTTGCCCTTGGCCTCGGGAATCGCCAGCATCGAATAGTTGATGCCATGGGTCGCCAGCGGCCAGCCGTAGTTCTTGCCGGCCTCGGGAATGTTGATTTCGTCGCCACCACGCGGGCCGTGCTCATGGGTCCACAAGCGGCCACTCCAGGGATTGAGTGCTGCGCCCTGCTGATTGCGATGGCCGTAGGACCAGATTTCCTCGCGCGCGCCGTCGCGGCTGATGAAGGGGTTGTCCTCAGGAATGCGCCCGTCCGGGAAGATCCGCACCAGCTTGCCCTGCAGCTTGTCGAGGTCCTGCGCGGTGGGGCGATTGTTGTTGTCGCCCAGGGCGATGAACAGATGGCCGTCACGGTCGAAAACCAGGCGCGAGCCGAAGTGCGTGCCGCTGGACAGCTTGGGTTGCTGGCGGAAGATCACCTCGAAGCCTTCCAGAGCCGTGGCATCGGCCGACAGCTTGCCGCGCCCTACCGCCGTACCTGCGGCGCCGTCGCCCTCCTCGGCGTAGGACAGATAGACCAGGCGATCCTTGGCGAAGTCCGGCGACAACACCACGTCGAGCAAGCCACCCTGGCCAACAGCGAACACCTTGGGCACGCCGCGCAGTGGTTCGGATACTTCGCCTTCGGCACTTACCCGGCGCAAGGCGCCTGGCCGCTCGCTCACCAGATAGCCCTGCCCCTCTGGTAGAAAGGCGACGGCCCAGGGGTTGGCCAGACCTTCAGCGACGGTGTGAACGTTCAGCGGCCCCAGCTCGGAGCTCAGTTGCCGATCTTCGGCGAAGCTGTACTGGTAACCGAACAGGGCGACCAGACCGAGGGCTGCGAGGGGTTTCAGGCGCGGCATCATGGCGTCTCCAGGCGTCAGACAAGCGGCAATAGTGCAACAGCCCCTCAACCGTGGCAGCCCCGTAAAAGTTTCCTCAGGTTTCAGTCCGTCAGGTAACGCTGCTCGATGCGCTGGTATTCGCCGGACTCACGCAGCAAGCGTAGCCCCTCGTCGAAGCGCCGACGTTGTTCGTCCCGGCGAAAGCCGACGCTGTATGGCGTGGGCGGGAATATCTCGAACCAGGCCAGTGGCTGGGTGACGTCGACCTGGTCGTTCACCTCGCGATCCAGGTAGCGGATGATGCGCTCGTCGCCCACCACCACATCGGTGCGGCCGCTGTATAGCAGACGGTTGCGATTAATCTGCAGCGCCTCCTCGCGATAGCGCGGGTTGTTCATGGCCATGCGCTCGAACTCGGGCCCCATCAGCAGTCGCGCACGCTGGAAGGCGCTGACCGCGTACTGGCTGAGGTCGGAGATCTGCTCGATGTGATAACCACGCTTGGCCAGCGCCACTGCCACGTTCTGGTAATGGATGTAGACGTCCGAATAGAAGGCCTGCACGCCACTGCGCTCGTGGGTAGTGGTGATGGCGTCGATCTCACCGCGGCGTAGCATCAGGTGCAGGCGCTCTATCGGCGCGTAATAGGCGGTCACTTCAAAACCGGCGTTACGCGCGGCACGCTCCACCAATTCATACTCCAGGCCACGCGGCTCACCTTCGTAGACATAAGGCGGCTTGTGCGTACCAAAGCCGACATGCAGCACCTCGGCCGCAACCGTCGCGCTCAGACACGCCAGCATCAATCCCAGCCACCATCTGACCATCGTCTACCTCGTTATCGGACCCGCCAGAGCATAGACGCCTGACCACCTTCATAACCAGAGTAGATGCCGGCTGATTCATTCCGCTTTGCCCTATCGAGGCTAGACTGGCTGCACGCATTTTGCGCCTGCCTTCAGGAGACCAAGACCATGCTCAAAGCCGAATACCAACAGCGCGGCCCGGTGCCGCAGGATGTGATCAGCGCAGTGGCACTGCAGCTGCCGGAGCCCGCTGCCGGGCAGGTGCGGGTAAAGGTGTTGGCTGCACCGATCAACCCGTCCGACGTACTGACCCTGACCGGCGCCTACGGCATGCTGCCGCCACTGCCGGCCGTGGGCGGTAACGAAGGCGTCGGCAAGGTCGAGGCGCTCGGTGAAGGCGTCAGCAACTTCAAGGTCGGCCAGACCGTGCTGCTGCCGGTCGGCTGCGGTACCTGGGTCACGGCCTTGAACGCCCCGGCCGAGAAACTCATCCCGCTGCCGGATGCCGACCCGCTGCAACTGGCCATGCTTACCGTCAACCCGCCCACCGCCTCGCTGCTGCTCAGCGAGTTCGTCGACCTCAAGCCGGGCGACTGGGTGATCCAGAACGCCGCCAACTCGGGTGTCGGCAGCTACCTGATCCAACTGGCCAAGCTGCGCGGTTTCAAGACCATCAACGTGGTGCGCCGTGATTCGGCCATTGCCGGTGTCGAGGCCGAGGGCGGTGACCTGGTGCTGGTCGATGGCCCGGACCTGGCCAAGCGCGTGCGCGCAGCCACGGGCGGCGCTGAAGTTCGCCTGGGTATCGACGCGGTCGGCGGCGTCAGCACCGACAACCTGGCAGCGGCCCTGGCCAACGGCGGCGTGCTGGTGAACTACGGCATGATGAGTGGCCAGGCCTGCCAGGTATCGCCGGCCTCCTTCGTGTTCCGTGATGTGACCCTGCGCGGTTTCTGGCTGGCCAAGTGGTTCCAGCAGGCCAGCCCGGCGCAACAGATGAAGGTGTTCGGCGAGCTGGTGCAACTGATCGCCAGCGGCAAACTGAAGACCCGCGTCGCAGCCACCTACGACCTGGAGCACATCAAGGAGGCCGTAGCCGCTGCCGCCAGCGGCGAGCGTGATGGCAAGATTCTGCTGGTGCCCTGAGGTCTGCAGCAATGGGTGCGCATGGCGCACCCTACCTCCGCAGCACCGTTGGGTGGATCACGCTTTACCGATCCACCGCTCTGGCGGATGTACCACCCCACGGTTTCACACCGAAACCGTGGGGTGTGCCTTGCGCACCGCCTAACCATCACGCCACAGCAGCAGCCAGTCCCTCACGCATGCGTAGCGCATCACGCTGGAAGCAACGCGCCGCCTGCAGCAACGCCAGCAGTGTAAGAAACAGCGCTACCGGAATCAGAATCATGGCGTCATGCAGCCCGACGGCCTTGAACGCCTCGTTCATCTCGCTGGCACCCGCTGCCTGCATCGCCGCTTGCGCGTAATGGTCCGACAGCCAACCCACTGCCAGTGGGCCGAGCCCGCCACCCAGCAGATACAAACCGGCGAAGAACAACGCCATGGCAGTCGCCCGCAAGCGCGGCTCGATCACGTCCTGAATCGCCGTGTAGACGCAGGTATAGAAGTTGTAGGAGAACAGCCAGCCCAGGCTGAACACCCCGACGAACACAGCCGTCTCGATCCGCCCGGCGCTTAGCGCCCAACCAGTGCAGATACAAGCCACCAGCATGCTGAAAGCCACGAACAGCAGTCGGCCATTACCCCAGCGCTGATGCACCTTGTCGGCGACCCAGCCCCCAGCCGTCAGGCCGACCAGGCCGGTAAGCCCGACGATCACCCCGGTGGCCATGGCTGCATTCTGCAGGCCCAGGCCGAAATAGCGCTGCAACATCGGCACCATGAAGGAGTTGCAGGCATAAGAAGCGAAGTTGAACGCCAGCCCGGCCAGCACCAGCCACCAGAAAGTGCGGATCGCCAGTACCTTGCGCAGTGGCTTGTCCACCGGTGCGCTGCTGACGCGTACGGCCTCCGCCGCACCACGCGCCGGCTCGCGGATGAAGAACAGGAACAGCGCCAGGATCAACCCCGGCACCGCAGCGATCAGAAACGGCGCACGCCAACTGCCGAAGGCCTGCACCATGGCGCCGATGGTGAAGAATGCCAGCAGCAGGCCCAGCGGCAGGCCGAGCATGAAGATGCCCATGGCCCGTGAGCGCTTGTGCGCCGGGAACAGGTCGCCGATCAGCGAGTTGGCCGCCGGCGCGTAGCTGGCCTCACCGATACCGACGCCCATGCGAATCAGCAGGAAGCTCCAGAAATTCCAGGCCATGCCGTTGAGCGCGGTCAAGCCGCTCCAGGCCGCCAGGCCCCAACCCATGATCTTGCGCCGTGCACCGGTGTCGGCCATACGCCCGAGCGGAATGCCGGCCAGGGCGTAGACGATGGTGAAGGCGGTGCCGATAAGGCCGAGCTGCAGGTCGCTCAGGCTCCACTCCAGGCGGATCGGCTCGATGATGATGGCAGGGATGGTGCGATCGAAGAAGTTGAACAGGTTGGCCAGGAAAAGCAGGAAAAGAATGCGCCAGGCATTCGAGGCTTGCTGATGGGGCTGCACGACAAGGTTTCCTTTTTGTTGTCCGCGTGCGGCCTACTGCGGTGGCACCTACCTTGGCACCACCCACCGAACGCTGGGTGATGCGCAATCTAGAGGCTCTGCCCGGTTTTGTCTGCGACCATTTGCTTGGTTTATGCAAATCGATGGCATTGGATGCCAATCTGCCTAATATCCGGCGGTAATAAGGCAAAGTGCTTTTTTCCGTGCTAGAACCAATGGGGTTGGTCATTTTATGGCCAATGGCCAACACCCCACTGACTCGCCCGGACTGTCACCGATGAAAACAAAAAAAGACGCCGTAGCCCCCGCCAAGGAAGCCACACTGGCCGATATCGCCGATAACCTGCTGGCGCCGCCCGCGCTGCCGGTGTTGAGTGAAACCGGCGAGCAGTATCTGTATTTCACCGAACGCGATATCGAACGCATCCTCGATAACCTCGACGGCCTGCGCAACATGGTCTTCCCGCTGGCTGAACCACTGGACGAGGGCGAGTCGAGCCGTATCCAGCAATTTCCTTCGGTGTGCCTGATCGGCCTTGGCCGCTGCGGCTCGAACATCGCCCTGGACGTCGCCTCGCTGGTCTACAACGCCCGGCAGTTCTATCTGGAAGAGTTTCACAGCGAAGCCACCGCCGCCATCGAGCAGGCCTCACGCCCCAGCCGCTGGATTCGCAGCAACCTGCTGCGCACCCCGAGCAAACGCAGCAAGCCGGTATTCCTCATCGAACCGCTGGTGATGCTCGGCGACCTGGACAAGGACATCGCCGGGCGCATCCGCTTCTCGCGCAAGGGCGAGATGAGTGGGTTTCTCGACGATTACAGCAAGATGAAAATCATGGACCTGTCCGAGGTGCATGCCGGCGGTGCCGGCAACGCGCCGATCCTTGGTCAGTATCTGGCCAAGATCATCCTCAACAAGGACACCCAGCGCTTCTCCAACGAAGACTGGAAGTTCATCCACAGCTACCTGATCGACTCCTGCGGGATCAAGGCCAACCAATCGCGGCTGTACTTCTACATTTTCAGTGCTGGCGGCGGCACCGGCTCGGGCATGGCCTCGGAGTTCGGCCTGGCGCAGCAGTTCGCCTACATGAGCAAGACCTTCGACAGCAAGACGCCGGACGATGGCGAGGCCGAACGCGAACGTGGTTTCGTCTTCGAGCCGATCTTCACCAGTGGCATCTGCATCCTGCCGAACATTTCCGACCAGCGCAGCGAGATGTCCGAAGCCCTGCACATCAACGCCGGCCGCCTGCTGTGCAAGTACCTGGCCGAGGAATGGGATTTCTCCTACAACTTCGACAACGAGCAGAACAGCGCCGAAAGCGTGATGCGCCGCATCCGCCCATGGAACGCGATGATGCTCATTTCCAACGACATCATGCGTTACGCCGAAGAGAGCGGTGACGGCAGCATCCACAACATCGACGTGACCGCCATGGAGCGCCACGCCAACCAGTACATCTCGCAGCAGATCTTCAACATCCTCACTGCCCAGGCGGTGACCAGCGACTACGACCAGAACTACTTCCGCCGCGCCGGCATCGACATCGGCGAGACCATCCGCCTCGACGCCAACGACCTGTTCATGAGCCTGGCCGGCCCGGTGGCCGTGGCTTACGCCGAATCCGTGGTGCCCGAACAGCATGCCCAGCTGTCGGAGAAATTCCGCGTACTGGACAAGGAACAGAGCCCGCCACGGCTGAACATCGACGACCTGTTCTTCCGCTCCATCGACCTGCCGCACTTCAACAAGGTCACTCAGGCCATCGAGGGCATCAGCCTGCTGCCGATCGAGTCCAAGCGCTATCGCCAGGCGCTGGAGCAGTACAAGTCCAGCGGCTACGACGCCACGCAACTGAGCGACCTGCACTTCTTCAAGAACTGCTCCTCGGTGGTCTCGATCGTCTCCCTGCCCAAGGACTACAAGCTGTCCTACATGGACCTGAACCGGCTCAAGACCCACCTCAACAACCTCTTCCCCAACACCACGCTCAAGCGCTACGCACTGGTGATCGGCGCCTCGGCCAACCTCTCGCTGACCACCCTGATCGTCAAGAGCCCGTGCCTGTCGGACGACTTCCTGACCCTGATCGTCGCCTACATCAAGCGCTGCTTCGGCCGCGACCAGTACCGCTTCGACGACAGCCTGGACGACGCCATGCTCGACTTCATCGTCTCCGAGCGCTTCAACGAAGCGCAGCTCGACGCCATGCTCAACGAGCACGAAGACCCGGCGAAGATCCTCGACACCAACTGGTACGCGATCAAACCGATGTACGAGAAGAAGTACCGCGAGCTGATCCACGACGCCGAGAAGTTCGTCTCGATCAACGACATTCGCCTGTCGCGCGAAAGCGTCAAACAGGCGATCAAGTACCTGCGCGAAATCTATCGCCACCGCATCGGCAAGACCCGGGTGATCTCGCTCAACGATTACGGAAAATAGGTGGTACGAGCGTGCCTGTGCTTCACTGACTAGGGCACTTACACTGCCGCTAGGCGGGAGATGGCTATGGAAGGACTGTCGATCCGCTTTCTCGCCGACCTACCCGAGCAGGGCCAGCTCCTGCTCAATTGCGAACACGATCCCTGGCTGGTGGCACTGTCATGCGTCATCGCCAGCGTTGGCAGCCTCAGCACGCTGACCATCACCAAGCACCTCGATCAGGTGCAACGGCGCAGCATGCGCCAGGTCTGGGGCCTGCTCGGCGGGCTGTGCCTGGCGGGTGCCATCTGGTCCATGCACTTCATCGGCATGCTGGCGTTCCAGGCACCTGTCGCCATTCGCTACGACCTTGCCACCACGGTGCTGTCGCTGTTGGTGGCCCTGGCCGCTGCCCTTCTCGCCGTTTATTACATGGTCATGCCGCGCCCCGGCCTGAGCCGACAGCTGCTGGCCGCCAGCATCATCGGCCTGGGTATCAGCGCCATGCACTACAGCGGTATGGCGGCGATCCGCTCGGATGCTCAGGCCTACTACCACGGCGGCCTGTTCACCCTGTCCATCGTGATCGCCATCAGCGCCAGCTTCGCCGCGCTGCTGCTCAACCGTTACGTACGCCACGGCTCGCCGCGTCGACAGCGCTGGATGAAATATTCGGCAGCGCTGGTGATGGGCGCCGCCATCGCCTCGATGCACTACACCGGCATGGCCGCGCTCAACCTGGTGGTGCCAGACGGAACCGCACTGCAATTGCGCAGCGCCGACAACAGCGTACAACTGGTGCTGATCGTCGCCTCCATCACCCTGCTGATTCTCAGCCTGAGCCTGGCCGCAGCCTGGATCGGGCGCAAGCTCGACGACAAGGAGCGCGACCTGCAGCGGGTCAACACCTTGCTGGTGCAGCTCGATCAGGCCAAGGCCTCGCTGGAGCAAGTGGCACATTTTGACCCACTGACCGAGCTGCTCAACCGCCGCGGCTTCAACAGGGTATTCGCTGCCACGCTGGAGGAGCACGCGGTGACCGGCCGCAGCCTGGCGGTGATGTTTCTCGATGTCGATCATTTCAAGCGCATCAACGACAGCCTTGGCCACGATGCCGGCGACGAGCTACTGCGCGTGGTGGCACAGCGCATCCGCAGCGCGTTGCGTGAGCGCGACATCATCGCGCGCTTCGGCGGCGACGAGTTCTGCGTGGTCGCCAGCCTCGACAGCACCGCCGACCCACGCGCCCTGGCAGCGCGCATGCTGGAGCACATGAAGGAGCCAATTGGCCTGGCCGGGCGCAAGATCGTGATGACCACCAGCGTCGGCATCAGCCTGTTCCCACAGGACGGCAGCAGCGCCGACGAACTACTCAAACATGCCGATCTGGCGCTGTATCAATCCAAAGGCAGCGGCCGCAATGTGGTGCACTTCTTCAACCCGCACCTGAAGCAGAAAGCCTCGTACGAACTGCAACTTGAAGAAGACCTGCGCCAGGCGTTGCAACAGGACGACGGGCTGATTCTCTACTACCAGCCGATCATCGATCTGCGCAGCGGCGCGCTGAGCAAGCTCGAAGCCCTGGTGCGCTGGCATCACCCGCAGCATGGCCTGCTCACCCCTGAACGCTTCATTGGCATCGCCGAGGCTAACGGTTTCATCGACGTGCTCGACAACTGGGTGCTGCGCCGCGCCTGCCTGGACCTCAACAGCCTCGATCACATGGGCTATCCCGGGCTGAAGATCGCGGTCAACTGCTCGGCCCTGAACCTGGCCAACGATCAGTTACCCGGGCGCATCGAGCAGTTGTTGAACGCGACCCGTTGCCCCGCTCACTGCCTGGAACTGGAGGTGACCGAAAGCGCGCTGCTGAGCAACATCAACCGCGCCATCGGCCTGCTGGAAAACATTCGCGCGCTGGGCGTCAGCCTGTCCATCGACGACTTCGGCACCGGCTATTCCTCGCTCGCCTACCTGCGCCGCTTACCGCTGGATACGCTGAAGGTCGACCGCTCGTTCATCCAGGACGTCGCCCATTCCAGTCAGGACCGCGAGATCGTCCACGCCATCATCGCCATGGCCCACGCCCTGCACCTGAAGGTCGTTGCCGAAGGCGTGGAAACCGCCGAACAGCTGGCGTTCCTGCAGGAGCTCGACTGCGATCAGGTGCAGGGTTATCTGTTCAGCAAACCAGTACCGCTGGAGGAAATCGTCGCCCTCTTCCCACCGCATTACCGGCCGCTGGAACGGGTCGGCACGCGGTTCTAGGATCCTGAGGCAAACATCTGGTGCGCGCGGCGCACCCTACCCGAACCGCGATACGCCGATACGCCGATACGCCGATACGCCGTAGGTTGCACCATGCGCATCGAGCCAAACACCCATCGCCGGTCCCGCCCAGCGCCCCTATGCGCGCTGCTGCCATTGCGCCAACCAGCCGAGGCTGGCCTGCGTGCCCACCTCGCCCGGTTTGTACTCGGCGCCCAGCCAGCCGTTGTAGCCGCTGTCACGTAACGCACCGAGCAGCGCCGGAAAGGCCAACTCACCCGTACCTGGCGCACCGCGCCCCGGCATATCGGCGAACTGCACATGGCCGATGCGTCCAGCAAGCATGCGCATGCCTGCCGCTACATCGATTCCCTGGCGCGCCATGTGGTAGAGATCGTACTGCGCCGCCAGATTCGGGTGATCCACCGCGCGCAGCAGCGCATCCAGATCCTCCGGCGTATTGATCAGGAAGCCTGGCATATCGATGGGGTTGATCGCCTCCACCAGCACGCGAATGCCCAGCGCCGCGAAGGCCTCGGCGCTCTTGCGCAGGTTGGCGACCAGACAATCCAGCGCTTGCTCGCGACTCACGCCTTCAGCCAGGCGACCGGGCAGCACGTTGATGCAGGCCGGGCGCGCCATGGCAGCGTAGGTCAGCGCCTCCTGCAACGCGGTGTCGAACTCCACCTGTCGCGCCGGCACACTGGCCAGGCCGGGACCACCGGTCATCAGATCGCCCGCAGGCACGTTGATCAGCACCAACGGCAGCGCGGTCAACTCCAGCACCTCTTTCAGCGCGACCGCTGGCAATTCATAGGGGAACTGAATTTCCACACCCTCGAAACCCGCCGTCATTGCCGCCAGCACACGCTCGCGCAGTGGCAGCTCGGTGAACAGCATGGACAGGTTGGCAACGATCTTCATGGGCATTGCTCCCGCAACATTTCCACCAGGGTAGCTGGGTCGCGCTCCAGATTGCCCTGGCTGCCGTGCAGGCGCATCAACTGTGCGGCCAGGCCGCTCATGGGCGTGGCGCTGCCCTGCTCGCGGGACAGTTTGACCGCCGTATCGAGGTCCTTTAGCAGCGTGCGCACGTGCCACTTGATCGGCTCGAACTGGCTGGCAGCCATCTGCGGCGCCAGAATCTGCAACGGTTTGGAGTCGGCGAAACCACCGGCCAGTGCTGGAGCGATCAGGCTGGCATCGACGCCAGAGCGCTCGGCCAACGCCACCACTTCGGCGATCACCAGGGCGTTACAGGCGACGATCATCTGATTGCACACCTTGGTCACCTGCCCCGCGCCGACCTCGCCCATACGCGTCAGGCGCTGGCCCAGGTGCGCGAGAATCGGGCGTATACGCTCCACGTCCTCTTCGCGACCACCGGCCATGATCGCCAAGGTACCGGCCTCGGCCCCTGGCGTACCGCCGGAAACCGGCGCATCCCCCCAGCGCATACCGGTGCGCGCTTCCAGCTCAGCGGCCATCTCACGGGTAGCAGCCGGCTCCAGGCTGGAGAAATCCACCAGCAGCTGCCCCGGCCTTGCCCCTTCGACGATCCCACCCGGACCAAATACCACCTCGCGTACCACCTCGGTATTGGCCAGGCACAGCATCACCACATTGGCATCGCGGCACAGATCGGCAGGGTTTTCCACGCGGTGCGCGCCCTGCTCCAGCAGCGACGTGCATTTGTCCGGCGTGCGGTTCCAGAGGGTCAGCGGGTAGCCGGCAGCGAGCAGGCGACGGGTCATCGGCAGACCCATCAGGCCGATACCGGCGAAGGCGATGGCAGGCAGTGAAGCGGTCATACAAGGCTCCAGAGGCAGTGAAAAATCGATCAGCCAATACTAACCGCGACGGGGGCTTCGTCTGGAGCTTTCATCGATCAGTCCCGCGATCTCGGCCACAGACCTCAGCCCGCCTCCTCACAAAATACTTATGCGCATGATTGATTTATACATTTAGTAATAATTATCATTAATTAAATCTGAAACGATAAGAGCCATCATGCACAACAGGAATAAGAACGCTCTGCTGGGCCTTCTGCTCGCCAGCTGCAGCGCACCGCTTGCTGCCCAAGTCATCAGCCTGGAAGCCATGGAAATCTCCAGCGCCCCCATCGAGGACGCCGTGCAGCGCGCCCACGCGGAAAGACGCAATGCGAGCAATTCGAAAACGGTGATCGAGGCCGAGCAACTCAACCAGTTTGGCGATCAGCCGCTGGGCGATGCCCTTCGCCGTCTGGTCGGCGTCTCCTTCGCCGGCGCCAACCGTGCCCGTGAAGTGCAACTGCGCGGCATCGGCCCGGAGTATGCGCAGGTGTTGGTCAATGGCCGACGCATCCTCGATGCCAACTCCAAGCGCAGCGTGCAGCTGGATCGCATCCCCAGCTCGCTGGTCGAGCGCGTGGAGATCATCCGCTCGCCACTGGCCAGCCAGGAGGGCCAGGGCGCTGCAGGTACCGTCAATATCATTCTCAAGCAACGCGCCAAGAGCGGTAATGGCGAGATCGGCATCGGTGCCGGGCATATGGAAAGCAACGGTGGCCTGGGGGATGCCACCGTCTTCTACAGCCTGGGCAACGACAACGTCACGCTGAACCTGGCCGGCGGCGTGCAATTGCAGCGCCGCAACGAAAGCAAGGACTCGCTGGTGTTCAGCAACAGCGGCGCCAATGGCGGTGAACTGGGCATCAACGAGCGCCGCTTCGAGCAGGGCAACTTCCTGCCGTCGCTGGAGCTGCGCCTGAACGACGACAACCGCCTGAACTTCCAGCTCGATTACCTGAAGACCACCGAGTACCGCGACGACATCGCCGCCGAACTGGAAACTGCGCAGAACGCGGTGCGTCGTACCGAGTTCGAGGACCGCGAACGCAAGCGTACCAACCTGGCTCTGCTCAGCGACTGGACGCACCAGTGGAGCGATGACACCGAGCTGCTGCTGAGCCTCGACTTGCAGAAGGCCGACGAGGACACCACCCGCGACGCCAAACGCTACCGGGCCAACGGCACCCTGGATCGCACGCGCCTGCGTGACGAGAACATCCACATGACCTCGGTCTCGCCCACCCTCAAGGTCAAGACGCTGCTCGACGCCCACAGCCTCGAATGGGGCGCCGGGGCACGTCGCGAGACCCGCGAGGAAGACAACAGCAACATCGAGAATGGCGTGGTCCGCCCCATCAATGCCGCGCGCACCTACCAGATCCGTGAGGACATCACCCACCTGTTCGCCCAGGACACCTGGCTGCTGCCCTGGGGCGACAGCCTGACCTACGGCCTGCGCCTGGAAGACGCCCACACCCGCACCCGCGACTTCAACGGCGCCAAGCAGCAGACCAGCAAGCTCAGCCCCCTACCGTCGATCAGCTACCTCGGCCATCTCAGTGCCAACACCGACTGGCGCCTGGGTATCGCCCGCACGCTGCGCCGGCCCGATCTGCGCGAGCTGAGCCCGACCGTCACCACTGACTCCGGCACCCTGGCCCGGCCCGATACCGGTGGCAACCCGGGGATGACACCAGAGTCCATCTGGGGCGTCGACCTGGGGCTGGATCACTTCTTCAACGACCAGCGTGGCCTGCTCTCGGCCAACCTGTTCCACCGCCAGTTCAGTGACAAGATCGAAAACGTGCTCAGCGAGCAGAACAACGGCCGCTGGCTGAGCCGCCCGGAGAACGCCGGCGACGGCCAGGCCAGCGGCCTGGAACTGGAAGCACGCGCGCCAATGGATGTGCTCGGCTTGCCGCAACTGACGCTATGGTCCAACGCCACCGCCGTGCACACCCGCCTGAAGAGCGAAGCCACTGGTGAAACCCGACGCTTCCTCGATCAGCCGGACTATCTGTTCAACGCCGGCGCCGACTACTACCTGGCCAGCCTGCGCACCACCTTCGGCATCAACTACAACTGGAACAGCGGCTACAACCAGAAGTATCGACTGACTTCGGGCCAGACGGCAGAGAACGACCAGGATGCGGTCGGCCGTGTCGATATCTCCGCGCGCACCCAACTCAGCGAGAACACCAGCCTCAACCTGTCGGTGCTCAACCTGTTCGCCCAGAACGAGGACAGCCGCGCCACGACCTACGGCGCCAATGGCCTGCTGGAAAGCAACAGCCTGACCGAGGAAGGCACCTACCGCACCTTCTACGTGCGCGTGCAAACCGCGTTCTGATTGTTCGCGCGCCACTCAGAGGCCCCCGATGCGCCAGCGTCGGGGGCATTTTTCGTTCTGGTAGCGGCGGCATCAAGACCCTACAGATTCCACACCCCAGACCTGAACGGCAATAACCCCATTAGCCTCTGGGCGACCAAAGCAAGCTGGGAGTCGCGACCATCTGTGCCGAGGCGCGTCCCCGACAGCACCGTACTGGTCACAAAGTGCCTTAGCCATGCCTTTGATGGTGCTGGCCGTGGATGATGGCCAGGGTGTGGACGACCGCATGATAGACAGCTATCGGCCGATTCTGTTGAAAAAGTAGCGACCTCCCCGTGCTGCCGGCAGAATCACTCTGTCGGTGAGCGCGGGGGCGAA